>DASUWP010000166.1:0-34887 GCA_036378335.1 Acidobacteriaceae bacterium | reverse complement strand
TGAGTTTGGATGATCCACGTTGGCAGCAGCTTTGCGGTGGGTACAGAGTTCCGTTCGATCCGAGACCTCTCCTCAGTCAGATCGAGCGTGATCCTTCTCCAAAGAATTGGGGGCTGCTGACCGAAGAGTTGTTTCATCAAGGGGATGTCGGCGATGCTTCTTATGCTGCTGTGCCACAGATCGTAAAGATTGCTCTGAAGCACTCTCCTCTGAACGTTCACGCATTAACGCTCGTGATTCTAATTGAAGTGGCCCGGCGATCAGGGGGAAATCCTCCAGTTCCGGATTGGCTTTGGACCGAATACGAATCAGCGATCGAGCAACTTGCACGCGAAGCATTGATTCGATTTGAGCAACTCGAGAATGCTGATCTGGTGCGCGGAGCGCTTGGGATCCTCGCGGTATGGAAGGGACAAACGGGATGCGCCCGTGCTGCGGCGTTCCATTCTGAAGAAGAACTTAAGGAAATCCTTTACTAGCGGTTTCCGGCTTCTTTGCCATCTGGCAGCTCCAGCTACTAACATCGGACCCGTTCTTGTTCGAGGGCCGTGATGCTCAATCGTTTGCCTCTGCTTTGCCGTCTTTCCCGCCTGATTCTTGTTGCGAGTTTCTCCGCTGTGCCCGCCATGCTGGCGCAAGCGCCCCACCCGCTGACTTCTGCTGACCGGCAGCACATCGACGAGATCGTCCACAAGATGACGCTCGACGAGAAGATCGATTATATCGGGGGCACTGGCTTCGCCGTGCGGGCTGTGCCGCGGCTGCATCTGCCGGCGTTGGAGATGTCGGATGGGCCTGTCGGCGTGCGCTCGAATTCGGGATTTCCTTCGACGACCTACGCTGGCGGTATTGGGCTGGCGGCGAGTTGGGATCGCGAGCTGGCCCGTCGCGTGGGCGCCGGCATTGGGCGCGATGCGCGGGCCCGCGGCGTGGATTTTATGCTGGGCCCGGGCGTGAACATCTATCGCTCACCGCGGAATGGCCGCAACTTTGAATACTTCGGGGAAGATCCATTTCTTGCGACGAACATCGCTGTTGGCTACATCACCGGCATGCAGGAGCAGGGTGTCAGCTCGACCATCAAGCACTACATGGGCAACAACTCCGAATTCCTGCGCCACGATTCCGACTCGATCATCGATGCGCGCACCATGCACGAGATCTATCTGCCGGCTTTCGAGGCCGGAGTAAAGAAGGCGCATGTTGGCGCGGTCATGGATTCGTACAACTTCGTCAACGGCGTGCACTCGACGCAGAACCCGACGCTGAATATCGAAATCATGCGCAAGGAGCTTGGCTTCGAGGGCACCATGATGTCCGACTGGGACGCGACCTACGATGGTGTCGCGGCGGCAAACGGCGGCCTCGATATCGAGATGCCGAAGGGCGATCACATGAATCGCAAGATTCTGGAGCCGGCCATCAAGGCTGGCAAGGTCTCCGAAGCAACGATTGATGAGAAGGTACGGCACATCCTCTCTACCGCAGTGATGTTCGGATGGCTGGATCGCGATCAGGCGGACACGTCGATCTCGTATGTGGATCGAAGCAACAACCAGGCGGCGCTCGACTCGGCGCGAGAGTCTGCTGTGCTGCTGAAGAATGAGGGCGATCTGTTGCCGCTGAATAAATCGGAGATCAAGAGCATTTTGGTCGTCGGGCCGAACGCATATCCGGGCGCTCCGGTGGCCGGCGGTAGTGCTGGCGTTATGCCGTTCCATACCGTAAGTCCGCTGGAAGGGCTTACGGATGCTCTCGGCGGGACGGCTACGGTGTACTACGATCGCGGCTTGCCAACCATTTCTGAGCTGGCGCACGATACCGATTTCACAACTGAGCCAAATGGCGGCGAACCCGGATTATCCTTCGAAGGCTACGAGAACCCAGACCTCTCTGGCCAGCCGGAAAAGAAGGCAGTGGTTACCCACGTCAACGTGTCTGGGCTGGGCTGGGATTCGCTCGGCAATTCGGATGCTATAGAGACGCTCATGTCTGCCCCGGACGTGCATGTGTCACACCGCTTCACCGGCTATTACAACGCACCCACGGCAGGGAAATACATCGTCGCATTGCAGGGTTCGGGCGAGGGCTCCGGGAATCGCGTGTATCTGGACAGCAAGCTCATCATCGACAACTGGGACCTGCTTCGCGCTTTCGAGCCGCAGTTGACAGTGGAACTCTCCGCGGGCCCGCATAAGCTGGTGGTCGAGGACCGCCAGACGTTCGTTATTGGCGGCCGTTTGCGGCTGGCCATTGTGGATGCGAAGAGCATCGTGAATGAGCGGGCGAAGGTACTGGCCGCAAAGGCGGATGCAGTGGTGGTGGCAGCGGGCTTTCAAGCGTCGAGCGAAAGCGAGGGCGGCGATCGGACCTTCGCGCTTCCCTATGGACAGGACGAACTGATCCAGGCGATGGCGGCGGCGAACAAAAAGGTGATCGTGGCGATTACATCAGGCGGCAATGTAGATTCGAATGCATGGCTCGATCATGTGCCGGCGCTGCTCGAGACCTGGTACGGCGGGCAGGATGGCGGCCAGGCGCTGGCAGAGATCCTGCTGGGCGACGTCAATCCCTCGGGCCATCTTCCGGCCACGTTTGAGCGGCATGCCGAAGACAATCCTACGTACGCGAACTATTATCCGGAGCCCGGTACGAAGCGGGTGGTCTACAAGGAGGGTATCTTTGTGGGTTATCGCGGCTACGAGCACAACCGTGTCAAGCCGCTCTTTCCGTTTGGTTATGGGCTCTCGTATACGACGTTCAAGTTCGCGAACCTGGCGGAGAGCCCGGAGTCGGCTGGCGCGAATCCTCAAGTAAGTGTCACATTCGATGTGACGAATACCGGCTCGCGCAAAGGTGCCGAAGTGGCGCAGGTATACGTGTCAGATGAGCACGCCAACATCGAGCGGCCGGAACGAGAGCTGAAGGGTTTCGAACGCGTGGAGCTGGCGCCAGGCGAAACAAAGCATGTCTCGGTGAGACTCGATGCGCGCGCCTTCGCCTATTGGAACCCGAATACGGCAAAGTGGACCATCGATCCCGGGAAATTCACGATACAGGTCGGCGATTCGGTGGAGTCCACGCCACTCCGCGGCGGCATCGAGCTCACGAGCGAGGCGGCAAACTCGAATTTCTGATCGCAAAGACGAAACCCGCTCCGTGGCCCCTTCCAGCCTGAAAGCAAAGCCTTTTCCGAATATGACCGGACACAGCAATCGGGAAGACGCTTTAGAATCTAGGTTTGTCACGAGGAGGGAAGAAAGACCATGGCAGTTTCGACGATGGCCAGCGTTCCGGCGCTGAAGGCGGTCCACCAGCAACTGAAGGCGCGCATGGACAAGGCCGTGAATGATTTCCGGCAGAACCTGGCCTCCACACGGACCGGGCGCGCGAATATACAGATGCTGGACCACGTGCGCGTCCTGTACTACGGCTCGGAGATGCCATTAAACCAGGTAGCACAGCTTTCGATTCCAGATGCGCAGACGATCCTGATCCAGCCGTTCGATCCATCGGCAATTGCGGAGATCGAGAAGGGGCTGCGGACGGCGGACTCGAGCTTCAACCCGCAGAACGACGGCAAGGTGGTGCGGCTGAAGATCCCCGCGATGACCGAAGAGCGGCGCAGGGATGTGGTGAAGCAGTTGAACCGCGTGCTCGAGGAGCATCGCACCGGCGTCCGCAATGTGCGGCGTGACGGCAACGAGGCGATCAAGAAAGCGGCGAAGGAGAAGCAGATATCTGAAGACGAGGAGAAGCGAGCGCTGGAGGAGATCCAGAAGCTGACCGATGAAGAGATCAGGCGAATGGAAGAGCTCTCGAGGAATAAAGAGAAGGAAGTGATGCAGGTCTGACGCGGGCGCGCGGCCTGAAGGTTCTGACCCGATTCACTTCAGTACGGGTCGAGAGCTTGTCTGGTCTTCGCTCCTGCGGCTTCGCTCCGTTTTCTGCAGATTTATTTGGGAACGTCTTCGTCCTTCGGCTGGAACCACGGCTCGCGTGTGTGCGGAAAGAGGCTTTCGTGCCGGGCGAGAAGCGCACCGAACACACGATTGGCCAGGACGAGGGCGTTATCCACCTCGACTTCCAGTTCGCGGTCGCTGGTGGTATCGCCGCTCTCTCGAGGCGCCCATTTGGCGGTACGGACAGCCAGAATCAGGCAACTGGCGATAAGCATGGACGGCCCCATCTTCGGCCAATCCGGTGACTGAAGGAACCCACCGATTTCGCGCTCGGGTGACATGGGTTCAGCCTAAAACTTGCCGCGCCAAAAGGCAAATAAAAGGCGAAGACACCGGAATTGAAAATCCAGTCTTGGCAGGACCTCAGTGATGGTTGTAACTATTCGACCGCTCGAACCAGAGGACACCGATGCGGCCCTGAGGCTGTCTGCAGAACTGGGTTATCCGGCAGACCGGGAGAGCATGCTCCGGAGAATGGAGCAGATAGCCAGTGACGCCCATCGTGCGGTGCTAGTGGCGTGCCTGGACGGCGAGGTAGTGGGATGGATCGATCTGAGCATCGAGTACCACTTGCAGACCGACCCGGTGGCGCTGATTGGCGGGCTGGTGATTTCCGAAGCGACGCGGAACCGTGGGATTGGTGGCGAGCTTTGCAAGGCGGCCGAGGATTGGACGCGGGATCTTGGGATTACAAGAATTCGGGTCCGTTCGAATGTGATCCGGGAGCGCGCGCATGCCTTCTATCTGCGAGATGGATATGCGCGCGTGAAGACCTCGGCCGTGTTTGAGAAGGCGCTTTGACTTACTCGCCGTCCGAGCCGAAGGCATCTCCGACGCGGATTGCCGGGATTCGCTGTGTTTGGCCGCTCGCGCCTTGATTTTCACGCCACTGTCACACTGCGGCGTCCGTGGCTAAAAAAGTCTAGAAAATGTCGAATCCGGCCTCCCTCGACCGACATACATGTAGAGAGGGAAGAAGCAATGAGACCCAACGGGAGCTTCTCGACAACATCCTCAGCCGGAATTCTTCTGGCATTCCTGTTGACTGCCGGCGCCGCACGTTCGCTTCCCTGCATCGCGTGCGAACTGGCAACTTCCTATCATGCGGCGGTGCGCGTCTACGACAGAGCTCGCATTTGGGGCACCATCGTACGGTGGTGGATCGAGCCGGAGTATGCTCCTTCGGTTCGCGACCAGCAACCTGGCGCGAAGCCCGATAATGTCTGCGAGATGCGCCCGATCAGCGCAAATGCGAGATAGCACGGTCGGGCCGCCTCCCTTTCCGATCGCACTGTAGAACAATTCCCTCCGAACATCGTCTGTCATTGCACTGACCGGGAACTGCGCCACGCCTAAGCTCATGCGCACCGGTCGTTGTCGCTTGAAAAAGTTCATGAAGAATGTCGAATTCCTGCTCCTTCAATCGACATACATGCAGAGGGAGAAAAACAATGAAATCAACAAGGAGCTTCGCCACAAGTTCATTCGCCGGAATCCTGCTGGCGCTGATGACTGCCCCGGGCGCAGCGCCTTCGCTGGCGCCCATAGAGAGGGAGATTGCCAGCGGGTATCACTGTGCTGTCCGAGCCTATGACAAGGCGCGTACATGGAGCGTGCTCGCGCGGTGGTGGATCGATCCGGAGTTTGCCCCATCGGTTCGGCGCTCTGAGCCTTCGCAGGATCTTTGCCAGATTCGCTCAGCCGGTGCGCGTGTGAGCGACCCGAGATGAATCATAAGCTGCAGCCGTTTGGGGTTTGATAATAATGGCGCTAGTTGCGGAGCCGAGTGGATGGCTGGCGCGATTGATCCTTCATTCGTGGCTATGTGGCTCTTGCCCCCTAGAATTATTCCAAGATCGAGGGTCGCAATGATGGAAGGGACTCGCTTTTTTCTGTTTGGTGCGGCTGCGCTGGTGCTGGCGGTGACGCCGGGACCGGGCATGCTGTATGTGCTTGGGCGCACGGTGAACGGCGGACGACGCGAAGGGATTCTTTCCTCGCTAGGGACCTTTGCCGGTGGTTCGATTCACGTTCTGGCGGCGGCGCTGGGCCTGTCGGCGATTCTGGCGACTTCGGCGACAGCATTCCAGATCGTGCGATATGTGGGAGCGGCGTACCTGATTTATCTGGGGATTGCGATGATTCGCAATCGAAACCTGGCTCCACAGCCCGCAATGGACAAGGGCGGCGGATCTCGCCCGTTCCTGCAGGGAATCGCAACCGAGGTGCTGAATCCCAAAACGGCTCTGTTCTTCCTCTCATTCATTCCGCAGTTCGTGTCGGTGTCGAGAGGGCATGTAGTGCTGCAGTTCCTGGTATTGGGAACTGTTTCGGTGACGTTGAATACGTGCGCGGATCTGGTGGTGGTGATGTCTGCGAGCGCGTTGGCGCGAAAGCTGAAAAACGACGAGAGGTTTGCGCGGAGGCAGCGCACGGCTTCCGGAGTCGGGATGATCGGGCTGGGTATTTACGTGGCAGCGAAGTGAGGTGGCATTAGCAGGTACCTGGCTGGGTTAGCAATCGCGGAAATAGCTTACGGGTAATCGCCGGACTGGCGTTTCGGGCGGTGGCAGAACGGGAAAAAGGGGACCGGAATCTGGGGAGTAACGGGTTCCGGATGAGCAACTTGCCAAAGGGTTGCCTGCACCATCCGCAGGGCCACATGTCCATTTAAGTGCGGTTTTTCGCCATTCAGCCCACCTGGGTTTATGGTTTGTCACCGGCGAAGTAGCCTGATGCTGAAAGAGTACCGCCTGACCCATCGCGGGATTCTTGTTGCAGATACTGCAGTTGGCTCTAGATTCAATGAGATAAACCACCCCGTTTCAAAACGGGAAGGGATGCTGGAGTGGAGCCTGCAGGCTCAAACACAGGAGATTTGAATGTCGAAAGCCGTTAAATACGCAGAGCGGGCTGTAACCATTGCTGCCCAGGGCGCGTGGACCGTCTTTGAGAAGCTGAACAGCATCAAGCCAAACGCTTCATTTACGCCGAAGTGGTCCGATAAACCGCTTTTGAAGAGCTACCAGAAGGAGAAGCCGCCGCTGGGGTGGCCCCGTACAACCGACTCGCTTTGCCCCAAGTGCGTGCCGGAGATCCGCCAGCAGATCATTGACGGCAAGCTGCCGCACGAGATTCTGCTAAACGAGAAGGTAGGCGAGATCAAGGCGCAGATCATCGAGCGCGATGGCCAGATCCTGATGGTAAAGGACTGCCCCAAGCATGGGCACTTTGAAGACGTGATGTCGATCGACACCAAGTTCTTCAAGCACCTGGAAGAGGTCTTTCCGGGTCGTGACATCCGCGCGCATAACGACGAGAAGCTGCACAACCACGGCACCTCGACGGTGACGCATGGACGCGGATCGGTGCTGACCATCGATCTGACGAACCGCTGCAACATGATGTGCGATCCGTGCTTCATGGATGCGAATCAGGTAGGCTTCGTGCACGAACTGACCTGGGACGAGATCAAGACCATGCTGGACAACGCGATCTCAATCAAGCCGCGTCGTCAGATGTCCGTGCAGTTCTCGGGCGGCGAGCCGACGCTGTCGCCGTACTTCCTGGATGCCGTAGCTTACTCGCGCAAGGTGGGGTACAACTCGGTGCAGGCGGCGACCAATGGCATTGAGTTTGCCAAGTCGAAGGAGTTCTGCCGTGCCGCTGCGGAAGCGGGTCTGCGCTATGCGTACCTGCAGTTTGACGGGATCGGCAACGCGGCGAACTCGCACCGCAAGGTTGGCAATGCGTTTGATGTGAAGCTGCAGGCGATCCACAACCTGCACGAGGCAGGCGTAGACATCGTGCCGGTCACGACGATCGTGAACGGCATCAACAACGAGCAGGTCGGCCACATCATCGAGTTCGCGCTCAATAACCCGAAGAAGATCAACTTCCTGAGCTTCCAGCCGGTGAGCTTTACCGGTCGCGACGAGGAGGTGAGCGACGAGCGTCGGCACGCGCAGCGCTATACGCTGAGCCATCTGGCGCATGATGTGCGCGATCAGACGGGCATGGGCATTCCCGAGCGCGATTGGTTCCCCATCAGCTTCATGAGCACCTTCTCCGACTGGGCCGATCTGGTACACGGGCCGAACGCGGACTGGGGTCAGCTTTCCTGCGGTTGCCACCCGAATTGCGGCATCGGCATGGCATTGATGATCGACAAGGAAACCAAGGAAGCCGTGCCGGTGACGGCCTTTCTGAATGCCGATCGCCTGGCGAAGGATGTTGCCAAGGTGAACGATGCGGCGCGCGGCAAGTTCCTCTCCGTGGTGGGTGTGGCGCTGGCGCTGCTCCGCAACTACGATCCGAGGAAGTCGCCGACACACTTCCGGATTATGGACCTGCTGCAGAAGTTCGATAAGTGCTTTGGCGCGACCGGCCGCAACTATGGCAAGGTGACTGGCGACCGCACCATGGCAGATATCGAGAAGCGCCGCGCGGATCGCTGGAACTTCCTGTTTATCGCAGGCATGTGGTTCCAGGACTTGTTCAACTATGACTTCCGCCGCACCGAGCAGTGCATTATCCCGTACGCGACGCAGGAGGGCGAGATCAGCTTCTGCGCGTACAACACGGGCGTGGGTTGGCGGAACATTATCGAGAAGATGCACATGACGGCGACGCTCACCAAGTGGTACGACGAGCATGGCCGGCATGAGATCTTCGCGGGCGGCAAGAAGGTGGGCCTCGACACACAGGACAAGTACGACCTGGTGCTGAATGAGACACACGTGAACGCCGCGGCCAATGACACACTGGACAAACTCGGCATTGCGAAGAACAGCCGCGAGGAGAAGATCCGCGCGCGCGATGCCAAGATCAAGAGCGATGCGGAGAGCGCGAAGATGGCACGGCTCTACAAGGAGCACGTGCTGGGCGAGAAGCCGGTCGAAGGATTGGTATCGCTCGACGCGATCAAGCCTGCTCCAAAGGTTCGGGTCGAGAGCGAAGAGCCGGTGATGGGCGACTAGCTCGCTGCCAATCAAAAACCTGCGAAGGCCGCCGGCAATGGCGGCCTTTGTTGCGTCTGGATGTGAATCCGGCCGTGAAATACTTGTGCGATGGCCAACACGGATTTGAGCGAGCTGGAGATGCGCCCGAGGAGGCCAGCCGGCGTATACATCATCGCGATCTATTTCACGGCGATCTGTCTCTACTCCCTGGGCAGTCTGTTCTATGTCGTGTTCTTCCGGCTCACGCCGGAGATGCGGCACCAGCTTGCTGGTGTGGCGCCAGCGCTGGCTTCGCTGGCTCTGGCCGATCTCAACGGATTGCTGACAGCGGTGGCGGCATGGCTACTGGTGGCAATGCGGCGAATTGGTGCGGGCCTCCTGCTGGCATCTACGGTGCTGGTGGCCGGGCTCTGCGCGATCTCCTGGCCGCCGCTGCTGCATCGCTATTCCCAGGTCCCGACGCACGCTGGACTACGTGCGCTGCTGCTGGGAGGAACCAACCTGATACTGCATATCGCGGCGACGGTGTATGCCTTTCGCCTGAACAGCAAGGGACTGCTACGCTAGCGGATATGCGGATGAGCGCAGGACCTATGGTGCATGGCAGGACGCATGCCGTTGTGTGCGCGATCGCTGCGCTGTGCGCTCTCTCCGTTACGGCGCTTACCGGGTGCACGGTGTTTCCCGATCAGAAGCAGCCTTCCCTGACACAGACCACCAGTGCGGAACAAGTGGATCGCATCTTCTGGCAGGATGTAGAGCAAGGTAAGTGGGTGCGGGCGAATGCGCTTCTGGCGCCGAATGCGGTCTGGCGAGTGAATGGGCAGGTGATTCCGCGGACACAGGTTGTGCCATGGCTGCAGTCACTGGTGATCCGGGGCGTGCAGGTGAGCGAGCTTGCGCTGACACCGGCGGTGAATGATATGAACCTGGCCTACGCGGTAGAGATACAGGCGCAGAAGGCAGTGGCGGCGCAGGTGAGCGCGGCTTGCGACGGGCGTCCGCAAAAGCTGAGCGCGCTCGCCGTGTGGCAGCAGCCGCAGCCCACCGGCAATGCAGCAAAGGACAAACAAGCCGGCAACAAGGCTTATGGCGGATATTTGCTGACGGTGCACGACTTGACCACTGTGGGCAATGGCAACTGCAGCTAAAACCCTGGAAGCTGCACGGCCGGCCGGGGAAGCGCTCGCCGTAGAAGAGATGCGCACTGCCCTGCTGGCCTGGTATAGCGCACACAAACGCGATCTGCCGTGGCGCACGACGCGTGATCCATATCGCATCTGGGTCTCGGAGATCATGCTGCAGCAGACGCGCGTGGCTGCGGTGCTGGACCATTACCGGCGATTTCTCGAAGCATTCCCCGATGTGCAGGCGCTCGCCCGCGCGACCGAACCGGAGGTACTCGCATTGTGGAGTGGGCTGGGTTACTACCGGCGGGCGCGCATGCTCCATCGTGCAGCGAAGGTTGTCGCGAACGAGTTAGCCGGCGCTATGCCTCGCACAGCAGCGGGTCTGTTGGCGTTGCCGGGCGTAGGCGCTTATACATCTGCGGCGGTGGCGAGCATTGCTTTTGGCGAGCCGGTGGCCGTTGTCGATGGAAATGTGGAGCGAGTCCTGGCGCGGGTGTCGGGTTGGTCGGCGTCGGCGAGCGGCTTTGCAACTCGCGTACGCACATTTGCAAAGGCTCTGGTGGATGAGCAGCAGCCGGGGAACTTCAATCAAGGAATCATGGAACTGGGTGCGACGGTATGCCTTCCGCGTGCGCCATTGTGTTTGGGGTGTTGCTGGCAGCCGTGGTGCCGCACGCGCGGCGAGCATCCAATGCCGGCGCGCCCCCCGCAGCAGCGGCTGCGTAGTGCGCGCGTGGTGTGGCTGCGTGGAATAGGCGCGGGCCAGCAAGTACGCCTGGCACAGCGCGGGGCAGACGCATCGTTGATGGCGGGGATGTGGGAGCTACCGGTGTATGAGCCACGGTCGGATGACTCGCCGCAGTTCACAGTGCGGCATGCCATCACGGTTACAAATCATGTGGTGGATGTGTATGTGGTGCAGGGTGGAGATTCACAGAGCTTTGAGGGCGAATGGGTGCCGGTGAGCGACCTCCCACAGCGAGCGCTTACCGGGCTGACGCTCAAGGTGCTGCGCCGCACTGGCTGCATGGCGTGAACACTCGCATGGCTTATTTCAGAAACTCAGACATCGATGGCGCTGTTGCCGCCGCAGCCGGAGCAGGGGTCAATCCGAGCGTGTCCATCACGGTGCGCAGCATGCTTTGGTGCTGGTAAAGCGTGGTGGATGTCTGGGTGTAGCCGACCTTCGCCATTGGACCCCAGAAAACGGCGGGGATATGTCCACCGCCATGCGTCGCATCGGTAGTGGCCGCTTCGTCGAAGTCCACGATCAAAACGCCGTCGCCGCCTGATTGGAATGCGGGATCGTTGGACAGGCGAGTGACGACGTTTGTCTCCAACCAGGAGTCTGCCTGGAGGGGAGTTCCAGTGTGCGCGTCGTCATCAATGTTGGGAACAATGAAGGAAAATTCCGGCAGCGTACCATTGGCCAGATCGGTGGCGAATTGGCTGAAGGGCCAGATGGTTTGATTCGCGACGGTCGGGTTATTCGCGATATCGGAGAGCATGGCAAACGGATTGTGCCGGATGAGATAGAGTCCGGTATTTCCGCCAACGTAGCCTTCCGTAATACCTTCTGCATAAATCCTGAAGGGGATATTCGCTGCGAGCATTCTGCGGGCTATGTTGTCTACGTTCCAGACCTTGGTGGAGTTGTCATCCGTGGTCAGCACTTGTCCTGTGGTTAGCATGAAGTAGTTGCCAATAGAGGGATGCGAGTTAGCGTAGTAGTTAGTCGCCAGCGCGCCATTGTTGATCAGGGTATTCAGATGCGGCCAGTTGCCGTTGCGCACCACGCTCGCGTAGCCGGCATTCTCTTCCATTACCATGACGATGTGCTTGCTCTGAGACGGCAGTGGCGTCTGCGATTGCACGCTGACCGTCGCCTTGCCCGATTGCGTCGTATCTTGAACGCTCGTCGCCGTTATGTTTACGGCGCCTGCTGCCGCGGGCGCAGTGAAGAGTCCGGCTGAACTCACAGTGCCAGCGCTGGCAGACCAGGTGACTGCGGAGCTGAAATTTCCTGTGCCTTTCACTATCGCAGCGCACTGCGAAGTTGCACCGCTGTTTATAGTTGCCGGATTGCATGCCGCGGAGACGGATGCAATCGTAGAGGAAGATGCCTGCACGTTCACGGCAGTTCTGCCCGATATCACGGGATCCTGCGTGCTGGTCGCGATCAAGGTCACATTGCCAACTGAGGCCGGGGCCGTGAATACGCCGCTGGTGTTCACTGTGCCCGCGCTTGCGGACCAGCTAACAGCGGAGCTGTAGTCTCCTGTCCCCGACACTTTGGCAGTACACTGGGTCGTTCCTTTCACCGCAACGGTGGAAGGAGCGCAGCTCAACGAGATGGAGTCGACATCGGTTAAAGCAGAACTAGAACTGCCGCTGCCACAGGCACCGAGGTAGAGGAGAAGTGAGGGCAGTACCAAGGCACATGCGAGCTGACGCTTCATGGGACCCTCTCCTCCAAGTTGGCGCTGTGAACTGTATCGGTAAGGGTATTCCTTCTAGGAGCAGTGGCGAAACGTGACGACAGTATTAACCCCCGTTACTGGTTGTGAATGGTGAGAGTGGCACGCTTCTTGCGCGCGGTTGAAAGAATTCGACGATCCATTTGCTTGCGTGGACCATCGTCCTGGCACCAGAAGGTGCCGCATGCAAACTCCCTATGGCTTGCAGCATAGGGGCGCGCGTTGAGCGTCCTTGCGGACTGATATTGCAGTCATTATAACTGCGGCGCTTTCTCCGAAAGACACTTGCAACGCGGCGCGTCAGGAATGCGCATCGATGTTCGAGGGCGCTGGGAAATATCTACAGAGAGCACTGATGAAAGCCAGAAAGTATTACCCGCTGGGCTGTGCTCGCCGCGCTCCATCCGACTCCTTGCCCACAGAAGAGAGGTTTCAGAACTAAGCAAGAGAACCAGGCAAGAGACGTGTCACTCTATTGCTGCTACTTGTGATGCTGAAGCGCTTTTCAAATTGCAGGCGCCGCCCGGCATTTTCAAGTGGCGGCGCGTTGCGCGGCTGAGGGATATGCGAGGACCAGGCGCACGTAACGCCCCAGAAAAGGGTGATAGGCTTCCTTTACTTCAGGGAGCCCGCAAGCAATGACACCGAGTACGGCAAGAAAAACCCTTCTGACAATCACGATTGCGAGTTTGGTTGCGCCGGTGCTGGCGCAGACTGCGGAGCACATGTCCGCGCAGAAGCTTTCGCCGATGCCACAAGTGGCAGGTGTGCCGGCGGCGGCGCAGCAGGCAGCGGAGCATATCGATCCGGAGCGTATCCGTGCTTCGGTGAAGTATCTGGCGGATGACAAATTGGAGGGACGCGGGCCCGGCACCGAGGGCGACCGCTTGGCGGCCAAGTATCTCGCGGAGCAATTCGCCGCCTATGGGCTGACGCCTGCTGGCGATAACGGTTCGTGGTATCAGAAGGTGCCGCTCTATTCGGTACGCACGGTGCCGGATAAGACGACGGTTCAACTGGTGCCGAACACGGGCGAGCCGTTGACGTTGAAATATGGCGCCGACTTTGTAACGAATAACCAAACAGGGGCGGCCGTTGCAGACATTGACGCGCCGATCGTGTTTGTGGGCTATGGGATCAATGCACCCGAATATAACTGGAATGATTACAAGGGCGTGGATGTGCGGGGCAAGGTAGTACTGCTGATCGTGAACGAGCCGCCATCGGAGGATGCAGGCTTTTTCAAGGGTGCGGCGCTGACGTACTACGGCCGGTGGACGTACAAGTACGAGGAAGCGGCGCGCCAGGGGGCGATTGGAGCGCTCATTATTCATCGCGAGGACCTGGCGAGTTATCCGTGGCAGGTGGTGCGGAGTTCGTGGTCAGGCGAGAAGAGTTATTTGGTAGGAGATCCCAATGCGCGACTCGAGGCGGCGGCGTGGATCCAACATGATGTTGCAGCCAAGATCGCGCAGGTGGCGGGGTATGACATTGATGATGTGATCGATGAATCCGGGAAACATTTTGTGTCCCGCGAAACAACGTGGCGGCTGAAGGCCCACATCGTGAGTGAGAAGCGATCCTTCGATTCCGAGAACGTAGTGGGAATGGTAGCGGCAAAGAGTGCGGGGCCGCAGCAGTCGGTGCTGTACACGGCGCATTTTGATCACCTGGGCATGGACAAGAATGTGAAAGGCGGCGACAACATATACAACGGCGCGGCCGACAACGCGACGGGCTGCGGCATTCTGCTGGAGCTGGCGCGCGCCTATGCCGACGCCGCGAAGGCGGGGACGCCGCCACCGCATCGCGTGTACTTTGCCGCCGTAACTGCGGAAGAGCAGGGGCTGCTGGGGTCAGAGTACCTGGGGATGCATCCGCCGGTTCCGGACAAGGACTTCACGGTTGATCTGAACTACGACATGCTTCTGCCGATTGGCGTGCCAACATCTGCGGAAGTATCGGGCGCGGAGCGGACGACGTTTTATCCAACGGTGGCCACCACGGCGAAAGATTTTGGTCTGACGATTCAGCCGGACCAATTTCCGGGCGCCGGACACTACTATCGCTCGGACCACTTTTCGCTTGCGCGCTATGGCATTCCAGCGTTTTCGATTGGGCAGGGCACGCTCTTTGCGGGACATGACCCGAGCTGGGGAGAGCAGCAGGTGAAACAGTACACCGCGGAGCGGTACCATCAGCCGAGCGACGAATATAAACCAGAGATGGATTTCCGGGGCGATGCGCGAATGGCGCAGTTCGGTTTTGATCTGGGCTGGCTTGCGTCGGGAGCAAAGACGGAGCAAGGTTGGCAGGCAGGCGATGAGTTTGAGGCAGCGCGGAAGAAGAGCATGGCCAGCCAGTGAGCGGCACGGCGGCGCGCGACTTCGCTTTGTGTTGCGCGTTGTTATGCCTATGCGCATACCGGCTCTGCTTCTACTGCTGACGTTTGCATCCAGCTTCGCGCCCGCGCAGCAGCAGCTTTCGTCGCCGGCCCTGCAGCGGCGAAAGCAGGCACTCGCAGAGAGCGGCATCTTTCCGCCCGGCCGCTCGAACCTTCCCAACGAGGCTTCCGGCTCTTATGCGCTGAGTCCGAATCCGGCCGAAGTCATCGAGATGATCTTGAACGGGGACGGTGATGATGTCCGGCTGCAGGGATATTTGACGCGGTTGGGCGACGGCGAGTCCGATCACGGCGCGCCGCTCACCTATTTTTTTGCGCGGACCACCGTCAGCCCGACACAGCTGACGTTCATTACCCGGCAGGTGCATGGGTTGTGGTGGAGCTTCGCGGGAACGATTGATCGCGGCAGTGCGCAGATGAGCACGCAGAAGGGCTACTACTTTCTGAACGGCACGCTGACAGAGCACTTCGACACGGGTCAATCGGCGCCGCGACGCGTTAGTCTACCTTTGCTGCCGGAGGACGGCTCGTCGCAGTAGCGCGGGGTTTGTTCGCGACCGGCATCGATGTGGGCTTGTTCAGATACCACGGAATATTGATCACCAGCACCCGCTGGCTGCCCTTGACCAGGAGCAGCAGCTTGAGCACTTGTGCGCGCTGGTTGTGCAGCAGGTTTTGCCACCAGCGGCTGACGACCAGCTCCGGGACCATGACGGCGATCTGGCGATGCGGGTTCTCCGCCTCCATCTTCAGAATGTGCTCGACCAACGGTTGGACGATGTACCGAAACGGCGAACGCAGGATGATGAGTTTGGGGATGGGCAGCTTTGCAGCCTTTAGCGGCTCGACGACCATGTGCTGCCAGATGGGCGTGATCTCGTCGTCCTTGTCTTCGATGTCCTGATCGTCACCGGTGTGGACGTGTATGGCGCGGATATCGTCGGAGAGCATGAGGGCGAAGCGCATGCCCTTTTCTGCGATGCGGCTCCAGCGGTCCATAGGGATAAGGACGATCGGTGGCTTGATGTCATCCAGGCAGATCGGCGTGGTGTCGTCGACCTCAGCGGCGACACGATTGTAGTGCCGCTTCACGCGCAGCATCAGAAAGATGAGCAGGGGCACCATCACCGCCGTGATCCATGCGCCTTCTGTGAATTTGGCAACAAGCACGACCAGGACGGTGATGCCGGTAGCAACGGCGCCGAGCCCGTTGATGAACATGTGCAAGCCGACGCCTTTGCCTTTATGTCGACGCCAGTGCATGACCATGCCGGCTTGCGAAAGAGTGAAGGCAAGGAAGGCGCCGATGGCGTAGAGCGGGATGAGGCGGTCGGTGACGCCGCGGAAGACGATGAGCAGGATGGCGGTGAAGGTGGCCAGCGCGTAGATGCCGTGAGAGTAGAGCAGGCGCCGACCACGAATGATGAAGACGCCGGGCAAATATTTGTCGAGCGCAATGGCGCGGGTGAGCCGCGGGAAGTCGGCGAAGGCGGTGTTTGCCGAGAGCGAGAGCACCAGCAGGATGGAGCCGATGGTGACGTAGTAGAAGATGCCGCGGCCCATGACGGCTGCTGTGAGTTCGGAAAGGACGCTCTGGTATTGAGGCGATCCGGGATCGACGGCACCGATGCTGTAAGCGCGGCACAGGAGAGCAATGCCGGCGAGCAGCACGATAAGCAGCGCGATGATGATGGTGAGAGTGGTCTTCGCGGTTTTGCAGCGCGGATCGCGGAAGGCGGTAACGCCATTCGAGACGGCTTCCACGCCGGTCATGGCGGTGCAACCGCTGGAAAAGACCTTGAGGATGAGCCACGCCGAGATCCCCGCAGTCATGGCTGGCAGTTGCGGCGGCGTGACCACGGGATGCGGGTGGCCGCCGCTGATGAGCGCCTTCGTCAGTCCAACACAGATAACCACAAGCAGCGTGCCGACGAAGAGATAAGTGGGCAGCAGAAAAGCGCCCCCAGTCTCGCGCACTCCGCGCATGTTGACCAGAGTAAGCAGCAGCAGGATGCCGAGGCAGATAGTAAGGGTGTGCTTCTGTAGTGCTCCAGGATCGATAGAAATCAATGCGCCCACGCCGGCCGAGATACCGACCGCGGCGGTGAGCACGTAGTCGATCATGAGGGCGGCAGCGGCGAGCAGGCCTGGATAGGTGCCGAGGTTCTCCGACGCGACCGTATAGGAACCGCCGCCGCCGGGATATGCATCGATGGTCTGCCGGTAGGAGAAAAAGACGATGACCAGCAGGATGATGATGGCGAGCGAAACGGGCACGATGTAGTGCACGCCCATCATGCCGAGCGGAATGAGAAGGGTGAGCGCGGCCTCCGGGCCGTAAGCGGCGGAGGAGAGCGCGTCGAGTCCGAAAATGGGCAGGCCGGCCGCCGGGCCTACGTGCTCCGCGCGCTGCTCTGAGTTGGCGAGTGGACGGCCGAAGAGTAGGTCAAAAAGAGACATGCAGTGCGCCGGCTCTCCTGTCAGCAACGTGAATGCTCGAACACTTTAGCATCGTGCGCCACATGGTCTCTTCAATGGAGGTGGGATGCGATTTCAGGGACAATCCGGCTGCTGCGAGGCGAGTTCATTGCGCTGCAGGCAGCGCATCACGGCGACCACACGCTGGTAGATGTAGACCAGCTCGCTATCCGGTAAGGGTCCGCGATTGTGCGAGCGCACATTTTCGAAGATCACCTTTTCGCGCCCGGGCTCATATACCGGCATTTCGGTAGCTTCTTTGAGCATGCCGATGGATCGGGCAGCCTCGGCCCGCTGGTTCAACAGCTCAACGATCTGCAGGTCAAGCGCATCGATTTTCGTTCGCCAGTCGCTTATGTCCAAGTGAGCCTCGCTGCTGTGAGGTGAATGTGCCATTCCAAAAGACTATCGAGTATTGGGAGCAGTAGCGATCGGCCGCAACGCCTCAATGAATTCCGCGACCGCGCCGGGCGCATCCTTGGGGGCGATTTTCTCAATCAGGCCAACGATGGCGCTGCCAATAACAGCAGCGTCGGCGAACTCGCCCACGGCGGCAACGTGCGTGGCATTCGAGACGCCGAAGCCAAGCGCGATGGGCAGCTTTGTGTAGCGGCGCAGGCGCTCGACGAGTGAACGGGCATCGGAGGCGAGTGTCTGCTGGGTGCCGGTGATCCCGACGCGGGAGATGGCATACACGAAGCCCTGCGACATTGCGGCGATGCGTTGGAGGCGGTCGTCAGTGCTGGTGGGTGCAGCGAGAAAGATAGGCGCCAGATTTGCGGCGTGTATGGCATCGAGATAACGCCCTTCGGCTTCTTCGATGGTGAGATCGGTGGCGAGGACACCATCGACTCCCGCGGCTTTTGCGTCTGTGGTGAAGCGTTCGAGTCCGTAGCGGAGGATAGGGTTGAGGTAGGAGAAGATAACGAGCCCGGTTTGCGGGCGGACGGCGCGCAGCTCGCCGGCGAGGATGAGGACATCGCCGAGTGTGGTGCCGTTGGCGACGGCGCGGTGGCTGGCGCGCTCAATGACCGGGCCGTCGGCGAGAGGATCGCTGAAGGGAACCCCGAGCTCGAGGATATCAGCGCCGGCATCGATAGCGGCGATCGCGATGGCGCGCGACGTGGCGAGATCAGGGTCGCCGACGGTAAGGTAGACGACGAGACCGGGACGCCGAAAGAAATGGATGGGCATGAATGCCCATTTTACGACCGAAGAGGACCGCGCCGCATCGCAGTACTAGATCACACCCGGAGGTAAACCAATGAGGCTGCGAGAACCCTGTCGCAGCGAGACGTCGCCACGGCCATGGCTGACGCGTGCGGCGGCATGCTTGGTTGTACTGTCAATGCTTTGGGTGGGCACGAAGGATGTCGCGGCTTATTCCGTGCTGACGCATCAGGCGATCATCGACCTGAGCTGGACAAATGCGATGCAGCCGCTGCTGCTGAGCCGCTATCCACGTACATCGGATGCAGAGCTGCATGAGGCGCACGCCTATGCATACGGCGGCTGCGCGATCCAGGATGCCGGCTATTACCCCTTCAGCCGACAGTTCTTCAGCGATCTGACGCATTATGTGCGGACCGGAGATTTCATCGAGAGTCTTCTGCGCAACGCGCAGAACGTGAACGAATATGCCTTTGCGCTGGGCGCGCTGTCGCACTATGTCGGCGATTCCGTTGGCCATGCGGATGCGATCAGCCCGGCGACAGCGATTGAGTATCCGAAGCTGGCGAAAAAATACGGGCCCATCGTGACTTACGAGGATGCGCCCCGCCAGTACGTAGCGACCGAGTTCTCGTTCGATGTGGACCAGCTTACGCGGAGGCGATTCGCACCCACCAGCTACCAGAGTCGCGTCGGGCTGCGCGTGTCGCGGCGGCTGCTGGAGCAGGCCTTCTTCGAAACCTACGGTCTGACCTTTACCGACGTAATGGGGAAGACGGGACGGGCCTCCATCCGAAGCTATCGCACATCCATCCGAAACTTCATCCCCGGATTCGCGAAGGCAGAGGTCGTCCTCCATGGGAGCAAGTTTCCCAAGGGCGATCCTCAGTCGTTCGAGACGATCCAGCCATATTTGCGACATGTGCCGTACCTGCCGACATGGGCGACCGCGTATCGGAATCCCAGCATCGTGCAGCACGTTCTGGCCGGAGTGATCTGGATTCTGCCGCCGATTGGCGTGGTGAGGATTTTGAAGATTCGCGGGCCGCGCGAGCAGACGGAAGAGCTCTATTACAGCAGCCTGACGCGCACCCTGACCCTATATCAGAGGCGATTGGATGAGCTGCGGCTGCTGCCCGAAGTGCCGCTGGCGCTGCCGAATCGCGACCTGGATACTGGGAACTGGACGAAGCCGGGCGCATATGCGCTGACGGATAGGACCTACGCGAAGCTGCTGCGCGAGATCACGGAGAAGCAGAATCAACCGGTGCCACCCGGACTGAAGCAGGACATCCTGAACTACTATGCCGCGCCCGATGCGCCGATTTCAACGAAGCGCCATCGGGACGACTGGGCGCGAGTGGCAAGGGACCTGGCGCGGCTTCGCGAGATGGCGGCGCGCCCTCCTTTGGCGGGCGAAGGCGTGGAGTGAATCGCAGCGGCTAATGCGCTTCCGCGCCGTTGAGCTTTAATTCGCGCGCGAGAATGCCCATGTCCTTGTCGCCGCGGCCGGAGACGTTGACGACAAGTATGTCCTCGGGCAGCGAGGTCGGCGCGAGGCGGATCGCCTCTGCAACCGCGTGCGCGCTTTCGAGTGCGGGCACGATGCCTTCGGTGCGGGAGAGCATCACGGTCGCGTCAAGCGCCTGCTGGTCGGTGGCCGAGGTGTAGGTGGCGCGGCCGGAGTCGTGCATCGCAGCGTGCTCCGGGCCGACGGAGGCGTAGTCGAGTCCGGCGGAGACAGAGTGGGTAAGCGCGACTTGGCCGTCTTCGTCCTGCAGAACGTAAGAGAAGGTGCCCTGCAGCACGCCCGGTGCGCCTCCGCTGAAGCGCGCCGCGTGCTCGCCGAGCGCGGCGGATCGACCGCCCGCTTCCACGCCGATGAGCTTCACCTGCGGATCGCGTACGAAGTCATAGAAGGCGCCCATCGCGTTCGAGCCGCCGCCGACGCAGGCGATGATGGCGTTCGGCAGGCGGCCTTCCTTCTCGAGTATCTGGCGCCGGATCTCTTCACCCGTGATGCGATGGAAGTCACGCACCATGGTGGGATAAGGATGCGCGCCGAGCACGCTGCCAAGCAGATAGTGCGTGGTGCGGACATTGGTGACCCAGTCGCGCATGGCCTCGTTGATAGCATCCTTGAGTGTCTTCGAGCCGGAGCTGACGCCGCGCACCTCTGCACCCAGCAGGCGCATGCGATAGACATTCAACTCCTGGCGCCGCATGTCCTCTTCGCCCATGTAGACGACGCATTCCATACCGAGCAGCGCGCAGATGGTGGCGGTGGCGACGCCGTGCTGGCCGGCGCCGGTTTCCGCAATGATGCGGTGCTTGCCCATGCGTTGCGCGAGCAGACCCTGGCCAAGGCAGTTGTTGATCTTGTGTGCGCCGGTGTGGAGCAGGTCTTCACGCTTGAGATAAATCTTCGCGCCGCCAAGACGTTCGGTGAGCCGCTGTGCGAAGGAAAGCGGGGTGGGCCGGCCCGCGTAGTCGCGCAGCAAGGTGTCGAGCTCAGCGTGGAAGATAGGATCGCGTTTCGCATTCTCGTATGCGGTCTCGAGTTCTTCGAGCGCGGCCATCAGCGTCTCAGGGACGTAGCGGCCGCCGTAATCGCCGAAGCGTCCGGGGCGTGTCTGGGTCAGGGTCTCCATGCGATCTGCCTCCCGCTCTAGAGTATCGCGTTGGCGAAGATCTGTTTGCCCTAGCGCCGTGAGGAGCGGGGGCGCGGCGGATTCTTCAATTGGGCGAAGGTTTCTCGCGCGTTGCGGATGAATGCCGCAACCCGCGCAGGGTCTTTGCGACCGGGCGCAGCCTCCACTCCGGTGGCCACGTCGACCCCCCACGGTGTGAGAGTGCGGATGGCCTCCGCGACATTGTCGGGATTGAGCCCGCCGGCAGCGATGAGGCGCAGTTGCGGGGCGACTCTGCGGAACAGCTGCTGTGCGGCTTGCCAGTCGTAGCGCGTGCCGGTACCGCCGTGACCGACCGGACTTCGCGAGTCGATCAACAGGGCATCGATCGCGCCGTCACGAGCCGCATTGCGTGCGATGGTCTGGATCTGCGGCTCCATATCATCGCTATAGGCCAGCACTGCAAGGATGCTGATCGTAGCCCCGGGATCTGTGGCGGTGAAGTGGGCGCGCAAGCTGCGCGGCAGATCGGGATCGTCATTCGTGTGCAGCTGCACGCCGGTCAGATCAGCTTCGCGAACGGCGGTGACAATTTCGTCAAAGCTCGCATTCACGAAGACGCCATAACGCTCCACATTGCGTGGCAGATGCGGCGCGATGGCGCGCACCTGATCCACGGTGACCCGGCGAGGACTGGGGGCGAGAATGAAGCCGACGGCGCTAGCTCCGCTGTTTGCGGCGTGTTGTGCATCAGCAAGGCTGGTAGTCCCACATATTTTGATCCACATATCTGTTGTCGTTTTAACTTCAGGCAGACGCCCGGGCGGAATGAGCAGTCTGGGCTGCGGCAATCCATGCTGCAAGAGCGTGTCCGGGATCGGGTTGACGCATGAAGGTCTCGCCGATGAGGAAGGCGTGATAACCCGCAGCGTGCAGGCGAGCGTAGTCGGCAGGATCGTTGATGCCGCTCTCGGCGACGAGCACCGCGTCCGGCGGAAGCTCTCGGGCGAGTTCGAGCGAGGTCTCTAGGCGTACATCGAAGGTTCGGAGATCGCGATTATTCACGCCAACCATGCTGCATTCGAGATGGCGCACGCGCCGCGCCTCTTCGCGTGTGTGGATTTCGCACAGCACGTCGAGGGCGTAATCGCGGGCAACCTTAGAGAGCTGTTCCAGTTCCACATCGGTGAGCGCGGCGGCGATGAGCAGCACGGCGTCCGCTCCATGCGCGCGGGCTTCGACGACCTGGTAGTCATCGACGATGAAGTCCTTCCGCAGACAAGGGATGAGGGTGGTGGCGGAGGCAGCTTCCAGATTTGCCAGGCTGCCCTGAAAGAACGGCTCATCTGTGAGGACTGAGAGCGCCGCAGCGCCCCCGGCCTGCATGGCGGGAGCGAGTGCACCGGCGGAGAAATCGGCGCGGATGAGCCCTTTCGAGGGCGAGGCTTTCTTGAGTTCCGCGATGATTGCTGGACCATTGGCGGACCGTGATCGTAGCGCGGCCGCGAAACCTCGCGGCGTGTGCTGCACTGCCAGCCGCTCCAGTGTTGCCCGCGGCGTTTGCTCGATACGCCGGGCCAGGTCTGCGCGGGTGCGCGCGAGAATCCTGTCCAAAAAACGAGTTGCCTGATCGGGAACGGCGGCAGGGTGAGTCGGCATAACTCAGGGGGTCCTTCCCTCTGAGTATATCGATCGGCAAATGAGCGCGTGCGGCGCGACTCTCAAGCGACGCGCAACTTGGCCTTCCATCCGCCGAGCACCAGGCCCATGAGCACCATGCCGAGGAGCGAGTAGCCAGTATTGATGGCGAGGATCGAGATGCTTCGAGCTTCAAAAGCATATTCCGTGGCCCATGTCGTGAAGACGAAACCGAGCCACAGCGCAGCGGCGATACTGGCGCCGCGTGCTGCAGTTTGCGGTCCCGTGGCCTGGATGATCCACGAGAGCGCAGTTGCGAGTATCCCTGTCATGATGAGCGCGATCAGGTAGGGAAGCCACAGCCGCATGCCTGGAGTAGCCGCGCTGTCCGCGATCTGGACGCCGGTACCAGGCAGCCACGGCTGCTTGAACGTCGTAAACCACGCGCCACCAAGAAAGAAGTAGATCAAAGTTGCCACAATGATGGCAGCAGGATTGTGACGGACGGTTGGCATGGCAACCTCGGATAGCAATGCATGTCGAGGAGGTGGACGGATTCTAGCCCCGTGCGAAGGCAATGCGCCAGTGAAATGGGAGGGAGCCTTCCGGTCTGCACGCGAGCCTTTCCTGCGGTTTCTGAGACGAGGATTCCGCAGCAAGAAGCGGAGTGCGTGGCGCCCACGCCAGCGCTACATTGGGCCATGAAGATTGCTATGGCAGAAGAAACCATCCCGGAGAGAGTAGACGGCGTTGCGTGGCAACGTGTGGAAGCCGACCTGGATGCGTATGGCGGCGCGGTTCTCGAGCACCTGCTGAGTCCGGAGGAATGCGATGCGGTAGCCTCGATGTATTCCGAGGACGTGGTATTCCGCAGCCGTGTTGTTATGACGCGGCATGGTTTTGGACGTGGGGAATACAAGTATTTTCGCTATCCACTGCCTCGAGTGGTGGAGGAGTTGCGAGCGCATTTGTACCCGCGGCTGGCACCGATTGCTAACCGCTGGAATGAGGCGCTGCGGATCGACGTACGCTATCCAGGGACGCACGCGGAGTTCCGACAGCGCTGCCATGATGCCGGACAGCGCCGGCCGACGCCATTGCTCCTTCAATATGGAGAGGGCGATTACAACTGCCTGCACCAGGATTTGTATGGTGAGCACGTGTTTCCGATCCAGGTCGCGATCCTGCTCTCGGAGCCGGGCCGCGATTTTGCCGGAGGCGACTTCGTGTTGACAGAGCAGCGCCCGCGCATGCAATCGCGGGTGGAGGTGGTGCCGCTGCGCCAGGGCGATGCCGTTGCATTCGCGGTGCATCATCGGCCGATGCAGGGAACGCGAGGCATGTACCGCGTAAATCTGAAACATGGCGTGAGCCGCATTCGTCGCGGACACCGGCACACGCTGGGCATTATCTTCCATGATGCGGAATAGCTCCGCGTGTACGTGTAATTAGCTCTGAGCCGCGAACGATTACGTTCCTCGAACCATTCTTTCTCTTTCTTCGCCTTTCATCATTCGTTCACATAGTAAGGCTGGCGATGGCGGTGAAAGCGTGTTCTTGTTTACCGTCCATTCACACCATCTTTGGAGATTGCTGGAAGAATGCTGAAGTGGTGCTCTCCTGGTTGCAAATCTATGCGAGGCTATTGCCTTCGCGCTCTCATCTTTCAAGCGCATGCTGATCGCGGCCATAGCATTCTCTCTGGCTCTTCCGTATTCGGCTTCGCAACCGGCCACCGCCTCGCAGGAGGCGTGCCCTCGCCCGGCTCCCGGCAGCAGCGTGCCAGAACCGATGGACCTGCGCAGCAAGAATGGCGTCCTGGAGTTGACGCTCACCGCTTCAAACTCAACGCAGCCCGACGGCACGACACGATATTGCTATACCGATGCTGAGGGACGAGAGTCGCCGAATCTCCGCGTGAGTCCCGGCGACGAAGTGATCATTCATCTAAAGAATGACCTGAAGAACCTGCAGCCCGCAGCCGGCAATGCGGCGCCACACGTTCACGCAGCGCCTCGCACCGACGATTCCGGCAACCCCTGTACCAGCGGAATCATGAGTCCGGTATCCACCAATCTTCACTTCCATGGACTGACGATTCCGCCGACGTGCCATCAGGACGATGTACTGAAAACTTCTGTGCAGCCTCACGATGCGCCCTTCGAATATCGCTTCCGTATTCCGGATGACGAGCCGCCGGGGCTCTATTGGTATCACCCGCACATCCACGGATTCAGTAAGCAACAGCTGCTTGGCGGAGCATCGGGCGCACTGATTTTGGAAGGAATCGAGCGCGCGAAGAAGGAGGTCGCCGGCCTGCCCGAGCGGGTGTTCATCATTCGCGATCAGGATCTGATGCATCCGAGCGCCGCCCCCGCTGCGTCGGAGCCGGTGGTGCCGAAATTCATGGTAGACCGCGACGGAGATGTAGCCAACAACGGCACCGGCTTCGGCAAGCCGGCAAAGGATCTCTCGATCAACTATGTTCCTGTTCCATATCCAGACTACCCGCCGGGTGTCATCGAAATGCGTCCGGGGGAACGGCAGTTATGGCGCGTGCTGAATGCCTCGGCCATTACTTATCTCAACCTGGAGGTTCTCTACGGCAAGTCGCCGCAGCAGTTGGGTCTTGTCGCGATGGATGGCGTGCCCATCGGTGAAAGTGGTACAGAGAAAAATTCGGCAGAATCTGTGATCTGGCAGACGCATCTTGGCGTTCCGCCCGGCGCGCGTGTGGAATTCATGCTTCAAGGACCGCCGGACGGCGAGCCGGGCCTGCTGGTGACGCGGACTGTGGACACTGGCCCGGGTGGAGAGAACGATCCTAACCGCGCACTTGCAAAGATAGTCGCTTCCACGAATGTGCCTGAGCCGCGATCAACCCTGCAGCGTGCACCTGAGCCGCTGGCCGCTGCGAGTGAGAGTTGGCTGGGAGATGTGGCGCCCGTACGCGTGCGTCACCTGTACTTTTCGGAAAAACTTGCCGATCCCAATGATCCGACGAGCGCTGTCGAGTTCTATCTGACGGTGGATGGTCAGACACCGAAGATGTTTGACATGAATTCAGATATTCCGAACATCGTCGCGCAACAGGGAACTGTCGAGGACTGGATCATCGAGAACCGCTCCAGCGAACTGCACGCGTTCCACATACACCAGCTGCATTTTCTGCTGCTGCAGTACATGGGGCAGAACGTCCGCGAGAATTTTCTGCGCGACACGGTCAATGTGCCGTATTTTAACGGCCGAACGCTGGCTTACCCGAGCATTCGAGTGCGGATGGATTTCCGCGATCCGAATACGATCGGCATGTTTCCCTACCACTGCCATCTGCTGGAGCATGAAGACAAAGGCATGATGGGAACAATTCGTGTCGTTCCATTGGCCGCAAAGGTAAGTCGGACATCGGACGCAGAGCGGGACAGCGCTCCGGTAAAAAATTCGCTCGCAGGAAAATCTTACAACCGATAATTTCTCGGCCGATAACTGCGGGCTTTGAGAGGCGAACAAGTGCAGTCTTATTCATCCGCCGTTCAACGGGTAAATATCTTACTGAAATGGCAGCCCACTTATGCTCCTCACGGCAAGGCCGCGTGCCTTGACCAGGAGGCAGTATGAACGCAAAGCAGTTGGCATCCACAGCATTGCGGACGTTCCGGACCGGAATGATCTCCGCGACTGTGTTCCAGTTGGCCATCGGGAGCGCCTTTGCCGCTCCGCTATCGAACAGTCAGCCTTCGCGCGATGACGATACCACCACACCCATCAAGCATGTCATTGTGATCGTCGGCGAGAACCGCAGCTTCGATCACGTTTTCGCCACCTATGTTCCGAAGAAAGGCGAGACCGTCTGGAACTTGCTCTCGGAAGGAATTGTGAAGAGCGATGGCACACCCGGACCGAACTTCGCGAAGGGCGAACAGGACGCAGCTAAGGATCAGGCGCCGGATGCATTCCTGCTAAGCCCGGCGAAGGACGATTTTAAGGGAGCCGTTCTGCCGGCCCCGCTGGTTGGCGGCCCGGTGGATTCTTTCATAACAAACGACAGCCTCAGTCTGGCAACACAATCCGAGAACGGACTACCTGCGGATTATTACGGCTATCTCGTAACGGGCGGCACAGGCCTGACGTCAAGGACTCCGGACGTGCGTATCAAGAACGTGAACGCTCTGCCTCCGGGTCCATTCCAATTGACCAACGGCGATACGTTTACTTACAACTCATATGCGGCAAGCCCGGTACATCGCTTTTATCAGATGTGGCAGCAGCTGGACTGCAATGCAAACAACGCCACAGAGAGCAATCCCTCCGGCTGCAGCTCGGACCTCTTTCCCTGGGTAGAAACGACTGTTGGGGCGGGCGCGAACGGCCTGAAGCAGCCTGCAAACTTCAGCACGGATTACTCGCCAACCGCAAAGACTACCGGCGAGGGCTCCACTGCAATGGGCTTCTACAACGTCCAGAATGGTGACGTACCTTACTTCAAGCAACTCGCCGATCAGTATTCGATGAGCGATAACTTCCATCAGTCGGTCAACGGTGGAACAGGCGCCAATCACATCATGCTCGGCCATGGCGATTTGATCTGGTTCAGCGATGGCAAAAATCATGCGGCCGTTCCACCGCATAACACTCTGGTTGCGGGCGGCAGCGCGAACGCCGGCATCGTGGATGAGGTCGAGAATCCAAATCCCGTCGCCAACACCAATAATTGGTACACCGAGGACGGCTATGGCGGAGGATCGTTTGGTTCCCCTTCCTATGGTGGCGGATCGTATACGAATTGCGCAGATCTTTCGCAGCCGGGTGTGGCGCCGATCGTGAACTATCTGCACTCGCTCCAGCCGAAGATTCACTCCAACTGCGAAGTCAACCACTACTATCTCTTGAACAATTACAATCCCGGCTATTTCGGCAACGGCAAGAATGCGTACACCGACACAAACAAAAACAATACGGTCTTTACCGTTCCGCCGTCTTCGGTTCCCAGCATCGGCGACAAACTGATCAAGGCGAATATTTCGTGGAAGTACTACGGCGACCAGTGGAACAACTACGTCAACGATCCGTATCAGCTCAATTACGGCGCCATTGGAAAAAACACCGACGAGTATTGCAACATCTGCAATCCATTTCAGTACGACACTTCTATCATGGCGTATGCCGACGTCCGGAAGGCACACATTCAGGACACCGAAGACCTCTACGAGGACATCAAGAGCGGATCACTGCCTGCGGTGTCGATCGTGAAGCCGAGTGGTCTGGTTGACGGTCACCCCTCGTCGTCCAAGCTGGATCTGTTTGAAGGCTTTACGAAGAAGATCGTGGATGCGGTAAAGAATAACCCGAGCCTGTGGAAGGATACGGCGATCTTCATCACCTTCGACGAAGGCGGCGGCTACTATGACTCCGGCTACGTGCAGCCGCTCGACTACTTCGGTGACGGCACGCGTATTCCGCTGATCGTGGTATCGCCTTATAGCAAGGGTGGTCACATCTCGCATGAATATTCGGACCACGTATCGATCCTGAAGTTCATCGAGGCTAACTGGGGGCTCACGCCGATCACCGCGCGCAGCCGTGACAATTTCCCCAACCCCGTTACCGCGCCGGGAAATCCGTACGTGCCGGTGAATGGTCCTGCGATCGACGACCTGTTCGGGCTGTTCGATTTCGACAGCAACTAGCAAAGTCGCTGTGCAGAGAAATGGCCGACGGCTTATTTCCGTCGGCCATTACTTTTTAGATCACACCGAAGGTGCGATTACTGACCATCGTTGCTCTTCTTGCGGGTCTTCTTCGCGGAAGACTTTGTGCTTGGCGAAGCGCCTACAATATCGTCGTCATTCGCATCATCACTTATTTCGTTCCTGTCATTCAGGATCGTGAGCACCACGCCCTCGATGCGGTTGTCCAGAGTGCGGTAAGGTGTGATGCGCAGCCTGCACGGCTTACCGTCGTGGTCTTTCAAGTCATACACCTTCGGCTGCACTTCCTGCATGACGTCCAACATCATCTGTTCGAGCTTTGTGGAATCGATCTTTAGCTTCAGGCGGGGTATTGGCCTGCCCACGTCCGTCGACATTAACCCAAGGACGGTGGTGGCTTGCGAGGTGAAGCGCCGCAGTCTCAGATCGGCTCCCACCATGACCATCGCGAGATTGACTGTGTTGAGCAGGTTCGTGAGGTCGTTATTCAACTGCGACAGCAACTCGTTGCGATGCTGCATCTCTTCGTTGACAGTGTGCAATTCTTCGTTGGCGGATTCCAATTCTTCCTTCGAGGTCTGAAGTTCCTCGTTGGTGCTTTGCAGTTCTTCGTTGCCCGATTGAATCTCCTCATTGGCCGATTGCAACTCCTCGTTGGTAGCTTCCTGCGATTCAATGATGGACTGCAGATAGTCCTTGGTCGCTGCTACCTCCTGCCTCAACTGCGCAATGAGGGTGTCCTTCTCAGCGTCTTCTAAAGGTGTGAGGGGCTGGGATTTGGAGGAGATTGCTGACGGAGTCGGCGGCGCCTCGAAGACCGTGAGGAAGTTCTTGTGCTCGTGAAGCGGGTTACGGAAAGGAATCACCCGCACAGTCGTAAGCTTTGTGCTCCCTCCGGCATCGACATGGATATTCTCGCGTATGACTTCAATGCCGCTCTTCCGAGCCTCATCCACCGCTTTCTGCAATTCAAATATGAGACCGGGACGAGCCATCTTCAGCAGGTTCAGGCTCGCTTTGCCGGTGGGCAGCTCGAGGAACGGACCGGTGCGGCCGCGGCTCTGGAGAATCTCGAGCTGATCGTTGATGACGACTGCAGGTGGAGCGTACCGGGCCAGCAGCAGGCGGTCCGCCTCGCGCTGCAGTTCGGGGGTAACCTTGATTCCTTCGGTTTGTTTGGGGGACGGCGCAGGCGCTTCAAGGTCCTCCGATTCGCTCTCGGCGGCCATGGCAAAGCCAAATGTAACCGGCGTGGATACGAGCCGCTTACGATAGATTTTGTGTTTTTTATCCGCCAACTCGAAGAGCTCCGAACCGGCTCCCAGAATCCCTTCGGTATCGCCGATCATCAGAAATCCATTCGGAGTGAGGGCGTAGTGAAAGATAGGGATAACTCTCTTCTGCAGCGTCTGACTCAGATAGATCATTACGTTACGGCAACTTACCAGGTCCATCCGGGAGAAGGGCGGGTCACTTAAGACATTTTGCGTCGAGAAGACGCAAAGGTCGCGGATCGTCTTGCTGATTTGATATCCGCCGTCAGCTTTGTGGAAGAACCGGCGCAGGCGCACCTGGCTGAGATCGGTTTCGATGCTTCCTTTGAAGAATCCGGAGCGAGCACGCTGGATGGCCGTTTCGCTGAGGTCTGTCCCGAAGATCTGGATGGGGATTTCCGACCGCTCCTCTCCCAGGAACTCCACCAGCGAAAGGGCATGGGAGTAGGCTTCTTCTCCTGTGGAACACCCCGGCACCCAAATGCGAATCGGCATATTGGAAGCGCGTCCTTGCAGGATGGTGGGGTAGACCGTCTTCTTCAACGTCTCAAACGCTTCCGGATTGCGGAAGAAGCTAGTCACGTTGATGAGCAGATCCTGATAAAGCGCGTTGATTTCGCCACGATCGCGGTGCAGCAGGCTGGCATAGTCGCTCAGGTTGTCCATTCTGTGCAGCACCATCCGACGCTGGATGCGACGGCCGATGGTAGGCGGCTTGTACTCGGAAAAATCCACCTTGGTGGCGCGGCGCAGCAGGCGAAAGATCTGGGTCATGTATGCATCCTTGCCCAGGTCTTCGCCGCTTTCGATGCGCTCCTCGTTCGAGCGCACGAAGGGATGCTCGCGTATGCGGGCAAGCTCCTGTGCAATCGCGTCCGGGGGAAGGACGAAGTCGACGTTGCCGGAGGCAATGGCGCTGGCGGGCATGCCATCGTACTTTGCGCTGCGTTCGTCCTGGGCGAAGGTGATGCCGCCCTCCGCTTTGATAGCCGTAAGCCCCAGGGTTCCGTCGGATGCGGTTCCCGAGAGAATGACACCAATTGCGTTCGTCTTCTGATCGGCCGCCAGCGAGCGCAAAAAGATGTCGATGGTAGTGTTCATGGGGCGCGGCCCTTCGCGCGGGGTGATGCGCAGCACGGCGTCCGCGATGGTCAGCTCACAATTCGGCGGGATGACATAGACATGGTCACGCTCGACGCGCATGCCGTCCGTAATGTTCAGAACCGGCATGCTGGTGGTGCGCGAGAGAATCTGCGTAATGGCGCTTTTTCGCGACGGATCCAGGTGCGGAATCAGCACGAAGCCCATGCCCAGGTCTGGCGCCACGGCCTTCAGAAAAACTGTCAGGGCTTCCAGCCCGCCAGCGGATGCACCAATTCCGACGATAGGGAATGGTGTGCTGCCGTGGTTCGTGCCTTCCTCTGCGCTCTTGGCAGAGGACCCGTCGGGTCGGTTCAGTCTCCGGCTTTGCCCGGAAGATTCGGAAGATGCCATAAAAATCCAATCTCTGACAGAGATGCAGAAGAGTATCCACGAAAGAGGAGCGCTTCACTAGCTTGGGGAGATAGCCTGAACCTAGACCTCGGACCATGAGACGCCGGGTTGATCCGAATGCGGGCGGGGCGCGAAAGATTCAGGATCGGCAGTCGAAGCGCTCGTGGAGTCTTGCCGCTCACAGATATCTTAACTGTATCCCGAAACATCTCAGCGGGTGAGGTGTTTCTGAGTGGCCCATCGCGATCTCATAGTAATCGGGGCATCCGCCGGCGGGATTGAAGCCCTCCAGCAACTGCTCCAGCAACTGCCGGCCGACCTGAAAGCGGCTGTGCTCATCGTTGTGCATACGTCAAATCACCCGGCCAGCGTATTGCCTCACATCATGCAGCGCGCCGGGAAGCTTCCGGCGATCCATCCGGCGGATGGCACGCCGATCAGAAATGGGCACGTGTACATTGCTCCCCCGGATTTTCACATGCTTGTGGAGGGAAATTTCCTTCGTGTCATCCAGGGCCCGCGGGAAAACCTCCATCGGCCGGCAATTGATCCCTTGTTTCGCTCCGCGGCGACATCGTTCGGCCGCCGGGTGATCGGGGTCATCCTTACCGGCGCGCTGGACGATGGTACTTCCGGACTGATGGTCGTGAATGCCCACGGGGGCGGGGCGATTGTCCAGGACCCGGAGACCGCCCTGTTTTCCTCCATGCCGGCGAGCGCGCTGGAGCAGGTCCCGACAGCACATGTGCTGCCGCTGGGCGATATTCCCGCGCAATTATTGCAAATGATTCAAGAAGACCTGCCGGATCACGGGCGGAAGGAGCACCCGGATATCGAAACGGCCAAGGAGATCAGAATTGCGGAGTTGGACATGTCCGAAATCGAGAATGAGGATCGGGCCGGACGGCCCTCTGCCTTTGCCTGCCCGGACTGTGGCGGCGTGCTCTGGGAGCTCGAGGATAATGGCTTTTTGCGCTTCCGCTGCCGAGTCGGGCATGCCTTTACTGCCCGGCACCTGGGCGCGGAACAGCGCAACGCCATAGAGACGGCCCTGTGGGCCGCATTGCGGGCGCTGGAAGAGAGCGCATCCCTGTACCGCCGCATGGCAGAACGAGCCTCAGGCGCATCTCACGAGCCTACAGCCGATCGACTGAATGAGCGCGCAGAGAACACAGACGAAAACGCGCGGGTGCTGCGGGAGTTCCTTTTGACCGTGAACAAGGATGAGGAGGAAGAGCGCTTCGCCGCCGAGGCTTGAGCCTGGCGGCCGGCCGGACCGGGTTAGGAAGTCCTGGAAATCGGTATCGGCAGCGGGGTGTGATGGCGAGGTTTGATCGAGCGATGAGGCAAAAGCCTCTGGATTACATCCAGGAGCTCCGCGGGGCCACTTGGACCCTTGATCAAGACTGCATCCACACAGTCGCATGCGCTCTGAGGAATTCTGGGATCACCGGTCAGCATGACAAGCGGAACTCTGGGCAGTAGAACCCGGAGATCGCGCGCAACATCCTCTCCGGTAACCGGCTCCGCAAGATGGTAGTCCAGAAGCACCAGGTCGAAGATTTCCCGAGCAGCCGCCTGCAGGCACGCCGACGAGTCCGTCACCGTCGCAACGTGACAGCCAAACTGCTCCAGAAGCATCTTTCGAACGCACAGATTCTCGGGCTGGTCGTCCAGACAGAGAATTCTGGGCCTTGTCCCGTCCATCGTTCTCTCGCAAAGGGATGAGATGCGCAGAGAATACTACCGTTTGAGAGATCCAAAGAACAAAATTGCGCGGCTTTTTCTCGCAAAATCCTGGCGAGCGCCCCTGTGAGTGTCTGCTGCACAACAGGTGCAAAATCACAGGCGAGTAAGTCGATAGAAATACAGGGCCATGTAAAGGCCAAGCCGAGACAACAGCGTCTGCTCGGACTTAAGGCTGTCTTAAGAAAAGTCCACGGACGCGACACAATGAGGACGCGACACAATATAGAAAATGAAAGATCTTGCGATGGCGTCCTCCTTTCGCAATTCGGCGCTGCGACGGCCTGCGGGCGAGGGGCGAGCGCAAGCGTCTATCGCTCACGGCTGCGCGCTCAGTCTGGATCAATCAATGAAGTTCCGCGATGCTCGAGCCCATGACGCTCCGTCGTGCTGGGAATGGGATGATTGGGTTCGCCGATGGACGGTCTCGGGTTCTCCCCCATGCGGAACCCCGTGCGATGGTCCCACCAGAATGTTCTGGGGCTGGTTACCATCAATGAAAACACTATCGCTGCACAGGCGCTCCAACGCGGCCGTTATTGGGACGAGATCTCATCGACACGGCTTTTTTGAGGCCAATTCATTCTGCTCGCTTTGTCAGGCGGGCACCGGTGGTGCGGTGTAATATTGCAACGAGCACGCTTGCAAATTGGTATATTTCACTCGTATTTTGTCCACTGACGCAGTGCATTGGTAACAGCGGCAGATGGTTGGCCGCATCGTGACGCAGGAGCAATCATCGCTCGCCAAACACTTTGCGGAGTGCTATGACCTTTTCAGATCAGACTTTGGTCGGCTCTTACGAGTATCGCCTCGTCGCCCTGTCGGTCGTGATTGCCATACTCGCAGCTTATGCGGCACTCGACCTGGCCGGTCGAGTGACCTCCGCACGGCCCCGGTTCCGATTCGTCTGGTTGGCCGGTGGCTCCCTGGCCATGGGGATCGGCATTTGGTCCATGCACTACATCGGCATGCTTGCCTTTCGCTTGCCGATTCCGGTGCTGTACGACTGGCCAACAGTCCTCCTGTCACTCCTGGCTGCAGTCCTGGCATCGGCGTGTGCTCTATTTGTCGTAAGCCGTAAGAAAATGGGCCTGCTCCGGGCCTCCATCGGCAGTATTTTCATGGGCGGCGGCATCGCCACCATGCACTACGTCGGCATGGCCGCCATGCGACTCTCTGCGATGTGCGCGTGGTCTGCGTCTCTCATAGCTCTCTCTGTCGTTCTCGCCGTATTTTGTTCCTTCGTGGCTTTACTGCTGACGTTCTATTTCCGGGAAGATCTATCGGCATGGAGTTGGCTCAAGGTTCCGAGCGCCATTGTGATGGGTGCGGGAATTGCCATCATGCACTACACGGGTATGGCGGCGGCCACATTCAAAGTCCATAGCTCAAATTTGGTTCATTCCGACACAGCCCATGCCGTCAGCGTTTCTTCATTGAGCATTGCGGGAATCATCGTCGTCACGTTTCTGGTTCTGGGGATTGCGGTTTTAACATCGCTCGCGGGTCGGCGATTTGCTGCACAAGCTGTGGAACTCGAGGCCAGCGCTCACTTGGCGGCGATTGTTGAATCGTCTGACGATGCCATCATCAGCAAGACTCTGGAAGGTGACATTCTCAGCTGGAACTCTGGCGCAGAGAGGATGTTCGGTTACTCGCCCCAGGAAGCCAGGGGCAAAAAAATGATGATGCTGATTCCACCTGAGCGCATCGCCGAGGAACTGGACATCCTCGCCCGGATCGCTCGCGGCGATAGCGTGGCGCATCTGGAAACGATGCGTCAGCGAAAAGACGGGAAACACATTGACGTTT
>DASUWP010000165.1:0-11450 GCA_036378335.1 Acidobacteriaceae bacterium | reverse complement strand
CGCGGTCGGGTTGCTGGAACTGACTCTGACTGGACCTGAGGGAAGCAAAACGGTCCTTCTGGCGGAGTTTGGAAGTTACATGAGGTCAAAAGTGGAATGAGGAGGCAACAATGCACCGTATAGGTTTTGGGGATCTTCCCTGGACAGTAAGAATAATGCTGGGTCTCGCCGCTTTTAATCTGTGGTGGAGCTTCGAGGAATTTGTCATTGACCGTTTCGGAATATGGCGGTATTTGCCGGATTACAAGTTTGGGCAGCTATGTGTTTGGGATTTGACTGTTGCAATCGGAATAACCCTGATGGTCTGGTGGCTATCGGCAAGAAGGAAACAGAAAGCAACTCCATGACTCCAGCGTAATCATCAGGCGTCACGTATCTCTCGGTGGCGGAAGCTATCCACGAATTCGTTGATTTATGCAGATTTCGAGGTACAGTAGCGGGACACATGTCAGCTTAGACAGACTTCGATAAACTGCCCTAAATTACGGTCATTCAACTACTTAGGCCTACGCTCAATTACGCTCACATTTCTTTTATTATCATAGACTTACAGAGATGCTGGCAAACTCATAATCCCTTGGTTGGGGGTTCGAATCCCTCTGGGCCCACCAGTGTTGCTGGTCCGGGTGCGTAACGTATCGGCGCAGAAAAGCGCCACTTTTAAGGCGGGTCGGCAGAGACCTCAGGCGAGCGTCTCATCCGGTCCGCATTGCCCGGAGTCATGGCTAATTTAGCCCAGTTACAGCTTGATCTGTTTCAGATGCTCGCGCAGGCCGGGGCCGAGATCGCTGCGCTTCAGGGCGAAGTCAACCGTGGCCTGCAGCATGCCAGCCTTGTCTCCGGCGTCATAGCGCTTGCCTTCGAATGTATAGCCGTAGACCTTCTCGGTTTCGAGCAAGCCTTTGATGCCGTCGGTCAACTGCAACTCTCCACCCGCGCCCTTTGGAATCTTTTCAAGCAACTCGAAGACGTGCGGCGTGAGAATGTAACGGCCGATGATCGCATTCTTGGACGGCGCATCCTGCTGCTTCGGCTTTTCGACTAATCCCTTCACAGCGTGAAGGCGCGGATTGTCCTTCACGGTGTCGCAGTCGAGCACACCATACGAAGAAATGGCAGGGCCCTCGACAATCTGCGTTGCGAGGATGCTCGACTGGACCTGCTGAAACACGTCGACCATCTGTTTCAGGCAAGGCGTGACGGCATCGATGATGTCGTCAGGAAGAATCACGGCGAACGGCTCATCGCCAACCATGTCACGCGTTTGCAGCACCGCGTGTCCCAAGCCGAGCGGTTCCTTCTGGCGCACATAAGAAACGTGCACCATGGTCGAGACCTTGCGTGTCAATTCCAGCAGATCTGTCTTGCCGCGTGCTTCAAGGCTGTTCTCCAACTCGGGGCTCATGTCGAAGTGATCCTCGATGGCAGATTTGCCCCGGCTGGTCACGATGATGATCTCGTCGACGCCGGCGGCCAATGCCTCTTCGACACCGTACTGGATGAGCGGCTTGTCCACCAGGGCGAGCATCTCCTTGGGGATCGCCTTCGTTGCCGGCAGGAAACGTGTGCCAAAACCGGCAGCCGGGAAGACTGCCTTGTGAATTTTTTTGCTCATGAATTCTCGGGTGCCCTTCGGGTTAGGTGACGCTCGCGTGAATGATCTTATGTAGTGACATTATACGGACGCTGAAAATGCAAGTTGGAGTTGCCCAGTTGCGGTTCCGGCAAAAGGATTTCACCCAGATGCAACAAGCTACAGCGCAGGCGAGTCGTTCCCAAGCATTGCGCGGCGAATGATGCCGATGGGCGGAAATCCCTGGCGCAAAAAGTCGTCATGGAATTTCTGAAGAGAGAAATCCTTTCCCTCTTTCTCCTCCATATCTGCGCGTAATTTCAGGATCTCCAGCTTGCCGAGCGTGTAGTAGAGATATGTCGGATCGGCGGTGCCGCGTTTCGTCTCAACGTCGGCAATCCCACGTGATTGATAGCCCTCGTTCACGAAAAACTCTCGTGCCTGGTCCGGACTCATGTTGCCGGTGTGGATCTGGATGCCAACGATGAAGCGCGCATCCCGCAACAGCGCATCCTGCAACTGTCCCAGGCGGATGAGTTTCGCTTCGCGAGCATCCTTCGCGCCAGCGCCGGGTTGCCCGTACCCCTCATCGAGCATCATCTGCTCGCAATAGTGCGCCCAGCCTTCGACATCAGTATTTGCGCCGAGCAGTTTGCGGACTTTTGAATGCACCTCCGGCAAGACGAGAAACTGCACGTAATGTCCTGGATAGGCCTCGTGCACGGACGTGCTGACGATGGTGCCGCGGTTGAAGGCGTGCATGTAATCGGCGGTACGGTCGGCGCTCCACGATTTCTCCGGGAGCGTGACGTTAAAGTAGGCGGTCGTGGAGTGAGTCTCAAACGGACCGGGCGTGTCCATGGAGGCCTGGGTGGTTGCGCGCATGAAGGGCGGCGTTTCTTCCAGCGTGGGCCGCACGTCGGAGGGGATGGAAACGATGTGCCGGGCGCGAATGAATTCGATCAACCCGTTGAACGTATCGCGAAAGCTCGCCAGCAGCTGATCGGGCGCAGGGTGATCTTCACCCAACATAAGAAGAACCTGCTGAGGCGTTTTGCTAGGATCCACTTCATGCGCAAGCGCGTTGAATGCCGCCTGGTTCTTGTGCAGGTCGGCATACCCGATCTGAAGCAGTTGGTCGAGCGGCGTGGTCACCATGTCGTCATAGAGCAGCTTTCGCGCGAAGGTCTGCTTGCCGATGCGGAAGTCGCCGTTGGAGCGCGGCAATAGATCGCTCTTCATCCATGATTCGTAACTGGTGAGCGCGTCGATGACAGCACCATTGCTCTGCTTGAACTCGGCAAGGATCGCCTGGTCTTTGACCTCCGAAAAAGCGGACGGCACATCACGGCGGATGAAATCGATGTCGCCGGGTAGCTGTTCGAGCGCGATCTCGGTATAGATCTTCGGGCAGTCCCGGAGGTTGGTACGTGCAGCGATGAGCGCGGCGGGCATCTGGCGCTCACGTGCAATCAGCGAGCGCAATCGGGTCTCGGGTGGTGCGAATTTGCGCTCCATCAACGAAAAAGCGCTGCCAGTGATGCCGGTGGAGTAGAAGTCCGGATTCTTCTCCCAGGGCTTGATGGTCTCGATAGTCAGCAGCGTGCTCTGAATGTTGTTCAGGACGAGTTGGCGATCTCCTTCTATCCACTCATCGAGACCGCCTGGAGAGAATGCGGTGACGCGGCGCTCAAATGCGTGCAACGCCGTTGCCTGCTTCGCGACGGAGTCGCGGTCGTAGCGTTCCAGTTGCGTGTCGTACTGGTGAAAGCCGGCGAGCGTCCCATTCGTTGGCTGATAGGGGAAATAGACAGTATCAAAATACTGGTCAGCGAGCTTGTTCCACTCGAGAATCTTGTTATCCGCAGCGCGCGGTATAGTGGCAGACATAGAAACGCCGGTGGCAAGCAGAGCTGCGGCCGTCAAACGGGCCATACGGGACTTCGTCAAGGGATCTCCTCGGTTGAGCAGTCTTCAAGCTGTAACCGGCTCCAGCGCAAGTTGCTCGAGCAGCGCGTGAACCTCCTGGAATATCTCGGGCGGCCTCGTGCCGGCGAGCGGGAAACGCAGTACGCCCTGCGGTGTAAATTGCGCGCCTTTCTTCGCATTGCGCGCAACCAGTTTCATCAGACGGCCGGGGTCTACCTCGGCCTTCTCGCTGAAGCGGATGTGAAGCTGGTCGCGCTTGCGGTCGATCTGTTGCACGCCCAACCGCTCTGACGTCAGACGCAACGTCGCAGCATCGAGCAGGTGCACCACGCTTTCCGGCAGCGCGCCATAGCGATCTTCAAGCTCCGCGCGCACGTCGGCAAGCGTCGCTTCATCAGCGGCCCCGGCGATCTTCTTGTAGACGCGCAGCCGCTGATTTTCTTCGGATATGTAGCTCTCGTCGATGCGCAGGCTGATACCGAGATTGAGCTGCGTCGTGACATGCTCGGGCTTGTCTTCGCCTTTCAGTTTCGAGACGGCTTCCTCCAGCATCGACGTGTACATTTCGAAGCCGACGGCTTCGATGTGGCCGCTCTGCTCGCCGCCCAGCATGTTGCCGGCGCCGCGCAGCTCCAGGTCAAGCGCGGCAATCTTGAATCCCGCGCCGAGGTCGGAGAACTCTTTCAATGCCGCGAGGCGGCGGCGCGCTACATCCGTCAATTCTTGCTCGGGTGGAATGAGCAGATAGGCATAGGCGCGGCGGTTCGAGCGGCCAACACGTCCACGCAACTGGTAGAGCTCGGAGAGTCCGTGGCGATCTGCGCGATTCACGATGATGGTGTTCGCGAGCGGAATATCAATGCCATTTTCGATGATGGTGGTCGCAACGAAGACATCGTACTCATGATTCATGAAGGCGAGCAGCGTCTTTTCCAGCTCCGCTTCGCCCATCTGGCCGTGGCCGACGACAACGCGGCTCTGCGGCACCAGCTCCTGGATCTTCGCCGCGAGCTCGTAGATGGTTTCGACACGGTTGTGAACGAAGTACACTTGCCCGCCACGCTCCAGCTCCAGCTCGACGGCGGTGCGGATGAGCTTCTCGTCGAATTTGGCCACTACCGTCTGGATAGCCATGCGGTCCTTGGGCGGCGTCTCGATGACGCTCATGTCTCGTAACCCGACGAGTGACATATGCAATGTGCGGGGGATGGGCGTAGCCGACATGGAGAGAACGTCGATCTGCTGCCGAAGCTGTTTCAGCCGCTCTTTGTGCCGAACACCGAAGCGCTGCTCCTCATCGACAACCAGCAGCCCGATGTCCTGGAACTTGAGATCCTTCGAGAGCAGCCGGTGCGTGCCGATCAGGATGTCGATCTGTCCGGCTTCGAGCTTGTCCAGAATGACTTTCTGCTCCTTGGGCGTACGAAAGCGGGAGATCATCTCGATATTGATGGGAAACTGCGAGAAGCGCCGGCGGAACGTCTCGTAGTGCTGGAAGCTGAGGACAGTGGTGGGGGTGAGGACGGCGACCTGTTTTCCATCCTGCACCGCCTTGAAAGCGGCGCGCATCGCCACTTCGGTCTTGCCGTAGCCGACATCGCCGCACAACAGGCGGTCCATTGGCATGTTTGATTCCATGTCGCGCTTGATATCCGCGATGGCCGAGAGCTGATCATCGGTCTCGTTGTAGTCGAAGGCGTCTTCGAACTCGCGCTGGAACTCGTTGTCCGGCGGGAAGGGGTGGCCCTCGGCGGCGCGGCGCTGAGCGTAGAGCTTCAGCAGTTCGTCCGCCATGTCGGCCATGGCCTTTTTCACGCGCGCCTTGGTCTTGGCCCATTGTTGGCCGCCCAGTTTGTTCAGCACCGGCGCCGGCCCTGCGTCGGTGGAGCGGTACTTCTGGATCAGATCGAGACGCGTGAGCGGCACGTAGAGGCGCGCGGCGTCAGCGAACTCCAGCACCATGAACTCGACGTTCAGGCCATCCTGCTGGATCTCCTTGAGACCGTGATATCGGCCGATGCCATGCTCTACGTGGACAACGTAGTCGCCCACGGTGAGGTCACGAAAGTCGGAGACGAAGGCGGCGGTCTTCGACTTCGCGCGTGCCGGCATGGGCCGTGCGGCCACGTCGGCATCGTCGGAGAGATCGTTCGCGCCGATGATGACGAGCTTCGCGTCGGGGAAGCTGACGCCGTTGGCGATGGCGGTGCGCACGATGATGGGCGTGCGCATATCGCCACCAAGGTAGCTGGACTCGTCGTAGATGGTCTCCGAGCCGGTGTGCTGCGTGCGCGAGCCGAGACGGTACGCCAGACCGTATTCGCGCAGCAGATTCGCGAGGCGTTCCACTTCACCCTGATTCGGCGCGGCGATGATGGTGCGGTGCTCCTGCGCGCCCAGCGATTTGAGCTGCTCGATGAACGCAGGGATCGATCCATGGAAGCGAAGCGTCGGGCGCGAGGGAAAGCTGATCTCCGCGGGCGCGTTGACGTCCTCGTCGAGAACGTCGACAGCGCCGAGCTGGTCCAGCTCGATGCCAGGCAGGGCTGCGATCTTGCCTTGCAGCTCCCACGGGTTCAGATAGATATCCGCCGCGGTGATAAGGCCGCCAATGCCGGCGCGCTCGTGGCGCTGCTCGACTTTGTTCCACCAGCGCTCCGCCTGGTTTTGCAGCATCGCTGGTTCTTCCACAAAAACCTGCGGTTGGCGGAAGAGCGCGAACAGCGTGTGGGTGGCACCGGCCACCGGGGCAAAGAACTCCCAGCCGGGGAAGACGGTGACGCCGCCGGAGGCGACGGCGCGCGTGACCAGGTCGGTGGCGTCGTCATGCTCGGCAGCTTCCATGCGCGAGCGGCTGAGCCGCGCGTGCACGGCGGCCAGCAATTTCTCCGAGACCGGCGTTTCGGTGAGCGGCAGCAGCAGCGCCTCATCGAGCGGGGTTGAGGAGCGCTGCGACTCCGGCTCGAATTTGCGGATGGATTCGATCTCGTCGCCGAAGAATTCGATACGCACGGGGCGATCCATCTCCGGCGAGTAGACGTCGAGGATGCCGCCCCGCCGCGTGAACTGGCCGGGCATCTCGACAATGTCCATCTGGGTGTAGCCGATGGAGCGCAGGTGATCGAGGAGCATCTCGATATCCACCTCTTCGCCGCGGCGCAGTTGCTGGGCGAGCCCGGCATAGTAGGGCGCGTCAAAGAGGCGCATGCAGGCGGCTTCTACCGGCGCGACCACGATGGAGACGCGATGGGTCGCGATCTTCCACAGGACGGACGCCCGCTGCTCCTGCACGTCGGGGTGCGGGGAGATGCCCTCGAAGGGGAGGACATCGTGCGCGGGCAGGCGCAAGATGCGCTTGGGCTCGGCGGCGCCGGTGAGCTCGGCAGCGGCGCGCAGCATCAACTCCAGCGACTCGGCGGCTTTGTTGTCGGCGACGAGCACGACGACTGGCGCCTGGGCGGCGTGCGCGAAGAGCGGAATGCACAGTGCGCGAGCAGTTGCAGTCAGCCCGGAGACACGGCGGCGCCCTCGCGCGAGGCTGAGATGCCGTCGCACACGTTCGAAGCTATCCGTATGCTCAATGCTCGCGAGGGCGTCGCGAACAAAGGGAAGGATCATGCATTTTCATTATGGCGCATTCTCGTTACAAGGTAGTGGCACCCTGCCCCCCTCCCCCTCCGGTGCGGGAGGCGCCGGCATAAATGCAAGGTGCATCAGGGTTTAGGGCCCTTCCCGAGGGCTAAAATCCTCATTCGGTTCGGGTTATCGCTAAATTCGTCAGAACAAAGCACTTACTGCTGCCAGCAAGTCCACTTTCTTGAGGAACCCGTCCTGGCTTTCAGAAAGATGCCTATTTCCAGGCTAGCAATTCTGGCGGGGTCAATTGGCAAATTCTTGAGGCTTCGGTTCGCTGGTGGACTGATTCGGGAATGCCCGCGTGACTCGTTAGGGGATGGAGTTTAACACCAGATCCTTCAGAGTCTCAGAGTTGCTTGATTTCGGTTGCAGTGAGTTCGAGCTCTGTTTTGCCCGTGTCGCTGGGGTTGTCGGAAGTGAAGACGATTGTGGGCCGGCCTACGGTCACGATCACGTCGGACTGCCAACTCAGTTGCCGAACGACCGGCGCAGAAATCGCCTTTTCGGGCGCGACGTCGTTCTTTGCGACCTCGGTCATGGAGACGGAGAGATATACGGTGAGCTGGTTGCCGCTGAGCTTCGCTCCAGAGGTGTCAATGTTCGTTCCCACATCCTGATATTGATATTGGGTAACGACCTGGCTATTGCCACCGCTATAGCCACTAGGAATCGGGACTCTATCGTTGCTGCGAATTTTGGACGGTGAAGCATGCCCACTATTTGCAAAGACGATGATGGAATAGCTGTGACTGCTCAGCGTCTTGCCGTCCGCGCCGATCTGGAGAGTGCGGTAGACGAGCTTCAGGTGCGGACCGGTCTGCTGTGAAGAAGCCTCCGGATTGCCCTGCGTGTCTTGCGCGGTGCCCTGGGCGCAAAAAAGGGCCGGAACCAGAAGGATTGCGCTGAGTATTACGGCGAAACGCGTACGTGCCGGCATGGCGAATCTCCTTGAGGGGCTGTTAGTGAGCATCGGGTTGTGATCCAGCGAGATCGGCGATCTGGATGGGGGCTATGACCAATGGATCGGTCTGTATTGCTCCGCTGGGTGGCGGGCTCAGCACCTGGCGGGCCTGTTCAGGATGCTGCTGCGCAAAGCGAAGCAGAGTCGTTTCTTCGTCGGTAAGCGGTGCCGAGGCGAGGGAGATGCTGCGGCGGCGTTGGCTTGGTCCCCTGCTGTGAGAGCCATGGGTCGCGGCAACCACGTGCGGGCGGGCGTCGGGCGTCAACGTGTGATCTAGCTTTGCTGAAGCGGCAAGGGGCGGCGGCATGTCCGGAGCATGGGCGGCGCGGTCTTGGAGAATGCGACCTGCCGGATGCAGCAGGAATGCAGACAGCAATGCTGTCGCACATGCAGCCGCAGTTCCCATCAGCCACATGCGCGTGCGCCATGGCGCTGCCTCGGCCGCGCGTGCGTAGATGCGCGCGCGCAGCGACGGATCCGGCTCCTCGTCCACATAGCTGGCGAGCGCCGCGTCCAGCAGTTCATCGAGATCGCGATTATCGTTTATGGCGAACCTCCGTGAAGGGCCCAAGCTTTTGCTTCAAAAGGGCTCGTGCACGCTGGATGCGGGTGCGCACCGTACCTTCAGGGATGCCGAGCGCGATGCCGATCTGGGCGGAAGTCATCTCTTCGAGCGTGGACAGCACCAACGGCTGGCGCAGTTCTTCGGGCAGTGTGTCGATCAGGCGATGGATGCGAGTGACGGCGAGGCTTGAGGCCACGGCTGCTTCCGGCGAGTGATCTGTCGCGGTGATGGTATCCATTTCCATGCCGCCCTCCTCTCTGACGGGACGACGCTGCCGGTCCCGTGCCATGCGCCACACCACGCGCGCCAGATACGCGCGTTCGTCTTCGATTGCGAACCACGCCCGCTTGCGATAGAGACGCAGGAAACAATCCTGGACTGCATCTTCCGCGTCGCTGCGATCGCGCAGCAGGGCCCAGGCCACTCGGAAGGCGAATCGCATATTGCGCTCGACGAAGCGCTGAAAGCTGGATTCGTCTGCGCGCGCCTCCTCTTCTGAGGTCTTTGGAGGCACAGCCGCGCCCTCCCTCCAGTCGTGTGTGGTGGCCAGATCCATGCGCGATGAACCTATAACTGGCTCGATTCATTGGCTAAGACGGAGGAGAAGGGTATGGTGTTCGGAAAATTCGGACTGGGCAGTGAGGCGCGTGCGGTCATCTGAGTGACCACAGGGAGGAATAAGCCCCCACCATCTGCCCCAAAAGGCGCCCCGCCCGGCCGCCCGTTCCCGGTCAGTCTGGATACAATGGAGGTAGTTTCGCGTCCAACAGAATGTCCATGCGCCCAGCTTCCCTGCTCGTCTCCGCCGCCCTCGCCGCCACGCTCTTTCTTCTGCCCGGAAAGCTCGCTCTCCGTGCCGCCGCGCAGGAGACCACGCAGGTGCACAACACCACACCGCTGCATCCCCCGGCGGGTGCGCGTGTGGCCATCATTGAATTTGAAGACCTGGAGTGCCCCGACTGCGCCCGCGCCAACCCGCTGCTCAAGGCCGCGGCCGAGCAGTACAAGATTCCCTGGGTGCGCCACGACTTCCCGCTGCCGCAGCACGACTGGAGCTTCCAGGCCGCCGTCAACGCGCGCTGGTTTGACACCAAGAGCAAGAAGCTTGGCGACGAGTACCGCGACGCCGTCTTTGCCCACCAGAATGAGATCACCGTTATCGGCAGCGACGGTACCTACGACGGCAGCAAGGGCCTGCCTAACCTGCACGCCTTTACGGAGAAATTCGCAGCCGATCACAAACTTTCTTTGCCTTTCGTGATCGATCCGCAGCAGAAGCTCGCCGCGCTGGTCAAAGCCGACTACGCGCTCGGCCAGAGCGTCGGTCTGCAGCACACCCCGACTATCTGGGTGGTCACGAACCAGACCAAGGGGGCGCCCTTCGTCGAAGTGCTCGACCGGACGAAGCTCTACTCCATGATCGACGACGCCATAGCCGAGACGAAGGGCAGCGAACCGCAGCGCGCCGCCGTGCACCACGCTCGCTAAAGCACCTCTAAAGGGAACCCTGCTGCCGACTTCCGCGTAACCGTCTGTGTCCCTCACGTTCGGGAGGCCGCAACTGATGATGAGTTTCCTTACCCAGGACCTGTCCTACGCAGTGCGGCAGTTGCGCAAGAGCCTTGGCTTCACGACCGCAGCCGTGCTCACGCTCGCGCTTGGCATCGGCGCAAACCTCACTGTCTTTCTTATTCTCTATGGCGTGTTGCTCCGGCCTTTGCCGTTTCCGCAGCCGCAGCAGCTGGTGCGCATCAACCGTTTCTATTTCGGCGACCACCTGGTTCCGGCTTACTCGGGCACCAAGGCGCTCTTCATGCGGCGCACCAGCCGTACGCTCGTATCAGCAGCCGCCTATGACTACATCCCTAGCCATGTGAATCTGCTCCAGGGCAGCCAGGTGGTTCCGCTGAATGCCGTGCGCGTCACCTCTGATTTCTTCAAGGTCTTTCAGATGGAGCCGCGTATCGGCCGCGGCTTTTCCGCAGCCGACATGGTCCCCAACGCTGCCGCTGTCGCGGTTCTCAGCGACGCAACGTGGCGACGGCAGTTTGCCGCCGATCCCAACATCCTCGGCCGCTCCGTCACGCTCGGCAACAAGCAATACACCGTCGTCGGCATCACCAACCCGGACTTTCGGCTGGACGCGAGGATGGATGTGTGGACGCCGCTCCAGATTACCGAAAGCGCCGAAGACCAGGCCAACAACTACAACTTCATCGGGCGCCTCAAGCCGGGCGTGACCCGCGCGCAGGCTGAGGACGATCTGAAACGCGTTCTGCTGCAGTTGAAAACCACCTACCCCGATCTGTGGGACCGTCAGGAATCCGTGCGCGTCCAGGACCTCCACGCCTCCTTCGTCGGGGACATCGCCCCCGCGCTGCGGATGCTGATGGGCGCCGTTGCCCTGGTATTGGTGATCGTCGCCGCGAATATTCTCAGCCTGTTGCTCACCCGCTCCATCGCGCGCCGCCGCGAGATGAGCCTGCGCGCCGCTCTCGGTGCATCGGGATGGCGCATCCTGCGGCAGCTTCTGGTGGAAAATGCCGTGCTCTGTGCCCTCGGCGGCATCCTGGGAGCGGTATTGGCCGAGTTTGCGACACCCATGCTCATGCACCTGAGCCCACTTCCGTTACCGCAATTCGCCAGGCTGCATATCGGCGGCCCGGCACTCCTGTTCGCAGCCACACTGATGCTGGGCTGCGCCTTGCTCTTCAGCCTGGTGCCCGCCCTGGAGAGCAGACGTACCCAGCTCACCGAATCGCTGCGTGCGAATGCCACTCAAGTGG
>DASUWP010000164.1:0-8868 GCA_036378335.1 Acidobacteriaceae bacterium | reverse complement strand
AACATCCAGCACAGGCTGTTGCCCAGATGCTGCGTCAGGAAAGCATGACTATCTTCCGCTCAAACTCTTTTCGCAGTGCTGCTATTGCCACAGCAATCGCTACGTTCTCTCTCATCGTGCCGGTCGTCGCTTCCGCGCAGTCAAGCGCATGCCACAGCGCCGGCATGCAGATGAAGGCGCTTCCCGCTCCTGATTCTTTACCCATTCCCGTAAAGATGACCGGCATTGGCAACAGTCATCTCACCATTACAGCAACGCCCGAGGCGCAAGCCTGGTTTGATCAGGGTCTCACGTTGCTGCATGATTTCTGGGACTACGAATCGGCGCGTGCCTTTGAACAAGGCGCACGCGTCGACCCGCAGTGCGCCATGTGCTACTGGGGCCTCTATCAGGCGCTCATGTTCCGCAAGGGTGAGCCCAATGCCTACACCCAGCAAGCGCTCGCCAATGCAGTCCGGCTCAAGGCGCACGTCAGCAAGCACGAGCAACTCTATATCGACGCGAGCTCCGCATCGAACGAAGCGATCAACGCAGCTGGCCCTGGGGACGATCCCGATACGGCGAAGGAGGTTGCCATCTGGCGACAGATCGTGAAGGAATATCCCGCCGATCTGCAGGCCAAGCTCTTTCTCGCCGGCGCCCTGCGCGACGGCTACGATGACAAGGGCGATCCAAAGAAAGGCCAGAAAGAAGGCATCGCCCTGATTCAGCAAGTGCTCAAAATCGCGCCGAACGATTCCGCAGCGAACCATTACTGGATCCACGCCGTCGAAGCCAGCCCTCATCCTGAGCAGGCGCTGACGAGCGCATCGCTCCTCGCGAGCCTCGCTCCAGCTTCCGGCCACATGGTCCACATGCCCGGCCACATCTACTATCGCGTCGGAGACTACGCCCAGGCCGAGCACTGGTTCGCCGCATCCACAGCGGTGGAAGAGCGCTACCAGCGCGAGCAGCACGTCAACATCGATGACGACTGGAACTACGTCCACAACCTGATGTACTCCATCGCCAACCTGATGGAAGAAGGCAAGCTGCAGCAGGCGACGACGCTCTCTCAAAAGCTCTCCGGCGCGCGCGGGCAGTTCGCGCCTACGCTGTACATCCAGTCGCCTCGGGATGACATGGCCCGGCTTGATCCTCTGCTTCCCGTCGCGTTGCGCACCGGCGACTGGGATGCGGTGCTCCGGATGCTCAAAGACCAGAAACCCGATGCGAAACTGGAGAACCTCAGCTTCCTCGCCGGCCAGCTGAAGGAATTCGCTAGCGGCATGCGATCTGCCGAAGCCGGCGAAATCGCATCCGCCGAAGCCGCTTCGCAGCAGCTCGATGCAGAGCTATGGCGGCTTTCGCAGCGCGTGCACGACGAGCCGCCGAAGAAGACGCCTGCGCTCGCTGCGCCGGCCATGGCGGTCGTCATGCCGGATGCGCAGCCCGCTCCGCTGCTCAATAATCTGTCTGTCATGTCGCTGGAGCTACGCGCCACCATCCTCACCGCACAGAAAAACCTCACGGAAGCGAAGGCGCTCTTCGATCGGGCCGCGCAGGAGGAGAAGAAGCTCGGCTATCGCGAGCCGCCTGCTTATATCCGCCCAGTGGGAGAGACGGAGGGCGCGGCACTGCTCCGCGCCGGCGATGCGGCAGGCGCACATGCTGCATACAGCCGCGCGCTCCACGACCGGCCGAACTCCGGCTTCAGTCTCTACGGCATGGCGCGAGCCAGTGAAGCCGCAGGGAACACGACAACAGCGCGCGAGGAGTTTGCAAAATTTCTCAGTGCATGGAAGAACAGCGATGCGGAAGGACCGGAGCTCGTGCATGCTCGCGAGTACAACGGATCGCAGAAAGCAGTCGTCACCGCGGATAAGTCTCCGTAGCGGTTACGAACCCTGAGACGGCGGAGCATCCAGTGCGGCAAGCTGCGCCTCTACCTGCGCTAGCGCCGCTTCCAGCGCAGCCCGCCGGTGCGGATTGGCCGTGCGCGCAGAGAGAATCTGCTCACGCTGCAGTTCCAGCGCCTGCCGCGCCCGCGCCTTTGGGCCATCGATTCTCGCCTTGGCCTCGACCGGTGCGGCGCGCTCCGCCTGCTGCTCCTCTACCGATTTCGACTCCCAGCCCTTCGACATACCTCCATGCTAGAACCTGATTGCAGCGGCTGTACGCAACCCTTTCGCCATTCCCTGCTCTAATACATCCATGAAGGCTTGGCGCATCCCTGCATTCGGTATCGACAAACTCTCGCTCGACGAAGTCCCCGCACTCCAGCCCGGACCCGGGCAGGTGCTTCTCGACGTCCATGCTGTCTCGCTCAACTACCGCGACCTGATGACGGTCAAGGGCGCCTACAATCCGAAGCTCCAGCCCAATCGCATCCCGTGTTCGGACGGCGCTGGAACCATCGCAGCTATTGGCGACGGAGTAACGCAAGTCGCGGTCGGCGATCGCGTCGCCGGCACTTTCTTCCAGCAGTGGCTCGACGGCGATCCGGCTCCCGAAAAATTCAAAGGCGCCCTCGGCGGCGATATCGATGGCACGCTGGCACAGCAGGTAATCCTGCACCAGGACGGAGTGGTAAAGATCCCCGATCACCTCAGCTTCGAGGAGGCCGCCACCCTGCCCTGCGCCGGCGTCACGGCGTGGAATGCGGTCGTCACCGCAGCCCGCGTAAAGTCTGGCGACACGGTTCTCGTCCAAGGCACGGGGGGCGTTTCCTGCTTTGCCTTGCAGTTTTCCAAAGAGCTCGGGGCGCGCGTTCTCGGCACCTCATCGAGCTCCGGCAAGCTGCGCCGCGCGGCGGAACTTGGCCTGGACGCCGGCCACAATTATCGCGATGACCCAGAATGGGCGCGCTGGGCGGTCGCGCAAACCGGCGGCCGAGGGGTCGATCTCACAGTAGAAGTCGGCGGTGCAGGCACTTTTCAAGAGTCCATGGCCGCAACGCGGGTGGGGGGCGTCGTCGCCCAGATCGGCGTGCTGACCGGCCGGGAGCAGAGCCTCGCCATCACCCCTATGCTCCACAAAATGTTACAAATACGCGGAATTTATGTGGGTTCGCGCCAGCATTTCCTGGAAATGAATCGCGCGATCTCTCAGACCGGTCTCCGTCCGGTGGTAGATCGCGTTTTTTCCTTCGGAGAAGCGCGGGAAGCCCTCGCCACAATGGAAAACGCCTCGCATTTCGGCAAAATTGTCATCTCTGTAACAACTTCCTGATCGTTTTCGGCTGCCGAAGCCAGACTGCAGCCAAACAGTCCCGCATCGGCCCAAATTGGGCATTCGAAACGCCGCGCGGCCCTTTCCTTAGTAACCAATTCCCGAATCCAGAACGCCGCTCACTGGTGTCACTCGTAAGGCAAGAATTAGACGAAAACTCTTCGCCTTCGGGCGCGTCCTTGCTAACGTACACCCAGCAGAAACTTTGGGAGTCTGGTACGGGATCTGAGGGCCAGGGAAAAATCTTCCCTTTTACAAGCGACTGTTTCAGGCTTCTAGCATCTCAACATTGCACTCGGGCCACAGAGCAACGGACCCGATCAACAGAGCCGCTCTCAACGATGAGGAGCTCCACTATGCGCTGGATTATGGAATTCATTCAATCTGTCTTTGAGGCCATCTTCGGTTTTTGCCGCCACAACAGTCTTTCACGCCCCTTCACCATCGAGGGCCACACCTACAAGGTCTGCATGGACTGCAGCCAGCAGGTGTTCTATTCGCCTGACACCATGAAGCCGCTGAGCCGCCGCGAAGTGCGTCACCTGCGCGCTGCGGACGCAACTGCTGCTGTCGCTGTGATGCCGGCAACCGCTGCCGCCCGCGAGGCTGTCGCCCGCCGCGCCCGCAAGACGGCTGCTGCTTAAGCCTGACTCTTCCTGCGCCGGCCTCTCCTTCGAGGCCGGCACTGCTTTCCCCTCCCGCGTTGTTCCGTCTCCACATCCGCGCTCGCGCGCGTCGGCAGATTCGTACGCCCTCGCACGCCGCCACTCAGCGGCGCGTCGTCTTTTGCTTCCCTGTTCCAAACGCCGCCAGGAAGGCATCGGCCACCGCCACTTCCAGATTCTCCGGCCCCTTCTGCCCCAGCTTCCGCGTGAAGACGTGCCGGTAGATCATCGGCCCGAGCAGCAGCGCAATGCCGACTTCCGGGTCGATGCCCTGGCGGAGCACGCCACTTTTTTCTCCACGCTTCAGAAGATTCGCCAACGCTACGCGTGCCGGCTCCACGACGCGCGCACGCCACGCCGCGCCGAGCACCTGGTTGCGCGACGCATAAGCGATCATTTGCGGTGTCATTTTGTCGCGCAGCGCCTTACGATCGGCAGCGGGATGATATTGCAGCTGGGCGATGAGATCGGCGCGGTAGTCGCCCGAGTCGAAGACCGGTGGCTCCTCGTCGAGGCCATGCAGATAGCTCATCACTTCGAGACAGAGAGCGTCTTTATCTGGCCAGTGCTTGTAAATGGTGGCCTTGCTGACCCCCGAGGCCTCGGCGATCGCATCCATGCTGGTCGCATCGATGCCGCGTTCGGAGAACAACTCCATCGCAGCGTTCCGAACCTTCTCGTGTGCCTGCGCGCTCCGCGGTCTCGCCATCTCTTACGCTTCGATTCTCGTAAAGAGATATGCCCCGGCGCTGAGAAACACCGCGGCAATCGCGGCGAGCAGCGCCACATCGATGGACAGGCTGAAGTGCCAGTTGTTGATCAGCGCGCCGCGCAACCCGTCCACGCCATACGCCAGCGGATCGATTTTAGTGATAATGCTCATCACGAGAGGCAGATTCGCCAGCGGAAAGAGGGCGCCCGAGAGGAAAAAGATCGGCAATACCAGAAAGTTCATCACAAGCTGAAAGCCCTGCATGTCCTTGATGATGGAACCGAGCGCCGTCCCCAGCGCGGCGAACACAATGGCGATCATGATGACAAAGAAAAACGCGATCGGAATGGCCAGCCAGCTTTGCGGACGGAAGCCTGCGATAAGGCAGATGATCAGAATTAAGGCTCCCTGGATGACAGCAACCGTCGCGCCGCCCAGCGTGCGGCCCACCATGATCTGCATGCGCGAGACGGGAGCGACCAGCGTCTCCTTGAGAAAGCCGAACTGCCGGTCCCACAGCATGGCGATGCCGGAGAAGACAGAGCTGAAAAGCACCGTCATGCCGACCACCCCAGGCGCCATGAACTGCAGATAGCTGCCGTGTCCGGCCTGCTTAAAGACCGGGCCCAGCCCAAAGCCGAGTGCCAGCAGATACAGGCACGGCTGGCCGAGCGACACCACGATCTGTACGCGCGAGCGAACGTAACGCTTCAGCTCCCGCAACCACAGGATGTAAATCGCACCCATGGGAATCCTCCTCTAAAAAAATCTGTCGTTCTGAGCGAAGTAAATAAAAAGCTATTGCCCCGCTCGGCCACAAACCGCGAGTGAGCGGCCAAAGGAAGCGAACCCAACAAAACACGCGCTGGCGCCTTCGCCGGTAACGGCCCGTTACCGCCGCTGCCACATCTTTGCCATCTGCCGCAGTTGATCCTTGGAAGTCGCACTCTCATCGCGCAGCGAGGAGCCGGTCAGCGCCAGGAATGCTGCTTCGAGCGAATCGGTCTGCGTCTGCTCTCTCAGCTCCGCCGAGGTGCCCTGGGCCACGATGCTTCCGTGGTCCATGATCGCGATGCGATGCGCGACGCGGTCGGCTTCATCCATGTAGTGCGTGGTGAGAAAGACCGTCGTCTTCTCGGCTTCATTGATGCGCTTGACGTGGCTCCAGAGCTGATTGCGGCTCTGGGGATCGAGCCCCAACGTGGGCTCGTCGAGAAACAGAATCTTCGGCGTGTGCAGGAACCCGCGCGCAATCTCCAGTCGCCGCTTCATCCCGCCGGAGAAGGTCTTTACATAATCGTCCTTGCGCTCCCAGAGCTCGAAGATCTTCAGCAGCTCTTCGGTGCGCTCTGCGCGCAGCTTGCGCGGGACATGATAGAGCACCCCGTGCAGGTCCATGTTCTCCCACGCGGTCTGCTCGTTATCCAGGCTTGGATCCTGAAAAACAATGCCGAAACGCTGTCGCGCCTGCTTCTGCTTTGCCGTCGGATCAAGGCCGTCCAACTCGATGCGGCCGCTGGTCGGGCGCAGCAGCGTGGTCAGCATTTTGATCGTCGTCGTTTTGCCGGCGCCGTTCGGCCCGAGAAAAGCAAAAATCTCTCCCTGCGCGACGTCGAAGGTGATGTCCTTCACAGCAGTGAAATCGCCGAAGCTCTTGACCAGATTTTGGACCGAGATCATTCAGGGAAATCCTTCCAGCGAATACTTCGCTTCATTTCAATACTGAACGGTTTAGTTTCGCGAGTCAAGCTCGTAGTCAGACTCATTTTGAGTGGTGATCGATGTCATTCCGGCCGCAGCGGCGCAGCCGCGTAGTGGAGATCTGGTGTGTCTTTCTCGTTACAAATGTCCTCCTCGATCTGCTTCGCTCGGGATGAATGTTCCGAGAATCCGAAACAACGCCTGGATCTGCTGACTCACCGAGGGCGGCGCCGATTCCGACCGCTGCAACTACTCGCGCAACTTCGCCGTCTACCCGGTGTTTCATTCCGTACGCCGTTCTCTGCTGTACGACTTTTGTGACACTCCGCTTCGGGTGTCCATGAAGTAGCCAGGCACGCCGCGCACGTACAATAACTGCAACCCTTGGATGGTAGTGATTCTTATGACCCGGCCTCTTCGTGCGCTCTTCGCCTGCGCCGCTCCCCTTGTGCTTGTGATCGCTGGATGCGGTGGTGGCGGCCCCAGCTCGAATCCCTCGAACCCGACATTTTCCATCTCGCCGGCGACGAAAACGATCGACACCAACGGTCAGGTCCAGTTCACTGCCACGCTCGCCAATGGTCAGCCGGCCACCAATGTCAATTGGGTCGTCACCACCGGCACGAATGACAACACCACACTCGGCCAGGGCAGCGTCGATCCTTCGAGCGGCCTCTACATTCCACCTTCTGCACTCTCGAAAGACTCGGTTCAGGTTCAGGTTCAGGCAAACCTGAGCACCAATATCTATCAGACCGCGACAGCCGTCATTACGGTCACGCCGGGCTTCATCCAGGCAGTAACGCCGGAGAACGCCACTGTTGCCACCGGCGCAACGCTTCCTCTCACCGCAACCATCGCCGAAGTCGGGGGAGGCTCGATCAACTGGGGTCTCTCCACTTCCCCTTCCGGCGGCTCGAGCCCCGGTTCCGCGGGCGGCGCCATCAGCAATAACAGTTGCCAGAAGAGCGGCAGCATCAACTCTTCGAATCCCTTTTATACCTACTGCACCGCAACCTACACCGCCCCTTCCTCCGTTCCGTCGCAGGCCGTCTATGCCGTGGGCACAGTTGCATCGAATTCCGCCACCACCAGCTTCTCCAAGCTGCTGCTGAACGGCTCGGGGTTGAATACCTCGCCGCTCGATAACCAGGCCGCCCAGACCTCAGCCGTGCAGATGGGCAGCTCCGGCGGTAACAACAACGACGTGGACCTCGATTCCAACGGCAACGTCACGGACTGCGCCAGCGGCACCCTCGGCGCGTTGGTCAAGGACCAGGCCAGCAATCTGTACATCCTCAGCAACAATCACGTGCTCGCGGAATCCGATCAGGCCAAAGCTGGCGATACCGTGATCCAGCCAGGTCTCGTGGACACGGGCTGCACCCAGCTCGCCACCGGGGTCACCGGCATCAGGGCCATCGGCACACTGCAGTATTGGGTGCCGCTGATTGACAATTCCGCCAATGTGGATGCCGCGCTGGCCGCGACCACCTCGGCGAACGTGGATGCTTCCGGTTCCATCATCGCGCTGGGAGCATCGGGCGGCGGCACCAGCCAGATCGCCGCAGCGGCGCCCGTCGCCGGCACCGGAGAGGTGCTCACTTCGGCCAACGTGAACAACATTCACGTCGCTAAGAGTGGCCGCACCACCGGCCTGACCTGCTCGACCGTGGACGCAATCGACGCCAGCGTGAAGGTCTCCTATTACAAGGACGCCGCCGAGACCCAGTTTTATGTCTCGAAGACCTACACCAACCAGATCGGCATGCCCGGCAACTACTTCTCTGACGCGGGCGACTCCGGCTCCTTGGTTGTCGACACCGCCAACGCCCAGCCGGTCGGTCTCTTCTATGCCGGTTCCACCGGCACCTCCGCCCAGCCGGGTGAGAGCTTCGCACAGCCCATCGGTGAGGTCCTCACCGACCTTGCGCAGTTCAGCCAGGCGCCTTCGGCGACGACGTTCAGCGTAGTTGGCGGCTCGGTCCACACCGTGAACTGCCTCAACTATGACTCCAACACCGCGACCGCCAGCGCGGCCGTCTCGGCCGCTCGCATGAGCGCCGCAAAGAATGCCGCCAGCGAGCAGGGCGCCGCGATCGTGGATGCCAGCAAGGGCATTCTCGGCGTGGCGGCCGGCAAGAGCCTCGATCAGCCGGGCCAGGCCGCCGTGCTGGTCTACGTCGATCAAAATCGTGCCGGCAGCGTAGCCGTTCCGCAGACCATCGGCGGCTTGCCGACGCGCGTCATTCCCACATCCGCCGGCGCAGTCGCCAGCGGCACAGCGCCCACATCCTCGTCCGTCACCCCCGGCATCCACCTGCCGCAGGCGACGCTCGATGCCGCCCGGGCGGTCCGGAAGCAGCATGCCTCTCAGCTGATGAACGACCCAGCCTTCTTCGGAGTTGGTGTCACCCAGAGCCAGGACAATCCCTCAGAGGCCGCACTGGTGATCTTCGTCGACCGGACGCGCACGCCGCGCTCACAGCCCGCCACGGTCGGCGGCTTGCGTGTGCGCTACCGCACCATGAACCCGATCAAGGTGAATTACAGCGCAGCAGCGCGCAAATAGCGGAAAGC
>DASUWP010000163.1:0-17099 GCA_036378335.1 Acidobacteriaceae bacterium | reverse complement strand
AGCCCGCAGTGCTGCACCGTTCCTTACGACTTGCTGACTCGCTACGACAGTACCATCGTTTTCTCACCGCGCAAAATCCTGGCAGGTTAATTCTCGCAATTTGAAACAATAGAACTAGAGATCACAGCAGCAAACAAAGGGCGGAGCCTATGGCTCCGCCCTTTTCCATTTCAGCCCACGGAGACACCATGACCACCACCCTGCAGGACAGCTTCCTTCGTCAGGCCAGCGCAGCTGCGCGTGCCGCCGGCCACATCTTTCCCGAATACGCCGCCTGCGAGGCCGCGCTCGAGTCCACCTGGGGACAGTCGCGTCTCGCCCGCGAGGCCAACAACCTCTTCGGCCAGAAGCAATCCGCGAATGACAACGCCGGAGTGGCCACCATCGCCATGCCGACACAGGAATTTCTACGTGGCCGCTGGATCACGGTCGTCGCGCATTGGGCCCGCTTCACAGATCAGACAGCCTGCTTCCGTGCCCGCATGGCGCTGCTCCATCGTCTCCAGCAGAACTATCCCGCCTACGCGCGCGCCCTCTCCGCTGCCACCGGCGAAGTCTTCATTGAAGAAGTCTCTCGCGCCTGGTCCACCGATCCGCAGCGCGCCGTCAAGGTTCTCGCCATCCATCGCCAGCACTCGGCCAGCTTCCTGCCGCTCGCGCCCGCGACACTCGTCGCCCTTCCGATCGCCGTCCCCGCCCGCGCCTAAGTTCAATTGTGAGACGAATTTAGCGATAACTACTTTGGAGGGACGAATTTAGCCTACGGGAGAGTGCCTAAGCAAAAGAAACAAAATAAGTTACACATCGGGACTCCGGCACGGGAGGAGGGAGGGGTACGGGCGCAACGTTACGCCGTGCCAGTACATGGACGCGGATCAGAGAAGCCTGAGGAATCAAGAGTAGGAATGCAGGGCAGCGTAAGTCTGATCCCTATTCCCCTCATTACGCCGCCGACCGCTTCTTGCCCGATTCCTTATACTCGGCCAGCAGCAGCGACTCGCGGATCGGCTTCTCATGCAGCAGCAGCTCAGTCGCCTTCAGGTTGGCATTCGCATGGAACCACTCCTGCACAATGTTGTCGTGCAGCAGGTTCAGCACGGCCAGCAGCGACATGCCCTGGTGATGCGCCATCCACTCGCGCACCAGGGCAGGCTTCTTCAGTGACTTTTGATAGTCGCCCGCCTCGTAGAAGCCATAAGCGCCCACCCAGCCCATGCTTTGCATGCGCTTCAGATTCTTCAGCGCCTCCACCTCGTCGATCATCAGCGCCAGGAACGTCGAGTAAGGCGAGATCACCGGTCCCGCAATCGCGTCCCACTTCAACGCAATCGAGGGCATACCGAAAGCCAGATAGTGATAGTGCCCCTGGTCATCCTTCTCCGCATAGCCGCATTCGGAGATGCCCCACGGAATATTCCCGTGCTCCTTCGCATACGCCCGCTGGATGGCAACCACGTTGTCGAGCGTGCGTGCCACCAGCGTGTCCGGATACGAGCGCATCCACAGCGCCGGCATCAGGTACTCGAACATCGTGCCTGTCCACGAGATCAGCGCCGGCCGCCCATACGCCACGGTGTGAATGCGGCCCAGCTTGAACCAGCTCTGCTGTGACGCATCGCCTCTCGCGACAGCGACGAACGCGCCAATGCGCGCCTCCGAGCACAGCAGGTCGTAGCAGGCCTTGTGCAGCTCCTCCTGCTCCACCATGTAGCCGATGGAAAGGATCTGACGCGACGGTTCGATCAGCCAGGCAAAGTCCATCGCCGCAACACACTGCTCTGCGCGCTGTGCCAGCAGCGTCAGTTTCTCCACCAGCGCGGACCTGCGCTCGCGTGCCATCGCCAGCAGCGCGCGCAGTTTTTCAATCAGATAGATTTCCGCCTGGTCCACTGCATTGCCGCTCCAGGCGCGCTGCAGCCGCCCATCCAGCTCCTCGATCGCGGCAACGCTGCGGGCAATCGCAATCGAGCCAGTGTCCTTCAGCACTGCCTCCAGCGGCTGATACTCACGGTCCAGCCATGGGCTGTAATCGTGCACCAAGGTGCATACCGCATCGATACGGCGCAGCAACTCGGCCAGCCACCACTCGCCTTCACCGTGTGCCTTGTCGGTCAGCGGAAAAGCCTGCCCATTCGATTCGCGCACCCGGTCGAAGGCCGGTGATAACTGCGCCGCATAGCACCAGTCGATCCACGGCCGCAGCTCGTCATTCTCCGGAGTGGGCGCCAATTCGGCAGGCAACGCCTCGAGCGTAGCCAGCAATGCAAGCTGATCGCGGATGCCACTCCACAGTCGCGCATCCAGAAGCGGATGCAGCAACATCGCTTCCGCTCCCGAACGCAACGTATAGAACGATGCTGCCAGGTTGCCGCTGTCTACGGAAGAAACCACCCGCGGCGAAATCGGCTCCAACGTGCGCGTGTTGTACCAGTTGTAGATGTGGCCGTTGCGCTTCTCCATGCGATCGAAGGTGTCCAGGCTGCGGTGGCTCAGGTCGACGAGCTCGGGTACGGTCAGATAGCCGAAGGTATGCGCTGCCTGCCGCGCATTCAGCAGCAGGCCGAAGTTCGTAGGCGAAACGCGCGCCGCCTCGAACAGCTCCTCCTCCTCCACGTTGTCCGGCACCAGGTAGTTGTGTGCCGCTCCGCCGTACTCGTAGAAGAAGCGCCATGTCCGCAGCGCCATCTCGCGCAGGAACTCCTGCTGCTTTCCCGTCAGGCGCTGCCGGTCTTGTTGCGGCGGTGCATTCAGCCATGCCGTGATCGTGCTCTCGAACAGCCACAGCACCAGCAGCGGCGCGGCCACCAGCAACGACTGCCGGTGCACGATCGCAATCACGATAGCGAGCGCGATGGTGAAGATCGGAGTCGCCTGCAGATAGCGATCCACCGGCGTCGTCTTGCCTCCGGTTGACTCGGCCTGCGCTGCCGTCTCCCACTCCAGCAGTCGCTCCCCGGTGATGAAGCGCCGCACGAGCGAGCGGGTGATCGCATCCAGCGCCATCAGCATCTGGTGCGGCAGAAACGCCAGATTGATCAGCGTGATCGTCAGGTTCTGCCCGAAGCCGACGAAGGCCTCCTGAACCTCGCCCTTCTGCGGGCTGGCCCACGCGCGTCCTACGCTGAATACCAGCGACACCAGGCTCGGCGCGAACAGCAGGATCACCGTCACCAGTGTCCAGTAAAGTGGCCCTCCCGGCAGCCCCAGCCATCCCGCCACCAGCAGGATCAGCGTCATCGTCTCCACCAGCGAGCGGCGCAGGTTGTCGAAGATCTTCCAGCGCGAGATGTTCGAGATCGGGTTCTTCACCATCCGGCCGCTCTCGTCCGGTACCTTGCCGAAGAGCCACTGCGAGATCTGCCAGTCGCCGCGCACCCAGCGATGCTGCCGCCGCCGGTACGCACTGTAGTGCGACGGATAATCGTCGATCACCTCGATGTCGGTAGCCAGTCCGGCCCGCGCGTACGCGCCTTCGATCAGGTCGTGGCTCAGCAGAGAGTTGCGCGGGAAGCGCCGGTCGAGCACGAGATGCAGTGTGTCGACCTCGTAGATACCCTTGCCCGTGAAGATGCCTTCGCCGTACAGATCCTGGTACGCATCCGAGACTGCGCGCGTGTAGATGTCGAAGCCGGTCTGGCCGGAGTAGATCGCCGCCAGCCGCGAGCGCGACGCCGAACGAACGCTAACCCCCACCCGCGGCTGCAGGATCCCGTACCCTTCGGTCACAATGCGCGCGTCCGGATCGATCACCGCGCGGTTCAGCGGGTGTGTCATCGCCCCTATCATGGCGTGCGCCGTGCCGCGCGGGAGTTGCGTGTCCGAATCCAGCGTTATGACGTAGCGCACGGTGTGCAGCACGTCCATGTTGCCGACCTTCACCGGGAAGCTGTCGAACTCCCCGCGGATGAACTTATTCAGGTCCAGCAGTTTGCCGCGTTTGCGCTCCCATCCCATCCACACGCCCTGCCGCGCGTTGAAGATGCGGTGCCGGTGCAGTAGATAGAATCCGCCGCCGTGCTTCTCCTCGCCATTCGCGCTCTCGCCGTTCTTACTCCCGTAGCGCGCATTGAGGTTGTTGATTAGCCCCACTGCCAGCTCCACCAGCGGGTCGGTATCGTTGGGCCGCGGTCGCGAGATCGAATCCGGCAGATCGCTCAACAGCGCGAAGTGCAAATTCCGGTCCTGGTTGGCCAGGTAACGCACCTCCAAGTCTTCGATCAACTCACGTACCTGCTTCTCGTTCAACAGCAGGGTCGGAATGGCCACCAGCGTGGTGAAGTCCTTCGGCAGTCCCTTGGGGAACTCGAGCTTGGGCAGTCCCGTCGCCTTGAAGATCGCTGCCACCGTGTTGTTCACCAGGTCCACGGCGCCCTGAGCCGTAGGGATCAGCAGGAAGAGAAACGCTGCCGTCAGGCCGCCCAGAATGGAGTAGTTCGGGACCAGCGGCACCAAGATGGCGCCGATCAGAACCACCGTCAGCAGCAGAATTCCCATGATGTACACGTCATCGGCATGGCGCTTTCCGAAGATGCGGACGCGATCGATCCATCGTGGCCGGTAGGAGATCTCGGCTGCGAGCAAGGGAAAGCCCTTGTCGATCAGGTAATAACCCACGTGCGCCCGCCGGGCTGCCATGCGCGGCACAGCGTTGGGCGGAGCCGGCCGCTCGGCCAGGCGCAACGCAGCCTGCGCTACCTCCAGCTCCGTCTGATCGGAGTAACGCGCGATCTCCGATACCCGCTCGCGGTAGCGCTCCCGGCTGTCAAAATCCATCTCCGGATACGCGCCTATGGGGTCTTGCCGCAGCACAGCATTAAAGACCACCAGGGTCTCAATCATCTGCGCCCAGTTGGCATAGATCGCATTGCGAATGCCATCAAAGCACGCCGCGAGCAGCCCTTGCGCATCCAGATCAAAGGATTCCGGGTCTTCGATTTGCGCCTTCCCCTGCGTCAACACCTCTTCCACCAACAGGAACTTCACCGCCGTAGGGAAGGCCCACAGCTCGCGCAGGGTCAGCGGGTCTGCCTTCTGCACCTCTTCCAGGAACCACACTACCCAGTCGCTGTCCCAGCGCGAATCGGCGGCTTTCAGATACGTATCTGCTACCGTGACAATACGCGGCTCGTCGCCTTCCCGCGGGCGCACCACCACCGGCAGATGTGACAGCCGCCGGCGGATCGAATACATCTCGTCGAGCGCCGACTGCAGCAGCCGCGGGTTCTCACGCAGCTCCAGCAGCGGGTCCAGCGGCTCACCCGGCTTGTAGGTCGGCATGGGCCGCTTGTCCAGTACGTTGAATACCTGCCGGTAGGTTGTCTGGGCCGCGGAGATGCGCCGGCTGAAGATGTCCCCCTGCGGCGCGCGGGCCACGTGCCACTCCTGCGAGGCCGTGAGCGCCGCGTGGCGCATCTGTTCTTCCGTCCGCTCGATCTTGGGCGCCGGCACTTTGGCGACAACCGGAACTTCAACCTCTTGTGCTTCCGCCATCGTGCTATTGGCGATCTTCGACTCAGCAGCTTCCTCCGGCAGCGGCGGAGGCGCCGTCGGTGCGATCTTTTCCGGGGGAACCTCCGCGCCATGCTCTGCCACCGGCAACGACGGTTCTCTCGCGTTCGTGACATCCTTCACTTTTTCTGTCATCGATAGCTCGCTGCCTGCATCTCGAACATTTCTGCGTAGCGTCCGCCCTGCGCCATGAGCTTCGCGTGCGTGCCTTGCTCTACCAGTTGGCCCCCCTCTAGAACTACGATGCGGTCCGCCATCCGTACCGTTGAGAACCTGTGCGAGATAAGCAGTGCCATCTTGCCCTCGGTCAGTTCGGCGAAGCGCTCGAAGACCTCCAACTCGCTGCGCGCGTCGAGCGCCGCCGTCGGCTCGTCCAGGATCAGCAGTTGCGCATCGCGCAGATAGGCGCGCGCCAAAGCTACCCTCTGCCACTCCCCGCCGGAGAGCTCCACCCCAGTCTCAAAGCGCCGGCCCAGCATCTGGTCGTAATGCCTTGGCAATTTGGCAATCACACTTGCTGCCAGGCTCTTTTCCGCCGCGCGCTCGATTTCGTCCTCGGTGGAGTCGCGTTCCACACGACCCACCCCGATATTGTCTCGCGCCGTCATCTCATAGCGCATGAAGTCCTGAAATATCACGCCCATCTCGTGGTGCAAGTCGTCCAGGTCGTACTCGCGCAGGTCGACGCCATCCAGCAGAATCTCTCCCTCGCTCGGGTCGTAGAGGCGGGTGATCAGCTTCACTACGGTTGTCTTGCCCTGGCCATTCTCGCCGATCAGTGCGATACGCTCGCCCGGCCGCAGATGGAAATTGAAGTCGCGCAGCACCCGCCGCTCGGTTCCCGGATAGGCGAACGACACATTGCGAAACTCGAAGCCCTGCCGGATCGGCCGCGGCACGCGCAACCCGCCCGCTTTTGACTCCACCGTCGGCTTCATCTCGAAGAAGGCCAACAGGTCGGTCAAGAACAGCGCCTGGTCCGCAACCCCGGAGGCCAGCGAAAAGACCTGCTGCAGGTTCGAGCTCGCCTGAATGATCGCGTTCGTCAACAGTGCGTATATGCCAATGCTTGCGTAGTGCCCCCCGACCGCGCGCCAGATGACGAAGACGTATGCCCCGTAGTAGCCGAGGGTTGCGATGATGCCCAGCAGCCCGCCGGCAATCAGTTTCCGCCGGGACAGCGCAACGTTCTCCTCGTAGATCCGCTTCGAGAGTGTATTGAACCGGCCGGTAAAGAATTCGCTCAAGTTAAAGAGCTTGAGCTCCTTGGCGCCCTCGCGGCTGCCCGCAGTCTGCCGCAGGTAGTCCATCTGCCGCTTCGCCGGTGTCTGGCGGAAGTTCAAGGCGTAGCGCAGAAAAGCAAAATGCGTCTCCCCGAGAAAGGTCGGTAGCACGCCGAGAGCCAGCAGCAGCAGCAGCCACGGCGAGAAATAAAAGAGAATGCTGGTCCAGATCAGCGTCGTCAGGATCTGCTGCAGCAGCCGCCCCATCTGCTGGATCATCGCCAGCCGATCCGTCGCCTGGACCCGTGCCCGCTCCAGACGATCGTAGAAGACGGGGTCTTCATAGGTGGTCAGGTCAAGCTGCGCTGCCTGACGCATCACCTGCACGCTCACGAAGTGGGTGTAACGGTCGGCCAGCAGGCTGTCGGAGTAATCGATGCCCCGGCTCAGCAGTCCAACGATCACGTTCAGCACAACCTCGCCCGCAACCGCCCACCAGAAATATTGCGGCAGTCCTTTATGCAGGATCGCGTTCTCGACGCCATTGAGAATCCAGGCCGCTACCACGCCGATGCCGGCGGGCAATGCAGCGACCACAATGCGAAGGATGATCCCCCACGTCACCACCGCGCGTCCGGATTCCCAAAGAATGCCAAGCACGGGCGGTACATTGCGCAGGGCGACAAGTCGCTCGCGCCACGCGCTCGATGTGGAGTGTGGGCGGCCTTCCGTCATAAAAGCAGATACGGCAAGAATTTGCTCAAAAAATTGTCGAGTCGGTGCTCTGCGATGTGATGCCATCATCGGCTACCACGTTGGCCCAATCCGGCCAGCGTCACCGAAACAGCAATCAGATGCTCGCGCCGATTTGGCCTAAGTGTAGGGCAGACAATCGATTCAAGACGACCTTCCCCCACAAGCGACACTCGAACGCTACTGGGCGGACAAGCACTGCAACGGAAGATCGGCTCTAACATCGAAAGATATGGAAGCCACGTCTCCCCATGCCGAGCCGCAGTCCTCACCGGCTGCGATCACATCCCCCAGTCAACGCCTCATCCCTCTGCTCGGTCTGGCCTGCGGCATCACCGTATCCGCCCTCTACTTCAACCAGCCGCTGCTCATCGAGATGGGACGCAGCCTCCGCGTCACCGAGGCGCAGATGAGCCACGTCGCGGTTGCCGCCCAGGCCGGTTACGCGATCGGGCTGCTCTTCTTCGTTCCCCTCGGCGACGTCTTCGAGCGTCGCAGCCTCATCCTCAAGATGATTGGCGGCCTCGTCCTTGCCATGCTGGTCACTGCGGTCGTGCCTGCGCTGCTCCCCATGGTGCTCATCACCATCGTCACCGGCGCTATGGCCGCCGTCACCCACGTTTTGCTCCCCATTGCCGCGGAAATTGCCGCACCCGCCAATGCTGGCCGAGCCGTCGGCTCTGTGATGACCGGCCTGCTATTCGGCATCCTGCTCAGCCGCACCTTCTCCGGATGGATCGCCGAATGGCTCAACTGGCGCTCCGTTTTCGTTATTGCATCCGTCATGTGCATCGGGCTGGCATTCTTGCTCCGCCGCTCGCTGCCGCTGTTGCCGCCGCACGCCCCCATGCCCTACGGCCACGCCCTCCGTTCTCTTTGGACACTCGTCTGTACCCAGCCGCTGCTGGTGGAATCGGCCACGGTCGGTGGACTCCTGTTCGCTGCCTTCAGCGCATTCTGGACCACGCTGGTCTTCCTGCTTGGCTCACCGCACTACCTTCTTGGTGCGGGTGTCGCGGGCAGCTTCGGCGTTCTTGGTGCAATCGGAGCCTCCATTGCCCCATTCGCCGGCCGGCTCGCGGACCGCTATGGCTCACGCCACGTCATCACCATCGGGCTCTCGCTGCTCTTTCTCTCGTGGGCTGTCGCTTGGATCTTCGGCTACCACATGGCCGGCCTGATCGTCGGCGTGTTGCTCATGGATGCCGGTGCCCAGACCACCCAGGTCAGCAACCAGACCCGCATCTTCTCTCTCGCCCACTGTCCCGGAACCGCCTTTGGCGCGCGCAGCCGCATTAACACCGTCTACATGACGACTTACTTCATCTTCGGCGCGCTTGGATCGTATCTCTCCGCCCACGCATGGGAGCGCTGGCAATGGTCCGGCGTCTGCAGTCTCGCGCTGCTGCTGCTCACACTCGCAGCGTTACGCCACGCATACGGAACCTGGCGCAATCGCGGGAAAGAAGAGCTCTGCCACGACGAAGTAGATGTAGCGCTAGCTGGAGAAGTCATCGGCGGCTGATGGGTGCAACCGGTAAACCCTAGTCGATCCGCCTGTAAACAGTGAATCCTGGAATCGGGCTCTGCTGCTGATAGTGTGACCATGCAGACCGGAACTGCGCACTCTTGAGAAACCAGGCAAGCATGTCGAAGTCGTAGCCTTTGAGAAGAAAGAAGCTGCACGGATGACTGGCATTGCATTGCTCCACCAGAATCACTGCCGGCCGCCAGTAATCCAGATCCTCGGCAGTGTCGGTTCGCTGCAGATTGGCAAGCGACACAACGTTCTCCGGCGGCAATCGCTTGAAGGGAATGCCAGGTTCAGTCGAGCCTGTCTCGTTCCGAATGATCGCCGGAAGCATCCACAGGCATGGAAACCGGCCGCCCCAGCCCAGGTGATGCCGGTACACGGTCGGGAAAACCGCCAGCGTGGCAGACAGCACATATACGGGTGTACCCGGTGTGAGCTGCGCGAACAAGTCGTCAGCCGCCGGGAGCTGTTCAAAAGAGGCCGGAGCTAGAGCCATGTTCTTGCGGATATCAAGCGTCTGCACGAGAAGCAGCGCTACCACACATGTCAATGCCGCGGTGGCCAGCACTGGGCGCTTCGGCCATTCGGCATCGAGTCGCCGGAGGACCGGCTCCAGCACACCGCAAATCACATAGATCAACAGAAAGAGGTAGAACGCGCTTACCGGCCGGAACTGATACATCCATCCCTTATGCTGCAGCAGAAATGCCGCAGTCGCGCCGGAAACACAAGCGAGCAGCGCATATACAGTCACCCGGTCCCGCAGCCGGTGTAGGAGTAAAAGGCTGGCCGCTACACTCACCAACAGGGAAGCGGCATTGCGCCGGTTCCCCTGGTAGATGAACTTGAGCGAGAGGCCGCCGAATGCTCCGTAAGTGTCCCGGAGGAGCGGCATGATCTGCGTGATGTAGACAGGCGTTACCAACCTCACCAGCAGCACATAGCAAACACCGATAAGGACCGCGGCAAGCGCCTCCGGCGTAAGAACGTGCCGCGGCCTGCGTGTGTACAAGACGAAGAACAATTCCAGGGCGACCAGAATGAGAGCCTGCTGCGGCTTGAAGCAGATTCCGATTCCCGCGGCGATTCCGAGTGCGCAGCGCTCCGCCCATCCCAGATGCTGTGCGGCCCGGGTCGCTCTCGCGAGCACATACGGAAATATCAGGATCACAAGAAGATGTTCCCGCTGGCCAAGGGAGTAGCCGGCGATTTGGAATCCGGCGAAGTGAAGCCGCGTACCAACAAACTGCGCAAATTCGGCAACGATGACCGCGCAGCCCAACAGGGCCACGTATGACGCGCTCAAGCCTTGCGGAGTCTTCCGGAGAATGCGAACCGACCACAGAACGCTGCCCAGAATCATGATCGCAAGAATGCCGTTGAGTCCGGCATCGGGGCGAATGTGCAGCAGGCGTGAAATGAGAACGGGAACGGTAGAAAACCAGATGATCAGCGGGGGGTTGGTGTCAACCAGATGAGGCCCATACAGCATGGTTCCGGCAAGCTGCTGCTGCGCCGCGTACAGGTACCACATCTGGTCGTGTCCAATGGGAGTAAGCGGCAGTTCAGCGACGCAAAATAGAAAGAGCAATGCCGCAAGACCACCCAGTAGGCACGCGAATGAAAACTGACGGGGGATCGATATGCTCATCCCCGCATTTCCGGGAGGTTATGGAGATTTCTCATTGCTGATTTACGGATCTCGGCATTGAGCAGCGGCTCGCGCCACTCCACATACCCGCGATAATCCGCGATCGGCATAATCAGCCGCTGCACCCGGCTGTTCAGCAGCATCAGGATAGACGACAGCGTGACGCTGAAGATCTGCACCAGGACGATGATCATTCCGAAAGAAACTGTCGTCGCCCAGCCCGGCGTTGCATGGATGGGAAAGAAGATTCGTAACGACAGGACGATGGCAATCGACACCCCGGTCACCGCCGCCATGCCCATGGTCAGAAGAAGCATCCGTACGAAAATAGTGTCTGCATAAACCGAGATTCCGCTTAACCCATGCACCACAAGCGAAGTGAAGTTCATCTTCGAGTTCCCCGCATATCGCTGCGCGCGGTCTGTCGGAATGAACCGGATGGGAAACCGTGAGCGCAGAATTGCCGCCGGCAGGTTATTCCACAGGTCGGGGACTCGAACCAGCCGCTCTGCATAATTCCTGGAGAGAACAGAGAAATTGCCGAAATTGATTTGCGCTCCGGTGAGCATCTTGAAAAGAAATTTGTATGTGAGATAAGAGAGCCGGAAGGTCAGGTTCTCCGAACGTCTGCGCCGCTGCGCAACGATGCAGAAATCATCCTCGCCGTCGGCTGCCGCAAGCAGCCTCCCGAGTACCTGTGGCGAATCTTCCCCGTCGGCATCCATAATCAGGACAGCGTCAAAGTCACCGTCCTGTACGGCCACGCACAAGCCCACGGCAATTGCGCGTTGATGTCCCAGGTTCAGCGACAAGTGGATGATTTCAACACTCTCCAGATTTGTAAGGGTGGAAACATCGGCGATGACGGCCGGCTCCATGGAGCCATCGTTGACCAGGCTGACGGAGATGCGAAAGGGAAGCTCACCGGCTACGCGATCCAGGTCATGCAGAAGATAGCCGCAGGAGATCCAATCGTTGAACACAGGCACGACGAGCCGGAGTTTTTGCATGACCACCGCACCTTAGGAAATCCGACGTGGTAAGAACAACGTCGGCTCTTTGGCGCGATTCTAACCCATTATTCCTGAACCGAGGTTTGAACCGGCGGTTGGCGCCAGATTCCGACAACGGACTTGCCCAGCGAATACCCAAGCATGGGATCGAGGACCCGCGAAGCCGGCACGATCCATCGGTCCCATACGCCAATCTGCGCCCTGCTCGGCATCGACTGGCGCAGGAACACCTGGTTCGCGGCGCTCGCCATAATGCCGCAGGCATCCAGGTAGAACAGCGCTTCCAATTGCAGTCCTGCCGGTGATACGGCCCGCAAAGAACCGCGATTGTAACGGCGAAAGTGACCAATCTTCGCGTCAAACGGCGTATAGAGCCACTGGTGAGCCGGGGAGAGCACGACGATGCGTCCGCCGGGACGCAGCCGGGACGCCGCCAACCTCAACTCCCCCGCATCATCTTCAATATGTTCCAGCACGTCGATATAGATGATGGTGTCGAAACGCGCGCCCGGCTCCAGCGATGCGATCGTTCCGCACCTGCACTCGAAATCGCGTCCACTGCCGAGTTGCTTCACGTTCTCACCTAGCTGAGCAACCAGCTCGGGATCCGGCTCCAGACATACCCAGCGGCCCTTCGAGCGTGTGCTCATCAGCGCCGTGTTGGAGCCGATGCCGGCGCCCACTTCCAGGACATCGCCGGAGATGTATCGCTCCACGCGACCCGACCAGTAGGCCTTCCAGTTGCGTGCCTCGGCAAATAGATCCAGTTCGGAACCGACGTAGTGGAAGTCGCTTCCTGACGCGGGTTCGCGTGTTGCCTCTGTGCCGGGCTTATCCTGTGCAGTGAAGGTCAACGGATGGTCCTTTCATCCCAAGCTGGTCAGTCGCGCGCATGCATCCAGCAATGCCTCATCCTGCTTCGCAAAGCAAAAGCGGAGCAGCTTCTCCCCGCGTCCCTTGCTGTAAAAAGCCGATCCCGCCACCGCCGCCACACCCGTCTTCGCCAGCAGCGCACGCGCTTTCTCCCGCGCGGTCGCTCCAGGCAATATCGTCGCATCCGCCAGCACATAATAGGCGCCGTCCGGCACGGAAGGGGTTAGCCCAACTTCATTCAGCGCCGCACACAGCATGTCACGCTTCTTCTCATAATCGGTCGACATGTGCCGATAAAAGCTTTCATCGAGCTGCGCCAGCCCCGCTGCCGCGCCATACTGTGCCGGCGACGGCGTACACACATACGTCAGATCGTGAAAGTAGCCAATCGATGGAATCCATCGCGCGTCCGCTGCCAGATACCCGATGCGCCATCCCGTGATCGCGAACGTCTTCGAGAACCCAGACATCGTGATCGTCCGCTCGGCCAGCCCGGGCAGGGAAGCAGCGCTCACGTGCTTCGCGCCGCCGAACAGAAAGTATTCGTAAATCTCATCGGTCAGCAGAAAGAGATCATGCTGCACCGCGACCTCGCCGATTGCCTCCAGCTCTGCCCGCGTAAATACCTTGCCGCACGGATTTGAGGGTGTGTTGATCAGAATTGCCCGCGTCTTCGGCGTAATGGCAGAGCGCAGCCCCTCCACATCCAGCTCCCAGGTGCCTGCTGCGAGCGGCTGCGTCACCGGCTTGATGCGCAGCGTGAGCATCGTGTTCAGGTGGTAGCCATAAAACGGCTCAAACAGAATGATCTCGTCGCCCGGGTTGAACAGCGCCAGGCACGCCGCGTACATAGCGCCCGTCGCTCCTGAGGTCACCAGCACCTGGCTATCGGGATTCGCGTGAACCCGGTTATACTCCGCCAACTTCGTGCTGATCGCCGCGCGCAGCGGCGCAATCCCATCCAGCCGCGTGTAGATATTGTGCCCCTGCTCGATCGCGGAAATCGCCGCCTCGCGCACCGCTGCGGGCAGCTCCGTATCGCACACGCCCTGGGCCAGGTTCACGCCGCCCACTCGGTCGCACTCCACCGTCATCGAACGGATCTCCGATTGAACAAGATGCGGAGCGATTTCGCTCAGGTGCAGGCGGCTGGCAGCGGCTTGAGGCATAGCGCTATTAGAGCCTCTTCGACCGCGACCTGTCATCCCTTACCTGTTGCGGAGTGCTTCAGTTTGAAAGTGGACTCGCGCTCAACGCAGCGACCGCGCGGACCTGGGAGTCGATTGCGGCATTCGGCCTCTTCCTGGTAGCTGCGCGTCAACACACGACGTCCCGGACTACAACCGTTATCCGGCGCGCGTCAGCCGGAACGGATCTATCCGCGGTTTGATCGAAGGATGCCTGGCGAACACACTCCGCAGCAACTCCACCTCGGCCTGCGTCGCATGCGCGGCTTCCTTGCGGTCTGCATAGCACCGTCCGGCAGGAGCAAAAGCCACCCGTGCCTCAAGATTGCGCTGTCCCAGCGTTCGCACTAGGTGCGGTGCAAAAACATCGTCACCATAGTAAGCAAGCGCTGCTTCCTCTGCCGTGCTGCTCGCATAGCCGATTGCCGCCGTGGTCACCACTGCGTGGGTGCGCACTGCAGGCTCGAAGTAGCGGGAATGGAAGCGAAGCACGGATTCCCCATCGCTCGAGGTGCCTTCCGGGAACAACACCACCGGCACGCCCGCCTGTAACGCCGCTTCTATCAATGCGGACGCGCCGCCATTGGCCGAGCGCCGCTCGCGGTCAACATAGATCGTGCCTGCCATGGTGGCAAATGACCCGAAGACCGGCCACGCCCGCACTTCCTTCTTGGCGACAAACACACAAGGTGCGATCGAGGCGTATGCCAGCACATCCAGATAGCTCAAATGATTCGAAACCAAGAGTCCATGCAGCGGCGGATCGCCTTCCGTCACCACTTCCATGCCGATACGCGCCAGCACCGTGCACGCAGCATCCTGCAGCCAATTGGCGCGCTCCCGTGCGGTGAGCGGTTTGGCGCCGCTCAGCCCCAGAGACTTTACGGCAAAGCTCGCAGCCACCTCGGCCAGCGCCCCGCCCAGCATTGCGGTCTTCAGGCCCGAGCGAACCGGATTGCGATAGGGAAGCGTAGTCATGGTCTGCATAGAAACCGGGCCCGGGCGGCAGGTGTCAACTCGTGCATATCCTGCAGCGTTAGAAAATCGATGGTCCCAAATGCGCGATCCCAGGCGGGCTCGCTGCAGATGCGCGCCCCAACCGCCAGATACGTCTTCAATAGCTTCGGCACGTTCGTCTCCGGAATCGCGGTATCGCTTGGCGGTACTGGTAGGCGGTAGTCTCGGACCGGCTGCGTCCGCAGATGCGGCGCCGCCAGAAACGGAGCCAGCCGGTGATACATGGCCCAGCCGGTCGCCGCGTCCTGCGATGGAACGGACGAGCAGCCGATCAGATACCGCAGTCCGTGGTGATCCGCGTATTGCGCGATGCCCCGCCACAGCAGGGTCAGCACCTCGCCTGAGCGATGTTCGCGCTCAATGCACGCGCGTCCCAATTCCAGCAGATTCGGCCGCAGCCCTTCGTACGCCGCGAATTCAAACTCCTGCGCACTGTAATAACCCAGATTCTCCCAGGCAGTGACGCCACTCTGCATCCGATATGTACCTATGATGCGGCCCGTGGCCTTCTCTTCTACCAGCAGGTGCTCGCACACGGCGTCGTATGCATCCTGATCCAATCCGTTTGCATACGATTCGGACAACCCTTCGCCTAGCTCCAGGTTGAAGACCCGGAAGCGCAACCGGCACGCTGCGGCGCGCTCCGCCTCCGTCTCCGCCAGCCGCAGGCGATAGCTGCGCAGATCGCAGCCAATCCAATCCGGCTGGGTGCGTCCAACCCTCGTCTCAAAAACCGCACCGGCAACAGCGTGCGGCAGCAAACCAGCGTGCAGATGGTTAGCGTATGCAGGGTTCACACGGCGATCTTGGCCGACGTCATCGAAAACGGTGCAAACGCCCGATGATTTTTCCGTGAAGGAGATGACACTTCTGGTGCATGCCGCGCCCGCACCTGTCGCGACGTTCTGCGACTGCCGACTCACGAGCACATCTAAACTTCATGATTCTTCAGGTACTCGCCATCGTCGTCTTGGGACTGATGTGTGGCAGTGAGCTGAACGTCGCCGCCTTTGCTCACCCCGCCTTCGACCGGCAGTCACCGGATGTTCACATTCCGGTACGCGCATCCTTCGCCCGTCTCTTCGGTCGCGTGATGCCGTTCTGGATGGTAACTTCCACTCTCCTGAACCTGCTTCTTCTGCTGCCTTTCGAACACCTGGGCGTGCTCGCCGGACATCTTGCCACCACCGCGTTCGCCATTCAGGTCTTCGCCATCTTCTTCTCGCTAGGCGGTCCGGTTCCTATCAACAACCGCATCAAGCTCTGGACTCCCGCCAATCTGCCCAAGGACTGGAAAGCCCAGGAGCGCCGCTGGGATCTCTATCACTGGTTCCGCACCTGCGGCCTGATCGTCGCCTTTGTTCTGCTGGTCGCCGCCGCTTTGCGATGAGTGCGTGAACTCTTCGCTCCGCAGGTGAAGCTTTCCCGAGAGTCTGTCATCCTAGTCAGTGACGCGCGGCCCGCTGGATACAGTGCAGCCTTTTTCGCTGCCGCCGAGCTGCACGACCTCACAAGGATCGAGAGAGCCAATGGCAAACGCATCGACGAGCACCCTCCCCGCAGACCTGCAATCGTCCACCTCACTTCTTGAACTTCCGGCGTGGAAGGCACTCGAAACCCATTCCAAGGAGATCGCGAAGACCACGCTGCGTCAGCTCTTCGACCATGACGCGGAGCGTGGCACGCGCTACACACTCGACGCGGTCGGCCTCTTTCTCGACTACTCGAAGAACCGCATCACCGATCAGACACTGAAGCTACTCGTCGAACTCGCTGAGCAGCGCGGTCTGAAGCAGCGCATCGAGGCCATGTTCCGCGGCGACAAGATCAACGTCACAGAAAATCGCGCGGTGCTGCACGTCGCACTGCGCGCGCCAAAAGGACAATCGATCCTGGTCGACGGCGAAGACGTCGTTCCCGGCGTCCACGCCGTTCTGGACAAGATGTCTGCCTTCTGCGATAAAGTGCGCACCGGCGCATGGAAGGGTCACACCGGCAAGCGCATTCGCAACATCGTCAACATAGGCATCGGTGGCTCCGATCTCGGTCCGGTCATGGCATACGAAGCGCTCAAGCACTACAGCCAGCGCGATCTCACCTTCCGCTTCGTCTCCAACGTCGATGGAACCGATTTCGTCGAAGCGGTGCGCGACCTCAGCGCCGATGAGACTCTGTTCCTCATCGCCTCCAAGACCTTCACTACGCTCGAGACCATGACCAACGCGCACGCTGCGCGCGAGTGGGCGTTGAAGGGCCTGGGCGGCGATGAATCCGCCATCGCCAAGCATTTCGTCGCCATCTCGACCAACGCGAAGGAAGTCGCGAAGTTCGGCATCGATA
>DASUWP010000162.1:0-37392 GCA_036378335.1 Acidobacteriaceae bacterium | reverse complement strand
CATAGCCGACGAGCCACCAGAAGGGCAGGCAGAAGAACGGAAAGACGAGCGCGTCCCAGGTGTCGCGCAGCAGAGATTGCGGATGCCACGTGGACGGCCATGAGGTTGGCAGGGAGATGAGGATATCGAAAATGAAGCCGGGAAGATTGATCGCCTTCATGAGAGTGGCTTTGGGCCCGGTCGCCAGGCGGATAGCCCAGGGGACGATCTGGCTCCGCGGGAATGTCATTTCGAATTGACCGGCGTGGATGTGGACGGGGTCGGAGCCATTCGACGCCTGGTAGAGACGGACGGCGGTCATGGTGATGGGGACGAAGACCAGCACGACCAGCAGCGCGAGGTCGACAAGCGGCAGGATGTGGGAGAAGGGGATGCGGTCGCCGCGCATGGACGGAAGGTTAGCGGAGCGGCGTGCTGATTGCACGCTGTGCCGCGGCATGACCGAATCGGGATCGCCTCAGTGGAAGCGCAGAACGATGCCAGTGCTCAAGGTAACCGGCGTCAGGTGGCCGGAGTAGGTGTGGATGTCTCCGTAGGAGACTTCAATGACGCGCCAGTCGAGATGTGGGAGCAGAGTCTTGTCGAGGCCGCCGATTGCGCGCCAGTCGAACTGGGTGGTGCTGGGAGCGTTATTGCCATAGCTGAAGTGGCCGGCGCCGATGAGGATTTCGGCATAGGGGTTCAAGGGCACGACCTTGGGATGAACGGCGATCCGCGGGCCGACCAGCGTGCTAAAGAGCGTGGTGTTGCTGGCTGGGCGGGTGAACTGGAAGCGGATGTCTCCGCCGACCCGGACGAACGGGACCTTGTAAAAGTCGGAGTAGAGACCGAATCCACCACCGTAACCCCATTCATTGCTGATGTTGGGGAGGGTGTTGAAGTGCGAGGCACTGAACTGGCCATAGAGGGCGGTCTGTGCGTGGGCTGCCGGGAAGCTGACTGCGAAAAGGAGCAGGGCAAAAAGAACGCAAAGAATGCGGGGACGACGGATCACAGATGAATTCATTCAGGAAAAAGCCTCTACACAGGATCGTTTACACGAGGGATATCGACCGCTTGCTGGCAGTAGTGGTCAGTCCCGATTGTACTTCGCGCTCTTCCAAAGGATGGCAGTTCAGGGCAGGCGAAGGACGAGTCCCATGCTGAGGGTCCTGGGATGGAGGGTTCCGTTGAGGGCGCTGAGGCCGCCATAGGAGAACTCGACGGCACGCCAATCGAGGCGGGGCAGGACGGTGATGTCGATGCCGGCGAGGAATTGATATTCGAACTGCGTGTTGCTGCCCTGGCCGGCGCCGTAATCATAGTGCCCGATGCCACCGAGAGCCTCCAGATACGGCATAGCAGGTAGCACATGCGGATGCACAGAGACGCGTGGGCCGATCATGCCGCTGGTAAGCGTGGTGGTCTGCGAAACGCCGAGGACGGAGCCGCGGAGATCCGCGCCAACGTGGACGAGCGGAACCGAATAGAAGTCGTGATAAAGACCGAAGGTGGGACCGTAGATCCAGTCGTTACTCGGGGCGGCGACCTTGGAGCCGCCGTACTCGACATAAATGCCTGTCTGTGCATGCGCTGCGGTAGCAAGAATGAAGCTGGCGAAGAGTAAAAGAGCGAGCCTGCGCAGATCGCTGAAGGATCCGGACCTCGTGAGACGGGCCACGAGCATGTTCACTGTTATTAACCACGGGCGAGTTTCGCTAGGTGTGGCTTTTCTTGACGGAAAAGCCACGCGGACGACCGCGCTCTTGTGTACACCTACAGTGAAAATGCTCATGGGGAGCCTCTCTTCGAACTTTTTACGTTGCGTGTTCGACTGCTGGCTTTGCGGCCCGGCGGACAGCGCGCCGGTGACAGAATGGATGTGGGAAGCCGTGCTTTCGGTTAGTCCGGTTTCATAAAAATTGTGATCCGGTTGAATGAGTGCGAGGGGAAGCTTTCTTAACTGAAGGCTGCTCGAAGCTTTCTTGAGCGCTACAGATTGTGAATATGGGTTCGCTGGCATGGTGCTGTCGGTTGTCTATCTAGGAAGAGTTGCGTATGGCGCAGGGCTGGAACTGCAGGCGCAATTGGTGGAGCTGCGCAAGGCGGGTGCCATCGGCGATGTGCTGGTGATGCTGGAGCATCCGCCGGTGCTGACGCTGGGGCGGGCCATGGGTCGAAAGGAGGGGGGCCGGGAAAACCTGCTGCTTACTCCGGAGGAGCTCGCAGCGCGTGGCGTGGAAGTGGTGGAGACGAACCGTGGCGGCGACGTGACCTATCACGGGCCGGGACAGCTGGTGGGCTACCCGATCTTCGATCTGAGGGGGCCATTGCGGGCCGCGGGCAAACGGCTCGGTCCGGTGGACTTTGTGCGTCAGATAGAGGAGGCGCTGATCCGAACGGTTGCCGATTACGGCGTAGCGGCGCAGCGCGTGCCGGGGCGCACCGGGGTGTGGACGCAGCCCAACGGGTCGGTTCTAGAACGGAAGATCGCGGCAATCGGGATCCATGTATCGGCCGGGGTGACCTCCCACGGATTCGCCCTGAATGTGACCACCGACATGAAGGATTTTGCGTGGATTGTGCCGTGTGGGATCAGCGACCGCAGTGTCACCAGCCTGGAAGTCGAAAGGCAGTGTACGGATTTGACATTGGAGACCGCAGCGCAGCGTGTAGCGCGGCAGTTCGGGCACGTCTTTCATGCACAGATGCTGTGGCTGGAATCGATCTGCGATCTGTCCGCGGCGCTGGCCGAAGTGTCGCCGGTGCGGGGGTGATGCGGGGCTGCGAACAAGAGTTGTAGATAGCGTTCGCATGCCGGTAAGTGCCTCAACCTCGCTTTTGGCATAAAATGACCAGTTCGGTACTGACCGACCAGGATCGCTGTCGATGGCGAGTAGAAAAACAGAAGTGAATGACGCGGGGGCTTCGTCTGCCTCGGCGAATGGGACACCGAAGGGTTCCAACGGAAGCATTCCACCCCTCCAGCAGCAGCCCCCCACGAAAAATCCGCACGGAATCCCGGATTACCGGCTGGAACAACTGCCGTTCCACATTGAAGGTGAGTGGAAGGACGGCAATTACCACTACAAAGTAATCGGTGACACCACTGCGCCGGCACCGCCGCTGCGACCCTCGAAATATCTGACGCGCGAGCAGTCAATCGACATTTACCGGCTGATGGTCACGAACCGGAAGATGGAAGACTCGCTGGAGCGGATGTACAAGCAGAGTAAGGTGATCGGCGGCCTTTACCTGAGCCTGGGGCAGGAGGCGACCTCCGTAGCCTCCGCCTATGCACTGGGCAAGGACGACTGGCTGGGGCCGATGATCCGCAATCAGGGCTCGATGATCGTGAAGGGCTATCGACCGCGCGACACCATGATGCAGTACATGGCCAAGGGCGGGTCGCCGACCCGCGGGCGGGAGAGCGGCTCTCATTATGGCGATGCGAAGAAGCTGAACGTGATCGCGCCGATCTCGCACCTGGGCGACTCCATCAGCGTGTGCGCCGGCGTGGCGTTGGGTGCACGCATCCAGGGCAAGAACATCGCATGCCTCGCCTATATCGGCGATGGCGGACAGTCCACCGGCCCAACCTACGAGGGCTTCAACTTTGCAGCCGTGCAGCGACTGGGCCTGGTGCTGATTGTCGAGCACAACCTGTGGGCCTACTCAACGCCGGTGGAACTGCAGTTTGCCTGCAAAGACCTGGCGGATCGCTCGCTGGGCTACGGCGTGCCGGGCGTGATCGTAGACGGCACGGACGCGAATCAGGTCTATGACGCAACGCATGAAGCCGTCGAGCGCGCCTATCGCGGCGAAGGCGCTTCGTTCATTGAAGCGAAGCTGATGCGCATGAAGGGCCACGCCATGCACGATGCGGCGAGCTATGTGCCGTCCGAGGTAAAGGAGTACTGGAAGCGGCGCGATCCGATTCTGCGCATGGAGCATTACCTGATCGAACGCGGCTGGCTGACGGCAGAAGAGGCGAAGAAGATCCACGTCGAGGTCGACGCGTTGATGGAAGAGGAGCGCAGGTTTGCCGAAGCATCGCCTATGCCCGATCCTGCGGATGCGGGAACGGATGTGTACTTCGACAATGCAACGGAGATCCCGCTCAAGTATGGCGAAGTGAAGGTGCAGAACGGGAACGCGAGCGCAAAGCTGGCTGAGTCCAGCGCGACGACGCATTACAAATAAGACCGCGAAGGAACGCGAGGACAAACTCAGCAATGGCAGCAGTTACGTATTTAGAGGCGATCCGCCAGGGCTTATGGGAAGAGATGGAGCGCGACCCGCGCGTCTTCGTGATTGGCGAGGATGTGGGCGTATACGGCGGCGCATTCAAGGTAACGGAAGGGTTTCTGCAGCGCTTTGGCACGGAGCGCGTGGTGGATACGCCGATCTCCGAGATGGCGATTGCGAGTGCGGCGTATGGCGCGTCGCTGACCGGGTTGCGGCCGGTGGGTGAGTTCCAGTTCATGGACTTCATCAGTTCAGCGCACTCGCAAATTGTGCAGATTCTGGCGAAAAGCAATTACCGCTGGGGCGCCCCCGCACCGCTAGTGCTGCGCGGGCCTTCCGGTGGCGGCGTGAGCGGCGGCCCGTTCCACTCGCAGAATCCTGAGATGTTCTACGTGCACACACCGGGGCTAAAAGTAATCTGCCCAGCGACAGCACGCGATGCGAAGGGACTGATCAAGTCGGCGATCCGCGACAACAACCCGGTACTGTTTTTCGAGCACAAATATTTGTATCGGCGCGTGAAGGAAGAACTTCCGGCAGAGGACTACACCGTCGAGATCGGCAAGGCTCGCATCCATCGCGAGGGGAAGCATCTATCCGTAATCACCTATGCGGCGATGGTCTATGTGGCCGAGGAAGCTGCGCACATCCTGGAAAAAGAAGGCATCGAGCTGGAGATACTGGACCTCCGCACGCTGCTGCCGTTGGATAATGCGGCGATTGCGGCCACGGTGGAGAAGACAAACCGCGTAATCATCCTGCACGAAGACACGAAGACCGGGGGCATTGCGGGCGAGATTGCGGCCATCATCAACGAGGAAGCTTTTGATGCGCTGGATGCACCGATTGCGCGCATCACCTCGCTGGATGCGCCAGTGCCGTTCTCGCCGCCGCTGGAAAAGGCCTTTCTGCCGAAAGTGGAAGATGTGGTACGCGAGGCACGGCGGCTGGTGGCGTATTGAGGCAGGGCGCGAAGCGGATTCGCGAGCCTTATGATCGAGATGAAGTACTTAGCGGCCAGCGCGTCGCGTGAATGGGAAGGCGGAACGAAGAGATGCCGACAGATGTCATCATGCCCCAGATGGGCGAGTCGATATTTGAGGGGACGATCACGAAGTGGCTGAAGAAGCCCGGCGACACCGTTCAGCGGGACGAGCCGCTGTTCGAGATTTCGACCGATAAGGTGGACGCGGAGATACCGGCGCCGGCGAGCGGGACGCTTTCCGAGATCAAAGTGGATGCCGGAAACACGGTGCAGATCAATACCGTTGTTGCTGTGATCGGCGAAGGCGATGGGGCGGTGGCGAGCAAGCCGGTCGCAGCTCCGAAGCAGGAGCCCGCAAAGGAAGAGAAGAAACCCGAGCCGCCGAAGACTGCACCGGCTCCAGCAGCGCCGGTGGAAGCAGCGAGCTCAAGCGGCGGCGGCACAGATGTGGTGATGCCGCAGATGGGCGAATCCATCTTCGAAGGAACCATCACAAAATGGCTGAAGAAGGTGGGCGAGACCGTCCAGCGGGACGAGCCGCTGTTTGAGATTTCGACCGACAAGGTAGACGCGGAGATTCCATCACCCGCGAGCGGGACGCTCTCGGAGATCAAAGTCGAAGCTGGAAACACAGTGCAGATCAACACTGTTGTTGCGGTGATTGGTGGCGGGGCGGCGAAGGCGAGCGCTCCGGCGGCTGCGACCGCAACGGCTGCCGCGCCGGCTACTCCGGTGCCCTCTGCTGCGCCTGTGGCCGAAGCACCTGCTTCGGCTTCGCACGGCGAGCGGCTGCGCTCATCGCCACTGGTGCGCAAAATCGCGAAAGAACATCAGCTCGATCTGCGGCAGGTCCCGGGCACGGGATCAAGCGGCCGTATCACCAAAGACGATGTGCTGCAGTTCATCGAAAAGGGGGCGAAAGCTCCTGCTGCGGGCGCTCCAGCACCAGCTCGAACCGACGCTGCCGCGCCGAAGCCTGCTGCCGCGCCGGCTCCGGCGGCCGGTCCCCAACCCGGCGAATTGGTGCCGCTCTCGCGCATGCGCTCGATCATCGCCCAGCGCATGGTCGATTCGAAGCGCACCAGCGCGCACGTGCACACGGTCTTCAAGGTCGACCTGACGCGCATCGTGAAGATCCGCGAGAAGGAAAAAGCGAAGTACGAGCAGCGCAACGGCGTGAAGCTCACCTATATGCCGTTTATCACGCGCGCGGTAGTGGCTACGCTCCGCAAGATGCCGATCGTCAATGCGTCGATGGAAGGCGATGCGATCCGCTATCACCAGAATGTGAATGTCGGCATCGCGGTGGCATTGGACTGGGGACTGATTGTGCCTGTGATCAAGCAGGCTGAGGACAAGAGCTTCCTGGGTATCGCGCGCTCCATCGCTGACTTGGCGGAACGCGCGCGCGCGAAGAAGTTGAAGCCGGACGAGGTGGGGTCTGGCACCATCACTATTACGAATCCGGGTATTTTCGGCGAGCAGTTTGGAACTCCGATCATCAATCAACCGGAATCGGCGATCCTGGGCGTCGGCGGCCTTTTCAAGGAGCCTACGGTCCTGACCGACAAAGATGGCAACGATTCCATCGCGATCCGCAGCATCATCCGCCTAACGCTGGGCTTCGATCATCGCATCATCGATGGCGCCGACGCCGGCAAGTTCATGGCTGAGCTGAAGAAGTATCTGGAGAACTGGTCGGAAGAGATCGGCTGATCTCTTCCGAATCGAAGCGAACGGCGGCCCTTCGGGTCCGCCGCTTTGTCTTAGAGGCGGCTTTTGGCTTCGAGCACGCGCTGCACTGCTTCCTCCGGCGTGTCGCCAACTGCGGAGAGATGTCCCATTTTTCTGCCCGGGCGCGCCGTGTGTTTCTCGTACAGATGAAGGCGCACGCTTTCCACTTCGAGCGCGCGATCGAAATGCGGCTGACCATCGGCCCAGGCGTCGCCCAGTAGATTCGCAATCGCCGCGGGACGAAGAACGTCTGTGCTGCCCAGTGGAAGATCACATACCGCGCGCACGTGCTGCTCAAACTGGCTGACAACACAGGAGCGCTCGCTGGCGTGATAGCTGTTGTGCGGGCGCGGCGCAAGCTCGTTGATCAGAAGAGCTCCCTGCTGCGTGACGAACATTTCCACGGCAAGGATCCCTTCCAACCCCAATTTTTCGGCAAGGGAACATGCGATGCGTTGAGCCTCTGCTTCCATCGCCGGTGGAATGGAAGAGGGAATCACGCTCCAGGCGAGAATCTGATTTTCATGATGATTGGTTGCAGAGGGAAACGACTTGAGTGCGCCGGATGGCGTGCGTGCGACCAGCACCGAGATCTCGCGCTCCAGCGCGATGGCCTGCTCGGCGATGCACGGGCGCTGCCCCAGCGCACGCCAGGCTAGCTCGGCACTTTCGCCGCCACGCGGAGTGATCCGGAGCTGGCTTCGTCCGTCATAGCCGCCGCGAGCGCTTTTCACAAAACAATCGCGGCCGAATGCATCGAGCGCGGCTCGCATGTTGTCGAGCGAACGAATGGAACGAAATGGGCCCACAGGGAACTGGCGCGCGGCCAGCCATTCCTTCTGCGCAATGCGGTCCTGGATGATGGCGAGCAGTGCTTCACCGGGTCGCACAGGCGCATAGCGTTGCGCAGCACGCAGGGTATCCAACGCAAGCTGCTCGATCTCGAGTGTCACCACATCGCATCCGCGAGCGAGATCCGCTGCGGCCTTTGCATCGTCCCAGGAGCCTTCAAAGCAGGCGTCGACGACGAATCGCGCGGGACATGACGGATCAGGATCCATCACCTGCACACGGTAGCCCAGCGACCGCGCTGCCATGGCGGTCATGCGTCCCAGCTGGCCACCTCCCAGAATGCCAATCGTTGCGCCGGGAAGAATCGCGCTCACTGGGGAAGCTCTTCTGCGAGCACCTCGCGCATGCGGCCTTCACGCCAGGTCTTCAGACGCCCGCGTAGTGCAGGGTCATCGTTGGCAAGAATCTCTGCGGCTAATAGCGCGGCATTGGCTGCGCCCGGCCGCCCAATAGCCAGCGTGCCAACGGGTACTCCCTTCGGCATCTGCACAATCGAGAGCAATGCGTCCAGCCCCTGCATCGATGTCGCCGGCACTGGCACCCCAAGCACGGGCACCAACGTCTTGGCGGCGAGCATGCCGGGCAAATGTGCCGCGCCGCCGGCCGCAGCGATGATCACTTTCAGCCCGCGACCCTCCGCCTCGCTCGCATATTGAAAGAGCAGATCTGGCGTTCTGTGCGCAGACACGATCCTCGTCTCCGCTGGTATTTCAAATTCGCGCAGAAGCTCGACACACGGCTCCATCGTCGCGTAGTCGCTTCTGCTGCCCATCACAACACCCACCAGAGTTGAGCGCGCCATCGTGGAATTATACGGCGCGCTCAGCAATGGTTCATTCAGCGCGGCCGAAGCCATTCAACGACAAGTTGCAGCAGCGTGAACAGCAGCCCGAACGCCCCGGCGAAACCCTTTACCCGCTGCACACTCAATTCGTGGCGCTCTACCCGATCCTCGAGCAGACTAAGACGTCCCGGTTGGCCGTCACCCAGCAAGGACGCCATCTGACTCTTCATCACACTCAGGTCGGCCAGCACCTGTGCCTCAAACGTACTCATCATGTCCATACCACTTCCACTCATACCTGGTCTCATTGGGTTGCTGCGCTCACGAATATGGCGCTGGAAAAACGGGAGTAATTCGGCGGCGCGGCGCCGTCATACATCCGAACGTAATAGCGCTCCACCGGTGCCTCGCGAACAATCGTGAAGTTCGGCACCGGGCTGCGCAGCACGAGATCGGCCCCATCGCCTGCGCCGAATTTCCAATCGCTGCGGCGCACTTCAAAGCCACCGCCGCTTGGAGGGGCTAAACCCGCCTGCACCTGAATTTGCGTAGTGCTTACGCTGCTGACCGATAGGTCGCGCGCAGAGACCAGAGCCGTAGGATTTGTCAACGCAGTAGGCGGCAGCCATGCGTTCAAAGGTGCGCCCTCGTTCATCTTCAGCGAAAGCGACTCAGCCCACTCATTGGCAAATGCCACCGTGTAGCTGAGCAGTTCTGGAGCGCAGGAAGTGGAGCGAATCTGTATGCTGCGCACCAGCAGCTCAGTCGAAATATCTGCGGATGGCGCATCTACCTGCAGTAGGTCGCCCGGCCAGATATCCGCGGTCTGGTGCGGATTCCAGCACGTATATGTTCCCTTCCACGCGCCCTCCGACCATGTTGATGTGGCCAGAAGCGCCAACGCAGCATTCTCGCAATCGGCGGAGCTGCGCGTTACCGGATGCTCTGCGGTCAAAATCAAGCTGCTGACTGGAGACGACGTGGGCGCCGTCATGCGCGTAACCGCACGTCCACCGATGCGATAGCTTATCCGAATCACAGTGCCCTCCGCGGGCACATTTCCGGGGTAAAAGCTCATCCTGCCGGTGCTCATGATCTTCGCCTGTGATGTTTGCGCGCTGGCTCCCAGACGCTGCGTGGCCGCAGCCGAACCAGCCGGTGTGCAATTCACCCAGACGTCTCCCGGTCGCGTCAATTCAAAGCTCGCAATGCTACCTAGAAAGCTCACGCTGTCTACCACCACCGGCGTGCAACTCGCCGGTGCTTGCGTCATGGATCCGTCGTATAGCACGACGACGGGAAACTGCGCGCCGCCCGTGGTCTCCTGCACTTCCATCACCAAGTCAGCTTCCGCAGTTAATGTCTGGCCACCGAATTGAACTGGACCATTCTCCCCGCCCGCGGTGTAAGTCTGAAGTGCACGCTGCCGGTCCTTGCAATGAAAGCGCAACCGAAGCGTGTAGGTGTGCCCGCTCTGCAGCGTCGTGGTCACGCCGGCTTCTACACCCAGCACGATCGGCGCCACAACCGTGCTCGTGCCGTTCGGCCGCACATGAAAGGCAGCCGCCAGATTCGCAGGGCTCACCGCGCCCGAAGATAGGCCGGCGAAGTAGCCTTCTCCCAGACTATCGACCTCTAGCCCAGTAAGCTCGATCAGCAATACACCGCCCATTTCGACAGCATCCACGGCGACCACGCTGCTGGCGGCGCCCGCACCTTGGCTGCCGCCCAGGGTCAGCCCGCGACTGGTAAGCGACACGTGACCGCCTCCGTCGACAGTCACCCACCGCTGGGTGTCAACCGTGCTGCCCGTGAAGGTGTCGAAAAGCAGTGTCGCCTTTTCCATAAAAGGCGCTTCACTCAACTGATAAATCGAAGTGATCCCGTCACCTTCGAATATCTCCGTCACGTACGCCTGTGGTTCTTCCTTGCCGCATACCGTCACATCGTTCACAGCAAGGCGGCTGCGCGATCCTTTGAAAGCACTGCGATTGAAACTCCCGTCGCTCTCCACCAACGCGTGCACCACATCCCCGACACTCTCGAGCAACACGGCATTATTCACGACGCGATAACTGGCGCGAGCAGCATTTGCAAGCGCGCCGACATTCGCGGACCAACTTTTGCCGGCCAGTGGCTGAAAGCCACCGATGCGTGTCGATGTGGCGTCGCCACTCACCGCGAGTGACTGGGTCGTGGCGCGCCCGGTTATTTTCGTCAGTAGATCGATCACCGGAGTAGCAACGCACTCGATCGTCTTCTCGCTTACTCTGGCGTCAAGAATCACCTCATCGCTCAAACACGAGAGCTGCAGCAGGTAATTTGGACCGGTCGTTCCCATCCCCGCATACGACCGGGCAGGAGCAGCGATCGTGTAGCCGGTGAAGAGAACCACCTCGTTATCGGCGGTCACGACAACGTGAGCTCCACCCGGAGGCACGGGCAGGCCCTCCTGCGCAATGCTCAGTGTGCAACTACTTGGCTGGTTCAACTTCCGCTCAATCATCAAAGGCGCAGCCCCGCTGAGCGAATTCGTGTAGTCCAGCGCGCCGCTTCCATCGAGATTGTCGATCGTGATCTTCACGTTTTTCCTGCTTTCTTGGCGTTCGGCAAACTCACTGCGGATAGTTATCGGCGCGGTTCGTGAAGAAGCGCACCTCACCTCAAGCCGCTGAGGAAGGTGCAGAAGCGCGTCCGGCTCTAAATCTGGGCGGTTGCGCTCGGCAGGTAAGTGCGGTAGCAGCACACCTGTGACCCATCCATCGCATCGAGAACGGGAAGAGCGATGAAACGGCCACTCAGCAACACGTCAGAGAGCGGCGCTGTTATCGGAACGACGGACTCTCCAGCTCCCCCCATCGTCTGCAAACGCGGATAGTAGAAGAACAGCGCGTCCCCCTGTTCGCCTTGCATGCAAAACAGCCCAGACCACTCCTGGAAGAAGGTGCCGCCCTCTCGATCCTCGAACGCAACCACCGACTGTGCCTGCATACCCTGCGTCGGCACACCGGTGAGCAGAGGCTCTGCAAGCTGCAGCCCGCTCGCGGTCACCGCGGTCACACGCCCAACGTTGAGTGTCATCCGGCGAATCCAGTGCGGATCGCCGCCACTGAGCGCCGTCACCAGGTACGCAGCCGACGCTCCCGCGCCGATGTAACCCGTTTGGCCGCTGTAGTCCGCATCTACCGCGATGATGTCTCCAGCCACGATTGTGCCGGTCCCATTTGGGGTGCTCAGAAATGTCGCCGTAGAGTTCGCGGCTGCGATCGCAACCGGAGTCGAAGCCGTCTTCAGCACGTTGATCTGTTGAGCGCCGCCACTGAGTGCCATCGTCAACTTGGACCAGCGCTCGAAGGTCACGCTCAGAGTCGCACCGACGTTCTGCCGTCCCTGCAATAGAACGATGCCCGGCGCTCCGCTCTCCACCACCTGCATCTTGGTCTCAGACGTCCGCGTGAACCCACGGATCCATCCCAGATCTACCCATGGAGTCGGCGGCGTGTCCGGATCAAATCCAACCGCTGCCGTCCCATCGAATGCAGTCGGCGCAGCCGTGAGCCGATTGACCGGCGCAAAATAGCCGCGTACTCGACGCACCGAAGGTGGAAGGCCCGGCTGCATCACCAATGCTGGTGTACTCATAGCTCTCCTGCCTCCTCGTAGCTCACCACCGTAATTTCAGCTTTGCGTACCAGGCGGTCACGCTCGCGCATCACCGGTCCAAGTACCGGCCCAGTCCACGACACACGTGTCCCCATCGGGGCCGGTGGAGTCACGCTGTAGTCGGTTTTCTGTACCTGTTGTGGTTGCAGAATGGACAACAGTTCCGCGTCCATCTCCGTCAGCATCGTGCCGCGATCCAGCCCGCCCGCAGAGGCCGTGCCGGCGGTCTGGTACTGGATCTCGCACGTCTGTTGTGTACGCATCAGCGCGTGCTGCTCATCGACCAGCGTCTTCGTCCAGCGCAGAACAAATACGTTATCGGGAACAATCGCGGCAAAGCTCTCGTTCTCCTCGACCAGCACACCGGGCCGCCAAACACCGCGGATCATGACCTGCCGTGTCGAATTGAGTACCTGCAGCCGATCACGCATCGCCACATAGAAAGAATCACGTGCCTTCTTCATCTCATCCTCTCAATAGCTCTGCGTGGCGGCTTCCCGCAGCCGCACGCGATACAGGCAGGCCAACCCCGCTGCGCTGGTGAAGGAGACGCCTTCAATCACGAAGAACTCGTTCCCCACTTTTATTCCCAACGCCATCGCGAAGAGCACTTCGGCAGAGGTAAGCCCAAGCTGGCTCACCTGCGCGTCCACCGCCGAAGCGGAAATCAGCAACTCATAGGCCGCCTGATTGCCATCGGTGACCGCGACCCGGACTCTGCGGAATGCCGCGGGGGAGAGCGGAAGATCCACAAATCCGCCCACAGGTGCTCCCAACTGTTCTCCAATCGCGTTGGTTGCCGCGGCCGGCATCCTTAACATGGCTATCGATCCGCCCAGCGAGCGCAACAGTGCATCCGCCATTCGTTGCCATCCTCCCTGCTTCGATCTCAGGCTTAGGTCGCTCATCGCTAGCCCAGCCTCGTCGCCACATATGGCCGCAGCAATTGCTGTACCTGTGCATCCATTAGCGAGTCGGAGAAGTACTGCATCCACATCGTGTCCATCTTGCTGGTCTTCACATTCAACCCGGGCGTGGCTTGCGCGTTCTTTACCAATTGGGCGCAGGCGATCTTCACCGGTTCCGGCACCGCGGCGCATCCCGCCGTGTAGGTCACCTCGACCTCGCTATACGGCAATCCCAGCACGTTATATGGCAGCGTCAGCTCGCCGGTATCGGGCATAAAGTCGATCGACGCGGGATCTACCTGTGTCCATGCACCGGGTAGCGAAAATGCATACGCCACCACATCCAACCCCACCGGCGATAGTTCCCCGCGGCGCGGCCGCATATACCGGCCCCGCACCATCACCAGCGGTATAGTGGCGGGGGATACTGCAACCAGCGGCAGATAGCTCAGCCGCACCGTCTGGCTGCCCTCCACCACACGCAATCTCTCCAGATACTGCGTTGCCAATATGCTGGAGCGGCGGCAATAGGCGTCAATCATTCCGGATGCCACGGCAATCCAATCGTCAGTTGTGTCGGCTGCCAGACCGTAGCTCTCGTACTCCGTCGTCTCTAAGTAGGCCATCCGCACTTCTCCTCATCCGCGGTCTTGTGCCGGCCGCGTGGTATTACATCTCTCTGGCGTAAATTCGCGCACGAAAAAGGGCGGTCCTCGGACCGCCCTCTAGTGCGCCGCGTGTGCTGCTCAGGTTCGGGCAGCCTGCGCGCTCTAACGCTGCACGGTCACCTGTGCGTGCGCATAGTTCGCGCCCTTCACCACCAGCCCGCCAAACTTCACCACCACATACTGCGAAGCCAGAGAGTTCGGGAGACCGAGCTGGAAGATCCGTGGAGCTGACTCGCTCAGCCAGTGATACTCGATCAGGTCTTCCGTCACGATGTACGCTGGCAGCGATGCACTGCCCGAGCCCGGTGTCCCGGTATAGCTCAGCGCCCACTCCGGAATCAGCGGCAGTTCGCCCGCCTGGGTGGACAAGGTCTTCACCGTGAAGCCGCTCGTGATCTCACGCGAATTGAGGACCACATTGAACTCGGCCTTCATCTCGCGGTCGATCAGGTCCAGCAATACCGGGTTGGCATAGATCGCGCTAGGCCGCACAGCGAAGTTGGTGCTCGACACCATCTGCGCAATCTGCGACTTGATCCCGTCCACGATGCTTTCCGTAGTCGTGATCGTAGCCACGTTGCCGCCTGCCGCAATCTGGCCGGCCGCGCCAAAGTACTGCGTGCTGGTCGGCGTGCTCAACGAAGTGTCGTTGCCATTCCACAATGCAATATCGTGGGTGTGCAGCACGCCATCCACTGTGTCGATCAGGTCCTTCGCCTGAAGGTATGCGAATTGCTTCTGCTGTACACCCAGTTCCATATCAAACAGGTTGTAGTTCAGCTGAGCAACCAGACCCTTCAAGGGAACACTCCGCTCCACGCGGGTCGGAGTCACCAAAGAAGGAGTGATGTTGCGCGGATCGACGAACCCGGCCGTGCCCGGATTGGGGATTGCAGTCTGTTCGAAGTAGCGCGATGGATGGCCAGTGGCCGGCACCTGCTTGATGCGCTGGCCGAACATGCCGCGGCGGCGAACCAGGTCGGTGATTTCCGTTTGATAGAACGGAACCTCAACTGCGCCGGGCCCGATGAAGTCTGCCGCCGAGTGAATATCGAGAAACTGTGCGTTCATGAATTCTTCCTTTCGCTCTCAAAAGAGCAGTCACTGTTGCCAAACAAGAAAAGGGCGCCTGCTGCATACATCGCAGCACGCACCCTCGTTCACTCTCGTCATCCCGACCGGAGCGCCGCAGACGCGAAGTGAAGGGATATACTTCCCTCCGCCTCCGGCCCGCTTTATGCCAGAGCGCCGCTCCGGATCAGTTGCGCCTTCACGGCAACCCGCTGTTCCAGGCTCAACCCCGTCAGTGCAGAATCCAGCGAGCCGGCCTCAAGCCCGTCCACGCTGCTGAGGCCCTGCTTTGCAAGCAATTGCATGGTCGATACCGGAACTGTTTTGCGTGCGCCTGTAGCAGCCGACGCTTGCGCCTTCAGCTCAACAATCTGCTGCTCCGCCTCTTCCAGCTTTCGCTCCAGTTCGCGCTGCCGCGCATCGGCAGTCGCATCCACCGTAGCCACAATCCTGGCCACGTCACCCGTCATTGCTGCCTGCCGCTCCTCCAGCCATGCGACCGTCTTCTCCAGCCTCTCGGTCGCCGCCTGCAGACGCTCTGTGGTCTCCATCGCCGCTCCACTTGCAATTTGCTCGTCCATCGTCTCCTCGCTTTCCTGTGCCTTTCACTTCCAGTGCATTTCACTTTCTGGTGACGCAGTTCACTTGACTCAAGCGCGATGTGCCGCGAGCGCTTGCTTTCTCCCGCTGCTGCTCTTCGCGGCGCGCAAGCGGAAGGACGTCCGTCCATACGCAGCCTTCTCGCGCAGCAGAATCGCCGCTCCCGTGAAGGTCACCTTGGTCAGCCGCCACACCGAAGCCCGCATGTCTTCCACATGGGCATCCGCCAGTTCGTAGCTCATGCCCATCTGCTCGGCTGGGGTAGAGCGAAGGTGCCGTTCTACCTCAGGAAAATCTCGCCCGAACAGATACCCCGCCACCCGCACTTCACCCGTACCGCCGCGCGAACTCACGATCTCCGCATCCGTGATAATCCCGCACTTCCGCCGCGCATCGTGGCCATCCCATCCAGGGCAAAAATCAACCGCCATGCCGAGCAGCGACGGAAGCGCCGCATCTGCTGCCCCATGCGTCAGGATCACGCGCCGGCCCCGCGATCCCGAAGGCGCGCGATCGCTCGGCACATCCACATATGTCAGCACTCCCTCAAACGGCACCCGGTTGGGATGGTCCTGCACCAGCGGCATCGTCACCGCCATCGCATCCAGCTTCATTCCGTCTCCCCGATCTCCTGATTCGTTCCCTCGTTCACTGCCTGTTCCTGCGGCTGCGCGGCCCCCAATCCGCGCAGCGCCCGTACTTCGCTGACCGTCAGCACTCCCGCCTTCAACAGCTCCATTTGGATCTGCAACTCTGTCGCCTCATCACGCGACTCCAGCTCAGTAAACCGGAACTCGAACTCCCGCCATCCCAACCGTTTGCCGAAGACGTCGCGCGTGATGTGCTGTTCCAGCAGGCGCGCCACCGGTACTACCGCTCCGCGAAATGCCTCGTCTCCAAATTCCGACGAGCTTGCGCGATTCACATCGTTCTCCAATCCCAGCAGCATCGGCGGCAGACTGAAGGCGTTCGCCACCATCCGGATCAGAAAGGTCTGCCATTCCATGCGCAGGTCGGCATCGGTTCCGCTACCGAAGCGCAGCACCTCTGGCTTCTGCTCCGTGCTCAGTACCGGTACGCGCCCCGTGCCCTCGACCTCGTCCTGCCACCAGCGGATCAATCGTTCATGCTCAGCCGGCGTCGCTTCGTTTAGCCACAGCGCGTACTGCACCACGGCATTGCTCGCCAGCTTGCCCGCGAAGCGCTGTGCACTCAGCAGGCTGTTCACCGTCTCGAAGGCCACTTCCAGCGGGCCCAGGCCGAATGGTGTATGTGTTCGCGGATTCATCCGGATGTACATCAATTGGTCGTCGTCGAGCGGCACCGCCTTATCCGGACTCTGCAGCAGATTCGCCTGCGCATATCGCGGCACCTCGTTCCCGCTCTGCCATTTCGGATTAATCCGGATCGTCGCGCCATCGACCGCCCACAGCGCAACCGGCCGATCCGCAATTCCTGTCAGTTCCATCTCCACTGCGCCGAAGCCACCCACCAGCATGTCTTCCAGCACTTGCTCCAACAGGGTGCGCAGAGAATCTGATTCGTTCGGTTCTTCGAGCGACCACCGCAACGCCGTCATCCGTTCCGCTGCATCGGCCGGTACAACGCAATGCGCCCGCACCCGCACCTGCCATTGCATCGCCGCCACCCGGTCCTTGATCAGATTGATCGCGCGCCGCACCACCGGTGTCTCCGCAAAACGCCGCAGGTTCTCCGGAGTCGGCTTAGGCAGCAGCGCCTGTCCCGCGTGATACGGGTTCAGCACCGATGGCAAAAACTGCGTCTGCCGCGGCAGTACCGCCTGGCCACTGCTTGCATCCATGGAACTCACCCGGCGCCAAAGCTCACGCATATTCGCTCGCACACTCATTCGCCCTCACCCTTTCAACCTCGTCTCACCACAAAAGAAAAAGGGCGAAGCCGTAGCCTCACCCTTTGCACTCCAGATCAACCCTCTAACCTGCGGTCGTCTGTCGTTGTCTGCCTTTTTCTGCAGTTGTCTTCTCTTGTTACACCCGCAACTCCCGCCTCGCCGTCTCTGCAACCCGACCCAAGTCGGAGGTTGTCAGCACACGAATATGCTCGCGTTCCATCGTCTCCACGCCAAAGCGATATGATGCCTGCTCCTCTTCAACATCTTCCGCGGCGACGTCCCGTATCGGCTCAACAATCGCCGTCAACTCCAGCTTCGCGTGCTCCACGCGAGCGACGCCTTCCATCAGATCCGCCGAGGAAAACGCCAATACTTTCGCGCCCTCCACATCCCCGGCCAGCGATACTGCGTGAAACATCCGCACCACTCCATTCGGCCGATAGCCGCAATCGATGCGCAGCGGATCACCCGCCCGCGTGTATCTCGCCGCATCGATGCGCCGCTGCATCAGCGCCCACACTCCCGCACGCTCAAACTCGGTGCGTATCCTCGCCTGCAGCGCGGTTCGGCCTGTCTTCCGGCTCTCCCGACGGCGCTTCGCCGTGAGTACATAGAGCTGCATTAGTCCCTCGAGCTCTGTCGCAAACGACTCCGCAAGGCACGCCTTGGCCTTCGTCAACTGCACCGCGTTCGAGAGTGCATCCTCGAGCGACGCCACACCAACCCGCGCATCCTGCGCCAGCCGCCGCCCTATCTCCGCCTCCAGCGCCTCCAGCATTGTTGTATCGGCATCCGGATCTACGCAGCGCACTCGGCTCCAGTCGCGCGTAAAACGCACAGCCGCCCGCGCGTCCTCGCTCCTGAGCAGCACGCCGATATTCACGAACTCGTTCTTCACCGGATCCGGCACATACCGGATCAGCGAGAACTCACATCTCTGCCGATCCGTCACTGCCGAACCCCGCTTCGCAACTCCAGCTCCACTCTCTCACCCACCCGCATTGTTCCACCCCACCACCTACATCACCAGCTTTCCCGCGCCTGTTTTCGTCCGCCACTCCCCCTTTGGGAATGGTTCCGCAAAAATTGCCGGCATGACCTCTGCAGCGGGTCTACCCCAGTATGGGAACGGCATCCGCTGCGATTCCCGAAATCCATCAATCAACTCTCGCACACGCACGCGCCGCGCAATCAGCGCCTCTATCAGCTGCTCCAGCTCTGCGGTATCGCCGCCGTACCACTCCGGCGGAATCGACTCCGCTGCTGACCATATTGTCTGCGGGTCCATCCGCTCCACCCGACCGAGCCATGGCTCGAAACTCTCCCATCCAACTACCCGCTCATATACCAGGTTGCTCACAAACACGCCCCGCAGCGGCGTGTCGATCAGCTTCCATTCACCCGCGTTGAAACAATATCCCTGGTCAATGAACGTTGCCGTGTACCTTCGCTCCCGCGGCCGCTTGCCGAATACCGCCTGCCGCCCATTCACGTTCGACATCCACTTATCCATCACCAGCATGCCGGCAAATTCTCGCAGGTTCTTTATCTCCCCAAGTTGTGGCTCCGGGAGGGTATCGACCACCTGCCCCGGCATCAAGCCGCCCACAAACCGCGATCCGAAATGCAGCCCCGCCTGGCAACGTTCCCGTCCTCCTGGTACCTGGATCACCAGCTCCGGCGTATTCGCAATCAGCCACTCCGTCACTTCAATCACGTCGCACGCCGGCACCGTCAGCCCTGCACTCGCCGCCAGTCGCGTCGCCAGGTACTCATTCGCCAGCACCCGCGTATGCTGCGGATTGTTCTGAAACTTCACCACCCACAGGTTCTCGTCCGAGCCCAGCATCAACTGGCTCTGTGCACCGCCACGCATCGCCCGAATCTGCTGCACCGCCAGTACCGCCACGTGTCGTTCTCCTGCCAGCGATTCTAACGGTCCCGCTCCGATCCGCTATTTCCGTCATCTGTCAGCGAGAGAAGGGAGCGAAACCCACATCGCGCGCCGCAGGAGCAGTCGCGCGAACGGCCAGTACCGCCGCAGGAGCAGCCGCGCGAACGGCCAGTCCGATCCCCATCGCCATCACCAGATCATCATGCTGCCCCTGCGCCGCCCCCGTCCGTCCGCGCGCGTCCCGCACAAATGTTTTCATCTCCCGCAGCAGACGCGCGCTCATCACGCCCTCCGCTCCCTCACCCAACAACTGCTCCATCTGCTCGATCACGCGAGGCCGCGATAATGCCGTCGTCAACCATCCCGCCTGCCCGTCCTGCTGATACAGTCCCGCATACTGCAGGGTCCCGGTCAGATGCGCAAGCACGCCCGCACCATGATTGTTCCGTTCGACAATCAGCATCGCACCGTTGTACTCGCGTCCCAGCGTCGCCGCCCGTTCCGCAAGCTCCAGCAATCCGCACCGGCCCTGGAACTCAGCGCACTGCAATCCGGTCGCCGCATCCAGCACCTGCATCGCCCCATAATCGCCTTCGCTCCCGCCGCCCGCCGGATCCACCGAAACCAGGTATTGACGTCCGGGCATCGGTTTCAGCCACACCTCCAGCGCACCTGCCCAGCGTCGTTCTGCCGGCGTTGGCACATCGCGCAATCGCCGGTCGATCGCCTCTGTGTCGAACACGCAGCTCCCGCTCGCTAGGAAGCAGTCATCTGCACTCTCCGGATACTCCTGCCGCGCCAAGACCCCGAACTGCCGTTGCAGCCGTCTCCGGAACGCAATCTGCTCCCGCGTCAGTCCATGCTTCGAGACAAGAGCGCGCTCCTCCTCCGACTCTGCATCTGCACCCGCATCCAGTCGATAGCTCGCCTCCCACCACCACGGAAAAAAGTGCCGCACCCAGCCATTCGCCTCTGCATGCATCCACTCCTCATAGAAACAACCGTGAGCGCCCTGCGCGGTGGACTCCAGCACCACCTCACCGCCCGCGGCCGGCATGGTCGCCAGCAGCCCCGCCAGTGTTGCTCGCGCATCGCCCGGCCATCGCGCCACCTCAGAGCAATGCAGGTTCTGCACCGTGAGCCCGCGACCTGCGTTCGGATCGCCCGCCGTTTCCACGCGATACTCGCTGTCCAGCTCCGGAAACACCAGCGACCGTGCATTCGCCCGGGACGTCCGCAACGCCCCCTCCCGCAATCCCTCCGGCAGCTCGCTATGAAATCTCCGCACCACGCGAAAGATCTCCTCCGCCGCCTCTTGTGTGTGCGCCACCTGCACACTCAACGTGCCCGGCTGCGTCACCGTCTTCAGAAAGAACCGTCCAGCCACCCATGTGGTGATACCCATTTGCCGGGCCTTCAGCACAATATTGGCGCGGCCACGGCGCCGCTCGAACTCTCTCTGTGCACGATTCGGCTTGAGCGGTGCGAACGCCCCCATGCGCGTCCGCACCTTCAACAGCGCCTCTGCTAGAAAAATTCCCGCCGTTTCGCCACCCAGCGTCTCGGCTGGCTCGTCTAGCATCCGCCCTAACGCCAGCAACTCCTCCAGATCGCCATTCATCTCAGCTCGTTATCTCCCCAGTGCTGATCGGATCCCAGTGCGGAACAAATCGGCAAACATTCATGCCGTCGCATCACCACCTGGAAGGCTTCTGCTACGCGCTTTTCAGATCCGCGTCCACCATCTTGAGAGCAGCCTCGACACTCGGAAGGAAGGCGATGAAGTCCTTCACGAGCTTCAGCACATCCTTAGTAACCGGCGCCAGCGCCACCAGGTCGGCAGCGACATTTTCACCACCGCCTGCAATCACAGGTGCGAGAGGTACCGCAACCGCCTTGGCATCATCTACGAGTGTCGCCAGATTCGACTTGAACTCAGGAGACATTGCCTTCACATCGGAAATCACCTTGAGCACTTTGCCTCCAACCGTCAGTACCCCCTCGGCTCCGTGAAGTACATCCTTTACTGCAACTTCGACACCGTGGCCAATCTCTGCAAAAACACCATTCATTCCCATTTACTCCTCCTTCTATTCATGTGCCTGCAGCTAGCGCGACCGCCGATCGGCCGCTGCAACTCAACATCTCCAAAAGCAAAAAGGCCCCACAATCTCGCGAGGCCTCCGCTCCTAACCTTCTGTTCGTGCTCACGCAGCTAAGCGTTGCGAATTCCCTCATCTATCTGCAAAAGAAGCAATCGCCATCTTTCCTCACTCATTCGCGACACCGGGTGAGTCAGCCAGCCATGCCGCCTGCCCTGCCGAGTAGGTGAAGTGCTGCGCGCTGCACTTACTCGCCGTCGTGCCCACCGTGAAGAACCCGTGCACATTCGCCGGCGCCCCCACAGTAAATCCGCCGGTGCCGTTCTGACAGAACGTGAGTGTCTTCTCCTGGCCGTCCACACCGGCTGCGAGGGTAAAGCTGGTAATGTTCGCAGTCAGGGTGATCATGCTTGCTCTGGTGCTCGGCGAGAATGTCGGAGTAGCCGAGAAAGCTACTGTCTCAGAGCTTCCAACAGTAGGTTGGTCATCGCATACCTCCCACATCCTGTTGTAGTTCCCACCCCAGATATGAAACTCGAGATAGGATCGAACGTTCCCCATATTTATGTTCTGGCCAGAGCATGTAACCAGGTATGGCGGGTTATTCTGCAACGTCACGTTGCTGTTACCACCAATCAGGTATAAATTCTGTCCTTGCGCGGCACCGGTAAAGCCTGTGTACGTAATAGGGCTTGTATCAACGGGAGATGCCTCCCACAGTCCTTGTATGTTTGGAACTGGACCGGTTATAGATCCGCTATAGCTTGTAGATGGCTGGAAAAGATAACCGCCTTTTACGCCCTGCGCAGGAAAGAACTCAAACTTTGCACCTATGACATTCGTTGCTGCGGATGCCGCATCGTTCAGCATGATGTCTGCTGTCTTGTAGGTCGGGCCGAATCCGTTGTTGTCTGAGAACCAGACGCCACTTACGTTGGTATTGCCACCCCACGATGCCAACTGATCGCATTTGCCGGCGTAAAAGCTGGAGTCTTGTCCGGTGTTGATCGTTAATGCATTCGCTCCCGTACAGCTTCCGTCGACGATTCCGTTTTGTATCCAGACGCTTGGATCATTGATCCAGATACCTTCCAGACGAGCGAAGTCCACGCGAACGTTTTCAATATGTGTTCCCAGACCGGCAGCATAAGGCTGCGCGATGCCTACCTGACCAAGCTGCGGCCAGAGATGATCGAAGTGGCCATCTCCGCCTCCTGTAACGATGTCCGCCAAATGGTGATAGGTGAAGACGGTCGGCTGGTCGAACAAGCCATAGGCTTCCAGACCGTCTGCCATAACATCCGTTCCAATCAGCTCCGCGCTCCCATACCAGCTCCCGATAGAACTCGGGTCCGCCCCCAGCGATGTCACCGTGTAGTAGTAGGTTCCGGCTGCGAGAGTGCCGCCCGTCGTCGAGGATGTTGGCGTGATCGTGCCTGGCGCAGCTATCCCCGTGGTGCTGAACTTCTGATTCGGCCCACCGTTAGCGGCGGCTCCGGTATCGGTAAAGCTGTTCGTCGTCGTCTTGTAAAAGACGTTCTCGCCTCCAGGTGTTGTGCCGCGATAGACAATATAGCCCGTCGCGCCGGTGACAGCCGACCAGCTCAGCGTCACCGAGCTGGTCGCTCCTGTCGTCGTCACACTGGCTTCAGGGCTGACCAGACTTTCGCCGGCACCTTTGTAGTAGCCGTAGTAGTACCAGTTGAGGTTGTTGTTAACGGAATTGTGGTATGCCTTCGTATCCTGGCCATCGACACGGATACCATAGCCACCGAAATAATTGGCCGTGACATGTTCAATCATCCCTGCCGTGTCGGATATCTCGATACCGTTGTTTCCAGGACCTCCGTTCGCATAGATTCCCGTATCTCCGGGAGCATTGGAGCACCCGCCATTCGCACAGCCCTGCAGGGAGAAGTGAGATATATGCCCTGCCGACGCGCTATCTGTGTGGCTAGCTCCGTCCGCGCATGTGACTGTCATGCTCTGCGGTATTTGCGCCATCAGATGGTTGTTATATAGAGAGTGCCACTGCGTGCCGCCGGTCGACGTGGCCGCGCCCTCCCAACTCGATCCCGGCGCGATAAAAAGCTTATCGATATAGAAGCTGCCCTGCGGCCACTTCGCTACGGCATTAGAAACTACGCCGGTCGTTAGATCGCAGGCCATCTGATTTGACATGGCCTGTGCCGCCTGGGCTTGCTGCAATGGGGTGCCATAGATATTCCCCCATCGCGGGTCACGTGGATCGTAAACGCCGGCCTTCAGATCGTCCTGCCATGCAATCGAAGTGAGCTGCGCGCCCGCGAGTGTTGTCGTTGTGACAGTGCCCTTCTCTGGAAGCGATGCCTGGTGACCGTTGTTATCATTCACGACAAAGCTGTTAGCACCCGACGTTGAGCAGGTGCCATCCGAGTTATAGAAGCCGGAACACGCGATGGTGGAAGGCGCGTAGCCTGCTGCCATTTGCGTAAGATGCTTCGCCGAACCTGTCCCGGAATGAGGATTTACAGCAATATACGTGTTCGTCAGCGTGGCGCTGTTCGATGCAAGCGTCCCTGAAAAAGCATTTCCAAATGCGCTGCCACTGACTGCGCCACCGACACCGATCGTCATTACGATATTGCCGCTGTTACCTGTAAAGCTGCCCGATGCCAAGGTCGATGCCGGAGAGACGCCGTAATCAGCGAGCGTCCATGTGTGAGCGCTGACGTTCATGCTCAGGACGAGTGCCTGCGTGTATCCAGGATTCGCATTCATGGCAAAGTCGACGTCGCCGCTCGTCAAGGTCACATTTGTCCATGTGATTGCGGATTGAGCCTTTCCTCCATTCAGTAGCCCCGCCCCTCCGCCAGATGAGAGTCCCAGGCCGCCGCCTGCTAGGAAGTATGTCCCACCCGATGTAGCCACCCACGACGATCCTGGGGTATCCACGATTTCCGGCTTTGTTCCGTTGATTGATGCACTCGCCGTGCCTCCGAACGCGGTGTCGATCCATGTCACCGTTGCCGGGTTATACTGCGTGCTCGAATAGAGGCCGCTGACGTCCGCGACTGCCGCGTGGAGTTTCCCGTTAAGCTGCGTCTGAATTGAACTTGTGGCGTCGAGGAATGCCATCGCCGCGGGCGTAACGCCGTCCACGATCTTATTAGTGAGCGCTTGAGCGTCCGAGATACCCACGATAGCTGAGGCAGGCAGCGTCGGCCTGCCGCTTAGGTCGGTATAGCTGCCGGAGGTGGCTACCGCCGCAAAGTTGGGCTTGTTGAGGATCTGCGCCGAGCCCGCCGCGGCATTCCAATCCGCCTGCGTCCCGACATGGGCATCCACATACTCCTTGGTCGCCGCCTGCATGGCAGAGCCAGGATCGGCAGCCAACGTAAGCGGCCCCGTAAGAGCCCCCCCGGTAAGCGGCAGCTTGCTTGCCACACTGCTGCTCAGACCCGCAGTGGCGCTGTCCACGTATTGCTTCGTCGTCGCCTGGAGTGCCGACGTAGGATCGCCCGACAGATTCAGCGCACCTCCCATCGTCCCGCCCTGTAACCGCAGATAGCTGCCCTGCAGGGCGCCGATCGACGTGCTGATCGATGTATCAACGTACTGCTGCGTCACTGACTGCTGTGCTACCGCCGCTGGCACCACCTTGGCCCGTAGCTGGGATATCGTCGCCGTCGGTCCCTGCGGCACCACCCAATATTCCTTCTGCACCGTGCCGTCGCTCATGTGGTAGACGACCGTGTAGTACGACCCCTGAGGATTCGCCCCCGCATTGGGAGCAAGCGCCATATTCACGCTTCCGTCCGGCGCGATCGTCACTGTCATGTTTCCTGCAGCAACTGCGCTTCCATCCGCTGCCGTAAAGCCCTGCCAACTCACCAGCATCATCCCCTGGGCCACTGAGCCATCCGCCCTGTACACGGTGCCCTGGACGTTTGTGGTTTGTACTGCGAGACCGCGCATCGGCATCAACAGCGATAAACCCGTTAGCCACAGCACCCCGCGCCACCAGCACTTATCCATTCTCAACATCGCTGTCACTCGTCGCTCCCTCGCTGCTCGCTTCATTTGCTTTCTGCCTGCGCTTCTGTCTTCGCATTCTCTGCGGCTGCCTCTCGCTCATCCTGCCGCCGCTTCAGTTCATCCATCAGCATTTCGCTGAGGCTCTTCACGCCACGCCGCTTCGCCACCTTCGGATCGCCGAACTTCCCAATCTGGAGCAGTATCCGGATCTCCGCTGTGCCGGCCGCCTTGGCCTTCTCCATCAGCGCTTCAAAGACCGCGGGAAACTCGCGCCGAAACTCCCGGTCCGTATAGCGCTGAATGCATGCCACCGGACGCTTCTTTTTTTCTTTCTTGGTCTCGGAGGCTGTCGTCCCTTTCAACTCGGTTTGTCTCTTGGCTATCTGCTCTTCCGCGCCAACCTTCGCTCCGGCTTCTTTTCCTTCGAACTTTCCATCCCTGCGAACTACCTTCTTCTTACCCACGTCCCTGTCCACATCCAAACCAGACAAAAACAAAAGGGTGAAGCGCCCCGGCGCCCCACCCTTTTTCTCTCGTCTCAACTCTTAAATCCAGAATATCAATCCGAGAAGAATGAAGTGGCAATTTTTTGCAATCACCTAACTCGCATCACTTCTATCGCTTAACCCTCACGCCATCCTTGCGCAGGGCTTGACACTCAGCGACTGCCGGGCACTTGCAGCAGTTCCAGCCGCAGAAATACCTGCGTCAGCCGATCCAGTGCCTCCGAATAACGGCGCACCACCGTCCGCACGCTCATGCCCGTCAACGCAGCCGTCTCCGCCAACGTGTACTCTTGCAGCGCAATCCTGCCCACCAGCTCGCGCTCCAGGCGGTTCAGCCGCGCCAGGCATCGCTCCACGTCGTGTACAAAGATCAGCGAGTCCTCGAAGGTGTATCCCTTTCGATTGCTCGATTTCCCGCGGAAAGTGAAATCGCCTAGTAGCGACGGCACCTTTCCAATTTCCATCGAACGATACATATACCGCCGCAGCATTCCTTCTGTGTACTTGCGGTAGAAAGCCACCTCCACAGGTGCTTTCGTCGCTACCGCTGTCTCCGCCTGCTCCTGCTTCTGAGCGGCACTTTTCGCTCGCACACACCGCACCACCAGGGCGGCGCTCATTTCACGCCTCCCATCACAACCGCCTGGCTCATCGCCATCGCGTGCCGTTTCGCCTCTCGTCCGCGCCGCTCCGGCCTTGCCTTCGCGTGCTGTGCCACCTTGCCCGCGCAGCAGCGTCCGTAAACGTCCTCACTTTGTCTGCGGAACCAAAGACCTCCGCATCCTTCACATACCTTCAACTGAACGCTTAAATACTCCATCGTTTCTCCAAGGCTGCATCAGGCCTGCCGTCGCACATAGGTGTCGCGGCAGACTCGTTATCTGTTGGGCTGCTCTCTCCGGTCCGCATGGGACTTCCGGCAGCTTGCTGAAGGAATAGCCGTCCACCACTGAATGGCGGCGGGCCTTCCATGTGCGCACAGATCGATTCCGGGTGAAAATTCCGCATTGGTTCTGCAATTTATTGTCGCGGCGGCGGCGACATACCATCCACTGTCGGACTTTTTCGTCCCTTGCAGCAGTTGTTATCTCGTCAACGCGCTTCTCCGCAATTGCAGGTGAAAGCAATGCGACTCTAAACACAGGTATCGGCACGGTCAACAATACGGGCGTCAACAGGAGAGTGCAGGTTGCCAGGAAATTCCCGAAAGCTAATTACCACAGGAACCGGTTACAGTTACGTTTCTCCCAGGCAATTCGTCCCTATGGCATCTTTATCTACTGGCTAACTTTCCACAATGAACTTCACCCAACTGCAAGAGCGCCTCCGCAGGGAACTCCTCCGGCGGATCGATCGAGGCAGTCTGAATGGAGCTCTCCTCGCCCGCCAGACCGGATTCAAGCCTTCGCATATTTCCAACTTCCTTCGCCGGCGCCGCACCCTCAGTCTCGGCGGCCTCGATCGTCTTCTCGGCGCTCAGATGCTCACTGTCGGAGATCTGCTCGCGCTCGAGGACACCGCCGCAACTCCGCGTGAAGCGGCAAGCAGCGTCACCCACACTGCTGTTCCCGTTGTGGCACCAGGCGCTGCCATTCATGAGGCCGTGCCGCCCAGTTCGGCAACCCTCGATATCGTGCAGCTTCCGCTCGGCATGCTCGAACAGATGCGCTCCCGTCGCGCTACATCGCGCCGCTCATGGTCTCGATTTGTTTCCGTGCGTGTCACACGACAGCAGGCCTCCGGCATGCAACCCCTGCTGCCGCCGGAAACCATCGCCATCATCGACCGCCACTACAACTCGCCTGTCCCCTATCAGCCGCCGCAACCATCCATCTTCGCTGTGCGCGTCGGCAACGCATTGCAGTTCCGGCTCGTCGAGTTTGAAAACAATCGCCTCATCCTTCGGCCGATCGAGCTCAACTATCCTGTGCAATTGCTCGCCCTCGGCCCACACGAGATGCCATCCGATCTCATTGTCGGCCGCATCTGTCTCACCCTCGCCCCTATCCCCTAGCACCTCACTCCAGTTCGTCATTCCGACCGGAGCGAAGCGAAATGGAGGAGTCCGCCATTCCACTTAAAATTTTCGCAATGTCATCGTGAGCGCAGCGAAGGACCTGTAGTCTCGCCGCGCAAGCCGCAACATCAGACGCGAGCGATCAAAGGAAGCGAAACCTACAGAACGCGCCGCAGGCGCTTTTGCCGGTGTGGCAAGCACCTGTTAGCATCGCCTCGGAGGACGTATATGGATCAACCCGCGACATTTTCCAGCGCCGCGCGCCGCAACGAAGACATCGCCCTCGATCTGCTCAAATTCATCGCGACCACCGCCGGCGTTGGCCGCCCCGCTGTCGGTTCTACCGGCTTCACATCGCCCTCGGCCGGCAAAGCGGAAGATCAGGTCACTCACCTGCTCGAGCTCTACACGCGCTGCCTCCGGGCCGTCGAAGCCAAGAACGGCGCACAGTAGTTCTGTGGCGTCCGCACCGCCTCAGTTCATCGGCTATGCCGTCATCGGCGCGGGCGCCTTCGGTAGCAATCATCTTCGCGTCATTCGCGAATTGGGCGCAGATCCCGGCCAGTCCGTCCGCCTTGTTGCCATCGTCGAAAGCGATCCCACCCGAGCACAGGCACTGCAATCCGATTTTCCGGAGAGCCGCATTTTCCGCGATATCGATGGCTGCCTGGCTTCGCGCACCGCTGGCGAAATCGAGCTCCATGCCGCCTCCGTCTGCGTACCCACCAGCGCCCATGCTGCCGTCGCAGGTGCGCTGCTCCAGTCGGGCATCGATGTTCTGGTCGAAAAGCCGATCGCCGCATCTCTCGCCGAAGCCGACGCACTCATCGGTCTGGCCACGCGTCACCGGTGCATCCTCCAGGTCGGCCACCTGGAACGGTTCAATCCCGCCGTCCTCGCGGTGCATCCCTATATCCACATGCCCATGTTCTTCGAGGCGCACCGGCTCAGCATCTTCACCCCACGCTCGCTCGACGTCGACGTCATCCTCGACCTCATGGTGCATGACCTCGATATCGTCCTCAGCCTGGCGAAATCGCCGGTCCACTCCCTCCAGGCCGTCGGACTTCCCGTCCTCTCTCGTAAAGTCGACATCGCCAACGTCCGCATCGAGTTTGCCTCCGGCTGCGTCGCCAACTTCACCGCCAGCCGCGTCAGCACCGAGCGTGTCCGCAAACTCCGCTTCTTTCAGCCCCATCAGTACGTCTCCATCGACTACGCCCGCCAGGACCTGCTCTTCATCGACGTCAAGCCACAAGCCGCGCCAGCGCAACCTGATGCAGTCAGCCTTCTCAGCGGTCTCGCACTCTCCAAGCCCACCATCTCCCCGGGTGAGCCGCTGCGCTTCGAAATCGAATCGTTTCTCGAGAGCGTGCGCACGCGCCGGCAACCGCAAGTCACCGCCCAGCAAGGCCGCGACGTGCTCGCCCTCGCGCTGGAGATCAACGCCGCCATAGCAGACCACGCCACCCGAGCCCACCTGGACCGCTTCATCTAGGGCCCCCGCTATCATCCACACCGAAGCGCCGCAGGCGCAGTGGAGGGTCTGCGAGTTATCTGCTGCCCCACGAACAATGAGACAATCCGAGTCCACTACAAGGCGAACGTGAGGAATCGAAGCAAGTCAACCCCGCGATACGACGCCTTCCGGACAGCCAGTCCTTACTGGAGTGTCTGAATCTTGTAGTCACTGGGAATCTGCAGTTCGAACTGCTTGTCGGGCAGGGGTTCGTTCACCACCACCTTCTGCACACTGATGGTGATCTGGTACGCCTCGCGTGGCCGCTGGATAACGATCGAGCCCGGCATGCGAGCGGTACCGAACTGCCTATATGGCCCATACTCCACATGCGTTTCCACGCCGCCGTCTTGGTCGTAGATGTCCTGGCCAATCGGCAGCAGCGTCAACCGGCTGAAGCGGATCACGCGCGTCGGCTTCAGCACGTGCACCTTCAGGCCGTCCGTTGCCCGCGGATCTTCCTCCCCAATGTGCAAGTCATACTCTGGAGTCTCCACCAGCTTCTTGCCCTGCCTGCGCGTTTCCGAGGTATTGGTCAGGTACACCAATCGCGCTGGCTCGATGGACTTCACCAACAACGAGTCGAGAAACACATCCGGACGCAGATTTTCGAGCGCATTCGCAGAAGGCTTCGTCACTTTGTTCGTGCCCACAATCGCGCGGTTTCGTGGCGGAATCACCAGCTTGAACGTCTGTCCATTGCTGGCCAGGTCGAATGCGTGTGTGCGCACCACCGGTAACAGCGCCAGCACCCGCAGCATTGCCGGTTTGCGTAGCAATATGTAGCCATGGAAAGGGGTAATATCTGTCTGTTTGCCTTGACGGGCGCCGCCCGTCGTGGCCTGAAAGTCCACCGTCGCCGTCATGCTGTTGATCGCGGCGTAGTGGTCGTTCACTTCATTCACGAGCTGAGCCACACTCGCGTCCATTGGCGGACCGGCCAGCGTGGTCTTCTCTACTTTGTGGGTGTGGTAGAGGCAGCCGCTTAAACACGGCAACACTGCCAGAAATCCCACACTCCACCATCGACTTTGCATCACGGGTCTAATCAGGGCAGCAAACCTTAAGTATAGCTAAAGGTCAGGGTGTGGCCCCGCCCGCCCGCTGCGCCTGGCGGTATGCTGCGACATTGCGCTGGTGCTCTTCCAGCGTCTTCGCAAATCGAGAGTGACCGCTCGCTGCGGGGTCCGCCACGAAATAGAGGTAGCTCGTCGCAGCTGGGTGTAAAGCCGCCTGCAGCGATGCGGCGCCCGGGCTGCAGATCGGACCCGGCGGCAGCCCTGCATGCCGGTACGTGTTGTAAGCGGAATCCCGTTGCAAATCGGATGCGTAAATAGTCCCGCGATAGCGATTCTCCAGCATCGCTGCATAAATAACCGTCGGGTCCGTCATCAGGGGCATGTTGGCGCGCAGCCGGTTCTCCATCACGCTGGCCACCAGTGGCCGGTCGTTGGCAACCGGGGTCTCCTTCTCCACCAGCGATGCCAGCGTCACCGTGCGATGCACGTCCCCTGTCATCCCAATCTGTGACGCCTCCTGCCGGAATCGTTTCACCATGGTGCGCAGCATCGTCATTGGTGTATCTCTCCGCTGGAACCGATAGGTATCCGGATACAGGTAGCCCTCGAGGCTGGTCGCCGTCGGGTCCAGGTCTCTGATCAGGGACACGTCCTTGTGCGCCGCTGCGAGGAATTCGTCATGCGTCGCAAGTTGCGCTGCTTCCACAGCGCTCGCAATATCGAAGAGGTTATAGCCCTCCGGCACGGTCACTACGCGGTAGTACACATCGCCACGCTGCAACCGCTCATAGACCGCGAAAACGCTCGCCGGATGATCGAAGCGATACTCGCCCGCCTTCAGTGTCCCGCGCTTGATCATCCGTACTGCGTCGAAGGCATACCGGCTGCGAATGATCCCGCGTTCTTCGAGCAGCCGTCCCATACCATTCGACGATGTTCCCGGCGCAATCTCGACAAACGTTTCCAGATGCGGCCCCGCGGGAGCAAAGAGGAACCAGGCGCCGGCACCCAGAGCTAATAGCAGGAGCAGCAGCAGCAGAAAGCGACGCAATGGCATTTTTGCTAATTCTCTAACCCGCGGACTGGCACTCGGCGTTGTCTTTCTTTAAGAAGAGGCCACAAGAACTGTCTCTGGCCTGTTGAACTCGATTGTAAAAATGCCAAAGCGTCAGACCCCTTCGCGGGTATGGTGAAAAGCACTTCTTCGATTGTATTCCGGACCATCGCGAGCCACGCGAACCGAGACCGCCGTACCGGAAGCTCTGCTCAACGCGAGCATAAGGTGGGCAGCTTGCCTATGATCACCACATGAGCGTCTCCCAGTCGTGGCTCGGTCTGGATGTAGGCACGCGCCGCATCGGTGTCGCGCTCTCCAATCCTCTCGGCGTCGCGCAGCCTCTGCTCACTATCGAACGCACGCAGCCCCGACGTGATCAGCGTTCCATCCTCCGCCTTGCCCGCCGCCATAGCTGCGTCGGCATCATCGTAGGCAATCCGCTGCACCTATCCGGGGATCGCAGCCGCCAGACCGATCGCGTCCACCGCTTTGTGGATGAGCTGAAAACACTCATTGCCGAAGGTGCGACCCCACCAGCCGAAAGTGCCGCAGTTATGGATCAACCCCGCCTCGCCGTCCACCTCTGGGACGAGCGACTCTCCACCGCCGAGGCCCATGCCGCCCTGGAGGCCACCGGCCATGACCCCGCCGATCCCCACACCCGCCGCCACAAAGTCGACCAGCTTGCCGCCGCCCTTATCCTCCAGGGTTGGCTCGACGCACAAAGCGGCCGCGTCACCCTTCTCCCGCCGGACCGTTAGTCCACCCTGCCGTCGTATAATGGGCTTTTGGCGGATACCGGATCCCTGCCGTTCCTTGCGGCTTGTGCTTTTCCCAGGCCGTCACGGATATTTCCATGCCCGAACACATCAAGAAAAAGTTAGAAGAAGAAATCCGGCAGATGGAGCACGAGCTCCAGCATGAACTGCCGCAAGAGATCAAAAAGGCTGCTGCGCTCGGCGACCTCAGCGAAAACGCTGAGTACCACATGGCCAAGCAGCGCCAGGAGTTTGTCAACGCGCGCCTCGGCCAGCTCAAGAAGCGCATGGCGGAACTCTCACTGGTGAACCTCTCCAACATCCCCCACGATCGGATCGCTTTTGGATCCACCGTTCGCGTTTTCGATACCACCAAGGACGAGGAGTTGGAATATAAGCTCGTCACCTCCGAGGAGTCGGACGTAAACAAAGGGCTCATCTCCACGACATCCCCCATCGGCCGGTCCCTGATCGGCAAGCAGGTAGGGGACACGGTCACGGTTGTCACTCCCAATGGCAAGCGTGAGCTCGAGATCCTGAAGCTCACCACCATCCATGACGAAGCCGCGCAGGGCAAGGCCAAGTGACGCAGAACCGCAGCGTCTCGATGACGTTTGGGGGCCCATCGTAATGAGGAAGGCACAGCCTATGGCCCCAGCAAAGACGGAGCCAATGACCAAAGGCAGGCGGAGCCTATGACATGGACTAGCGCCTTCGGACGCGGCTGCGGCGTCATCCTCCAGGCCATCGTCAACGGCCTCGCCCTCACCCGCATCTCGCCCAACGTCCTCACCTTCATCGGGCTCATCATCAATACCATCGCGGCCATCTTCTTTGGCTTCGCGAACAGTCACAATTACGTTCGCTTCTTCTTCTACGCCGGCCTGGTCATCATCGGCGCGGGCATCTTCGACATGGTCGACGGCCGCGTCGCCCGCCAGACCGATCAGGTCACAGTCTTTGGCGCATTCTTCGACTCCGTCATCGACCGCTACTCCGACGTCGTCCTCTTCCTCGGGCTACTGGTCTTCTACGCGCGCGGCAATCGCTTCTTCTATGTGGTCCTCACCGCGTTTGTCATGATCACCTCCCTGATGGTCAGCTACACCCGCGCCCGCTCCGAGGCGCTCATTGGCTCCTGCAAAGTCGGATTCATGGAACGGCCGGAGCGCGTCGTGCTCATCATCCTGGGCGCTCTTTTCGAGCGCTGGGGCGTGATGGCGCCTGCACTTTGGGTGCTGGCTGTCCTTTCCACCATCACCGTCATCCACCGCATCTCCTACACCTACACCATGGCCAAGGGCCTCGCGCTTGATGAGCGGGCAAGTCAGCCTCAGGCCGTTCCCATCCGGCCCCCGGCCAGCCCCGGTCCCGTCTCAGGCACTGCCTCTGTAACTGCCGACCAGCGCGAACTCATCTCCGCCCCCAACGCACCCCGCGCCTAGCCCACATCACCACGTCCAGCCCCAGGTCTCCTCGGTCTGCTCCCTAGTGACCGTGGCCTTTCCAAACGTCCGCATCGTCGCATATCGCGCCCTTTCCGCGGACATGCCCGCGGCAATGTTCTCGGCGATCAGCGCATCGAGATGGAACTGCATCTCTGCCTGCAAACGCTGATCTTCGCGCGCGCGAAAGAGCAGACCCCGCAAGCGTAGCCGCAGCCATTCGATCCACCGCATCAGGAACCTCCGTGCGGGCTGAAACAGACCGGATTGCTTCCACGCCTAGATTATCTACAATTTCCGGTGTAGATAGTCGAGGTGTCCAGTTCCATAGCCTCGAACACGCATCCGAGGCCCCCCATGTACGATGAACTGTTCGCATGCCCGATCAACCCATCCTTCTCGTTCATGGCGGCGCCTGGGCCATTCCCGACGACGCTGTTGAAGCCCACACCTTCGGTGTTCGCAGCGCGCTTCTTGCCGGCTACGCCTTGCTGGAGCGCGGCGCTACCGCTCTCGACGCTGTAGAAGCCGCCGTCGCCGTCCTTGAAGACGACGAGGCCTTCGACGCTGGCCGCGGCTCCTTTCTCACCCGCGAGGGGAAGGTCCAGCTTGACGCATTGCTCATGGACGGCGGCATCACCGGCACCATGCGCGCCGGGGGCGTCGCCTGTGTCGAGCGCCTCCGCAACCCGATCCATGCCGCGCGTCTCGTCCTCGAGCGGAGTCCCCACGTTTACTTCGTCGGACGTGATGCTGAAAATTTTGCCGCCGAGCATGGAATGGCGCTCATCGACAACTCCGAGCTGGTCTTGGATCGTGAGCGCGAGCGACTCGCCGTGGCGCAGCACAAAGAGCGCGCCGGCCTCCCCGATCAGACCTTTTCCGGGGTTCAGAACACGGTTCAGGACACAGACAAAGAGGCCCCCGGCCGCGCCTCACACGACACTTCATACGACGCGTCATCACACGACACCACGGGCGAGGCGTCGTCACACGACACCGTCGGCGCCGTCGCGCTCGACGCCGGCGGCAATCTCGCCGCCGCTACATCGACCGGCGGGACGCTCAACAAAGCTCCCGGCCGCGTTGGCGACTCCTCGCTCATCGGCTGCGGCTGCTATGCAGATAATCTCAGCGCCGCTGTCTCGCTCACCGGCTGGGGCGAGCCCATCATGAAGCTCGTGCTTGGCAAATGGGCAGTTGATCGCGTCCTCGCCGGCGATGCGCCGGAGAGCGCCGCGCAAGCGGCCATCGCCTATCTCTTCCGCCGTCTCGGTGGCCACGGCGGCATCATCCTGCTCGGCCCGGATGGCCGCTACGGCCTCGCTCACAACACGCCGCGGATGGCCTGGGGTGTCTGCAGTTCCCGTGGAGTTCAGGTAGGAATCAAAGCGTGACCGAACCGCATACGCACAGCAGGCGGCCTTCGCTGATTCTGGCCTCCGCATCCCCGCGCCGCCGCGAGCTGCTCACGCAGGCCGGCTTCACCTTCGACGTCATCACCGCGAATGTGCCCGAGCTCCGCAAGCCGGGCGAAGATCCCATCCGCTTTGTCACGCGGCTCGCACGCGAAAAGGCCGAGGCGGTCGCTGCGGCTCACCCCGTTGCACCGGACACCATCATCCTCGGTGCGGACACCATTGTCCTTGTCGATGACGAGGTGCTCGGCAAACCGCAGGACGCAGCCGATGCCGCGCGCATGCTGCGCCTGCTCTCCGGCCAAACACATCAGGTCATTACCGGCGTCTGCCTCGCAAAAGGACGGGAGCGTCAGCGTGCAGCCGAGGTTACATTTGTCCGCTTTGTCACGCTGTCGGAACAGGAGATCGAGGCCTACGTAGCCACCGGTGAACCGCTCGACAAGGCCGGCGCCTACGCCATCCAGGGACGCGCAGGCCGCTGGGTACCGCGCATCCACGGCTGCTATTTCAACGTCGTCGGCCTACCTGTAGCGCTGGTCAGCAGCATGATCGAAGCCATGCAGGGAAGCGCAAACCGCTAGAGGCTCAGACTGTCGTTGCAATCATTGCGGCAAGCAGCGCGGTTCGAGAGACCAGTGAATCGATGCGAACGGATTCATTCTCCGCATGCGCACCCTTCCCAATGGCACCCATCCCATCCAGCGTCGGCACTCCCAGAGCCGAGGTGAAGTTCCCATCCGAGCCGCCACCCGTTGCTGCCTCTTCCAACGCAAAACCAAGCGCAGCTGCCAACTCGCGCGCGTGCTCAAACAAGGCTGCCGTGCCGGGCGTCCGCTCCATCGGAGGCCGGTTCAGCCCACCGGTCAGCCGCAGTGTGCAACCCGTATCGCGCGGCTTCAGCGCCTGCATGCGCGCCGTCATCGCCTCCGCGTCAGCAATTGTCTTCGCCCGCAGATCGATGTCGGCCCACGCTCGTGCAGCCACCACATTGGGCTGCGTGCCACCACCCACCACCCCAACATTGAGCGTCGTCCCGCGATCCAGGTCGGTCAGCGCGCTGATCTGCTCGATCTGCCACGCCAGCTCACGCACGGCGCTGTGTCCGGCGCCAAAGTCTACTCCGCTGTGCGACGGTACGCCCGTGATCTCCAGTTGAAACTGCCCTACGCCCTTGCGCGCGGTTTTGTACGCGCCCTGCGGGCCCTGCGCCGGTTCCAGCACAAATACCGCGCGGCATTCCTTCGCCACGTCTTCAATCAATGCACGCGAGTGGTGACTACCCGTCTCCTCATCCCCGCTCAGCAGCAGCACCACCGGCCGATCACTGTCCGCCTCCCGTACCAGCCTCATCGCCGCAAGCGCCATCACTACGCCGGTCTTCATGTCCAGCACGCCAGGTCCATACGCCCAGCCGTCTTCTACCCGCCAGGGCATCCGCGGCAGGGTGCCGACCGGCCACACGGTATCGAGGTGCCCCAGCAACATCAGGGGTTTTCGCCGATCGTCAGGATTCCCAAATCGGACCTCGAGAACGCCTCCGCTCCCCTCCCGAGCATGGGTTGTCACCCGGCCGCCCAACTCTTCAGCCCAGCCCGCTACGATCTTCTGCGCCGCATTCACTGCGTCAGAATCACTCGTCGGAGTCTCCAGGAGAACCAGAGCGGATACCCGCTCGAGCATTCCAGATACTTCGGCTTCCAACCGGGCAGTCCAGCTTCCCAACTTGATATCTTCTTTACTTACAGAGGTTTGCGGTCCAGTCGGTGCTGGCGGATTGTGTTGTAACTCCGTCATTTTGGCGGCCTTTATGTCGCATTTTTACAACAATGAAACTTTCGCTGACATCGGTAGTCTATTCGCTCAGCGGTATGGCAGAGGTGCCCACGCCTTAATGCAGGCTCAACTCGAACAGACAATCGCCGGCAGTATCCAATTTTCTGGAATCGGTCTTCATAGCGGCGCCCCCGTTCATCTTCGACTTCTTCCTGCTCCGGCAGGCACTGGCATCCTCTTCCGCCGCACCGATCTCGACAACTTCGAAATTCAGGCCATCGGCCGAAACGTCGCCAAGGTCTCCTACGCCACCAGCCTGATGCGCCAGGGCGTCCTCATCTCCACCACCGAGCATCTTCTCAGCGCCCTTATCGGGATGGGCATCGACAACGTCATCGTCGAAAACGACAATCTCGAACTGCCTATCCTTGACGGCAGCGCTCTCCCTTATGTTCAGGCCTTCCGGGATGCCGGAATCAAAACGCAGCGCCGAAAGCGG
>DASUWP010000161.1:0-18691 GCA_036378335.1 Acidobacteriaceae bacterium | reverse complement strand
CCAGTCGCGGCGAATCATGCGGCTCACATTGTCGACCGAGATGTCCTGCCAAGCTTTGTCGCCAATGTGCTGCCAGCCCGGGATCTCCTCGAGCACCAGCAAGCCGATCTCATCACAGCGATCCAGAAAGTGCCGCGACTGCGGATAATGCGACGTCCGCACGATGTTGCAGTGAAAGCTGGTGCGCAGAATGTCTGCATCGCGCCGCTGCACCCGGCCCGGCATAGCCTGGCCGACATAGGGAAATGTCTGGTGGCGATCGAGCCCGCGCAGTTTCACGATCTTTCCGTTGAGCGAAAAGCCATGATCCGTGAAGGCGGCCTCGCGAAAACCGATCCGGCGCGTCTGCTCATCTACCACCTGGCGGCCGCGCAACAGCCGCACTCGCACGTGATACAGCCGCGGATGATTTAGGTCCCAGAGCTCGATCTTCTCGAGTTGCGGAATCTCGACCGTATGCTCTAGTTGACCGTGCCCTAACTCTGACGCCGGAATCTCTTGTGTCGCTTTTCCCAGCACCCGCTCGCCATCCAGTACTTCCGCGGTCAGCGAGTAATGGTCGTGGCGGGCATTCGCCGGATGTTCGAGATAGCACTTCACGTCGACGGCAGGCTGCGTCATCACGTTCTTCGGCGCGGCGAAGATGTTCTCAAGAAAGGTCTCCGGGACTATCCGCAGCGCAACCTCGCGATAGATTCCGCCGAAGGTGAGATAGTCCACCTCGTAGCCAAACGGAGGAATGTCCGGCCGTTCCGTGGAATCCACCTGGACGGCGAGAACGTTATCGCCACCTGGGTCGAGCTGCGGGCCCGCAGTGAGCTCGAACGAGAATGGAGTGTAACCGCCTTTGTATTCGCCGAGCTTCTGACCGTTGAGATAGACGGTGGAGGCGGTCATGACGCCTTCGAAATCGACGAAGACGCGCTTGCCCATAGCGAACTCGGGCAGCTTAAAGTGTCTGCGATAGGTAGAGACGAACGTGTAATCGTGCTCCGTAAATCCATGCCAGGGCAGCTTGATATTTGTATGCGGCACCACCACCCGCTCGAATTGCGCATCGTTGAAGTCGCGGGCCGTCGCACCTTCCTCGGCGGTGCGGCTGTAAAGCCAGCCGCGATTCATCGGCAGCACCATGCGTCCAGTCGTCTCCGCAGCGGCGGACGCGTCGCGCTCCGCAGCGAATGCCCCAGGCACGAATGTCGCACCGGCAAGCAATGTGCCGGAAGTCTTGATGAAGCCTCTTCGATCCATCGACCGTCTCTCCTTGGGCCGCAGGCGCGCCACGGCAATCGGCTCCAGCATACATGCAAGCGCTTACCCAAATCCGGATAAGCTGAGAAGAGAGCGGGTAGAATCCGCAGATAGCAGAGTCTTCTCATCGTGAATGGTTCGAATAAGTCGCGGTCTCTCTCCAAGACCATAACCAGCCGCTATCTGTGGAGCGCGCTGGTCGTCGCGAGCCTGCTCACCGTCCTATCGGCAGCCGCACAGCAGGCTACTCCGCAACACTCGGCAGGCGCTACAATCGACGGCCGCGTCTTCGATGCCGCGGGCAAACCGGCTGACAACGCCACGGTAAGGCTTGAAGAAAATGGCACCCCAAATCCGCTGGAGACACATACAGATGCCGCAGGCGTGTACGCGTTCTCCGCGCGCCCCAGTGGCAGCTATTTGCTGACCGCTGAGAAATCAGGACTGCGGACTCCAGCACCCGCCAGCATCACGTTGTCCGCTGGCGATCGCCAGCACGTCAACCTGGTCCTGAAGCCCTCAGGAAAGGTTACTGGAGCACCCGCGATGGGATTCTCAGACACGCCGAATTTCACCGTCGCCGGCATCACGGACTGGACGGCGGTAGGCGGACACGGCTCCGACGCGATCCTGCGAACCAGCGAAGATCTTGCACGTGAGACGCTCACGCTCCGCCATCAGGGTGCGGGAAGCGCCTCGACCGATTCCATGACGGCCGCCAACTCAGAACGATCCGAAAGTCAGTTGCGCGCAGCTCTTGCTGCCGCGCCGGAAAGCTTTGCAGCCAACCACAAGCTCGGCCTGTTCTACTTTCAGGCGGGCAGGTATCGAGAGTCGGTGCCGCTGCTCGAGGCCTCTTATCGGATCGATCCGACAAACAATGAGAACGAGCGCGATCTCATCCTGGCCTACGAAAACTCCGGCGATCTCAAGCAGGCGCGCGAGCACACGAAGAATTTATTGAAGCGCCAGAACAATGCGGATGTGCATCGCATGGCGGGTGATATCGACGAGAAGCTTGGCGATCCGCTGGACGCCGTGCAGCAATATCAGCAGGCAACCAGCCTGGATCCAAGTGAGCAGAACTACTTCGCGTGGGGCTCGGAGTTACTGCTGCACCGTGCCGTGTGGCAAGCCGCAGAGGTCTTCCGAAACGGCGTAAAGGAACATCCAAAATCGGCGCGGTTGATGACAGCGCTGGGCACCGCGCTCTTTGCCGGGGCGCTTTACGACGAAGCCGCGCGAAGCCTGTGCGACGCTTCCGACCTCGATCCGGCCAATCCAGAACCCTATCTCTTCATGGGCAAAGTAGAGATGGCAGCACCCACGCCCTCGGCCTGCATTGAATCGAAGCTGGCCCGGTTTGTGCAGCAGAAACCGGATAGCTCCATCGCGAACTATCTCTATGCCATGGCACTCCTGAAACGGCAGCAGGCGTCGGCAAACAAAACGGACCTCCAGAAAGTGGAGACTCTGCTCAACAAGGCCGTTTCACTCGACGCGAAGTGTTCCGATGGATACCTGCAGCTCGGAATCCTCGCAGCGTCACAGCGCGATGATAAGCGAGCGATTCAGCTTTACAGCAAGGCGGCCGAGATCGATCCGCAGCTGGCCGAGGCGCATTATCGGCTCGCCGTGGCCTATGAGCGCCTCGGTGAGCGCGAAAAGGCGCAGCAGGAATTCCAGCTTCACGATGAGATCCAAAAACGCCAGGCCGCGGATATCGAGCGAGAGCGGCGCGACGTCAAGCAGTTCGTCATCGTTCAGGGACAGCCAGCGTCAACTCCCGTTACTCAGTGAATCGTCGCGTTCGCGCGTGAGTCCTTAATTGCGGGAGGGCTATTTTGCTCCCGCCTTGCGCATCGCGACAATACCGTTGCCTTCGCGAATCGTGAGTATCTGATTTGCCTTGACCTGAGTGAATCGCTCGATCTTCTGCGTAGTCGGCCACTTGACCTCGATGGCATCGACGGTCTCGTTTTTCCCCAGACCGAAATGCAGACGCAGATCGCTCTGCGACATCACGCTTCCGCCGCTATGCACTTCGTCCATCTGAATGTGCTTGCTGGTAAAAACCCGCACTCGCGCGCCAATCGCGGTGCGATTGCACTTCGTGCCCACCAGCTTGATCTTGATCCAGTTCTGCTTGTTGCCTCCGTCATTGCGCAAAAGCGACGGCAGATCATTCATGTTCAAAATGAGCGCATCCATGTCGCCATCGTTGTCGTAATCGCCAAAGGCAGCGCCACGGCTGGAAAAGTGCTCGCTGATTCCCGGCCCCATTTCGGCAGAAACATCCTTGAATCGTCCATCGCCGAGATTCCTATAGACCAGCCGCGGGTTTTTGAACTTCTGATCAAAGTCGTACTTGTCGATCTCCGGGTAGACGTGGCCGTTGACCTGAAGAATGTCCGGCCAGCCATCATTGTCGTAGTCGATAAAGCCGCAGCCCCAGGCCACGTAGCGGCTGTTTACTCCGACGCCCGCGGCGAAGGTAACGTCGCTGAAAGTTCCGTCGCCATTGTTGTGGTAGAGATTGCAGGTATCATCCGCAAAATTCGTCTTGAAAATGTCAAACCACCCATCGCAGTCGTAGTCCGCCACTGCGACTCCCATACCGGCCTGCTCGTGACCACTGTCGCTATAGGCGCAGTTTGCCATGACAGCTACATCGGTGAAGGTGCCGTCGTGGTTGTTCTGGAACAGAATGCTGGGTTCGGAATCCACCGCGACATAGATATCCGGCCACCCATCATTGTTGAAGTCATATGAGACCGCAGTGATGGAGTAGCGCGGCCCGGTTTTCAGAATGCCTGCCTTCTCCGAAACATCCGTGAAGGTGCCGTCGCCGTTGTTGTGATAGAGAATGTTCGTGTCGCCCGGCAAGCCGCGCGGGCCGCACATGATCGGAACGCCTTTCCACTGGCAGTAATGTGTGGCATCTGCCGACGGAATTTTGTCGGGATCGAGCTTGATGTAGTTACAAACGAACAGATCGAGAAAGCCGTCCCGGTCGTAATCGAGAAATGTGCAGCCCGCGCCCCAGCGAACCTCCCTCTGATACAGCCCGGACTTCTGGGTAACATCGGTAAACGTGCCGTTCCCGTTGTTATGGAAAAGAATGTTATGTCCCCAGAAGCAGCAGAATAGATCGTCCCATCCATCATTGTTGTAATCGCCGATACAGACGCCGGTTTGCCAGCCGGTCCGCGCCAATCCTGATTTTTCCGTTACGTCCGTGAAGGTTCCATCGCGATTGTTCTTGTATAAGCGAGAGGTCGGCGCTTTGCCGGAGGGCCAATGCGCATCGAGCCGGTCGCCATTCGTGAGATAGATATCTAGCCAGCCATCATTGTCATAGTCGAAGAAAGCCAGCCCGCTCCCCTTGGCTTCAATGATCGACCGTTTGTGATCGACGCCTCCCCACACGTTGGGAACAGTCAACCCCGCCTGCTGGCCCACATCCACAAACTGTACGGGGGATACTGCTGGCGCAGAGGTCGCGGCCCGCATCAGAGATGGATCATTCCATCGCCACAGTGGAGTGGCGAGCGCCTCCGTCAAAGCGCCGCTGAGCAAAACCAGGGAGGAGCCAAGAAAACGACGGCGGGGCCAATGCATAGTTTGCGATTATAAAGATCGGCCTACGTGTCCACCGCTGGGAGCGTTGAACAACTAACCTCAGGACGGTTAGGCCGCAGCACTCATGAAGGACAGCGCCCGATCAATGTAGCCCTTCAGCTCCTGGCGTGGGACGACAGCGTCGAGCATGCCGTGCTCCAGCAGGAACTCGGAGCGCTGGAAACCTTCGGGGAGCTTCTGGCGGATAGTCTGCTCGATCACGCGGGGGCCGGCGAAGCCGATGAGCGCGCCGGGCTCGGCGATATTCAGGTCGCCCAGCATGGCGAAGCTGGCGGTGACGCCGCCGGTGGTGGGATCGGTGAGCACGGAGATGTAGGGGATGCCCGCATCATCGAGTGCGGCCAGGCCGCTGGAGATTTTCGCGAGCTGCATCAGGCTGGCGATGCCTTCCATCATGCGGGCGCCGCCTGATGCGGAGATGATGATGAGTGCGCGCCGCGATTCGAGCGAGCGATCGACCGCGCGGGCGATGGTTTCACCGACGACTGCGCCCATGCTGCCGCCGATGAAGGCATATTCCATTGCGCTGAGGACCACATCGTGTGCGCCGAGCTTGCCTACCGCGTTCACGATGGCATCGTTCAGCCCCGTGGCTTCCCGAGCTTTTTCGAGGCGCCCCTTGTAGGACTTCACATCGAAGAAGTTCAACGGATCGGTGGATTTCAGCTCCAGGTCGACCAACTCGTAGCCGGGCTCGAGGAGAGTGGCGATGCGACTGCGTGCGTCGATCTTGTGGTGGCGGCCGCACTTGGTGCAGACCTGCTGATTGGACTCCATTTCCGCCTTAAAGATGAGCTGTCCGCACCCTTCACACTTGACCCAGAGGCCTTCCGTGCGGACGCGCTTCTCCTGCGAGCTCTCAATCTCATTGTCCTGCCGTTTGAACCAGGCCATCTGTGTATTAGAGCATTTTCCTGGATGCCGCGAGGTGGCGAAGAAGAACTCGCAGGGCTTTCTCCCAAACCATCCTCACGACAACTTTATTGCTAGTTCTGCACCTCTACCTGTGCGGAACATCGATTTAATTCCCGATTTGGAATTAGCCGCCCAGGGGGTCTACAGCTAAAGTTTCCCCTTCCCGCAGTCGATACAACCTGCGCGAGGACCGGACCCTAGACAATGGATTCACTGATTTCATTGGGTTCGTTGGACACAAAGACGCATACGGCAGGCGCGATGCTTACGATTACCTATAACCCCTGGCTCGTCCTCATTTCTGTACTCGTTGCCATGCTGGCCTCCTACACGGCGCTGGACATGGCTGGCCGGATCACGGCTGCGAATGGGCGCGTTGCCCGCTGGTGGCTCGCCGGCGGTTCGCTGGCCATGGGAAGCGGCATCTGGTCCATGCACTTCATTGGCATGCTCGCCTGCCATCTGCCGATTGCGATGGGCTACGACCCCTGGATCACCGGCGCTTCCTGGCTGGCCGGCATTCTTTCTTCCGCCTTTGCCCTCCATCTGGTCTGCCAGGAACAGTTGAGCAACCGCCGGTTGTGTCTCGGCGCCCTACTGATGGGCGCCGGCGTCTCTGCGATGCATTACACCGGAATGGCGGCCATGCGTATGAATCCTGCCATTCAGTACGACCGCGGTCTGGTCGGGCTATCGGTTGCCATTGCCGTAGTCGCGTCGGGAGCAGCGCTCTGGCTCGCGTTCCGGTTGCGCGAGCACTCCTCCCGGGTCAAGCTGCTGCGCGCCGGCTCGGCAGCCGTGATGGGATGTGCTATCGCGGGGATGCATTACACGGCCATGGCGGCTGCCCGGATGCCGGCGAACAGTGTCTGCCACGCCTCTAATTCGGGTATGGATGCCTTATGGATGGCGGCGCTGGTCATTATCTCCACCCTGGGCGGTCTGTCTGTGGTTCTGCTCACCTCAGTAATCGATATGCGGCTGGAGTCGCGCACCGCGGTGCTGGCAGCCTCCCTGGCCAACGCCAACCAGGAGCTGACGTACCTGGCGCTCCATGACAATCTCACGAAGCTGCCGAACCGGCTTCTGCTGGAAGACAGACTGAATCAGGTAATCCAGGCAACGCGGCGCACGCACCGCATCTTCTCCGTCTTGTTCATGGACCTGGATGGATTCAAGGCGGTGAACGATGCGTTCGGGCACCACGTCGGAGACTCGCTGCTGGCGGAAGTGGCGGAACGCATCCGCGGCGCAATCCGTGTCAGCGACACACTGGCGCGTATCGGTGGGGACGAATTTGTACTGCTCGCCGACCTTGCCGAGCCCACCGCCGCTGCCGGTCTTGCCGATAAGTTGGTCCGGGCTGTCAGCCTGCCGTACCGGATCGCCGACCATGAGATACGCATATCGGTCAGCATTGGCATCGCGCTTTACGAAAACTTCGATCAGGAGGCGGTCGAGGTGCTGCGCAATGCCGATGCCGCCATGTACCACGCCAAGGCTCTCGGGCGGAACGGCTACTGTTTCTTTGAAGCATCCATGAACACAGATGCTCATGAGCAACTCCAACTGCTCCAGGAATTACGCACCGCGCTGGAGCGACAGGAGATGGTACTGCACTATCAGCCCAAGTTTGATGCCCGCAGCGCATCGCTGATCGGCGTGGAAGCACTGTTGCGCTGGCAGCATCCGGTTCACGGGCTGCTGCCTCCAGATCAATTCATCCCGCTCGCGGAGAGGTCCGGCATGATTGTTCTGTTGGACGAGTGGGTACTGAATGAGGCATGCCGGCAGATGGGAGAATGGCGCGCCCAGGGCTATAGCGGATGGAGCGTGGCCGTGAACCTCTCGCCGTTGCAGTTCAGCCATGCCGGCCTGATCGAGCTTGTGCGCCGGGTTCTCGATCGCTACTCGCTCGAGCCGCGCTGTCTGATTCTCGAAATCACCGAATCCACCGCCATGCAGGACACCTCCGCGAGCATGGTCATTCTGCAGAAGCTCAGCGATATGGGCGTGAAGATCTCTATCGATGACTTTGGCACTGGATATTCCAGCCTGCTTTATCTCAAACGGCTTCCTGCGACGGAGCTCAAGATCGATCGAGGATTTGTCCGTGACCTTGCTCCGGATACCGAAGATGCCGCGATCGTTTCTGCCATCGTCGCGCTTGGGCGGACGCTGAACCTGAACATTGTTGCCGAGGGCATCGAGACGCGCGCGCAGCAGGATTTTCTGACCGGAATCGGCTGCACATCGCTGCAGGGGTTTTTGCTTGGCCGGCCCATGCCGGCTGCGGCGCTACTGGCATCGGTTCGCGCCGCGGAAGCGCAGGCTGCCGCCAAAAGCGCTGCCCGCAACGGTGCCGGCCAGCAGATTCGCTGGATCGAAAAGGAGCTCAGCGCGCTGCAGGCTTTACCGCAACCCGGTTAGCTGCAGCCGGTCGGCTCTGGGCACGGGCCACACTTTAGTACTCGATGCCCCGCTGCGCCAGAATTCCATTCTCATAGGCATGTTTCACCTGGCGCATTTCGGTGACCGTATCGGCGACGGCAACTAGATCCGGATGAGCGTTGCGGCCGGTCAGGATCACATGGACCATCTCCGGACGCTGCTTCAGCGTCTCGACTACCTTGGCCGGGTCGAGCATGCCGTAGCCGATGGCGTAATTGATCTCGTCGAGCACCACCATATCCCAGTCGCCGGAGAGGATAGCCTCGCGGGCCTCGTCCCAGGCGGCTTCCACCATGCGGACATCCTCCGGATCAGTCTCGGCGCCGCCAACCTTCACAAACCCCCGGCCCAGTTGCTTCATCACGAAATCGTCGCCAAAGGCCTTCACGGCGTCCAGTTCGCCGTAATGCCAGGAGCCCTTGAGGAACTGCAGCATAAGGACGCGCATACCGTTGCCGACAGCGCGAAGGGCGGTGCCCATTGCGGCGGTGGTTTTGCCCTTGCCGGGGCCGGTGTTGATGAGGATAAGTCCGCGTCGCGATTCGTTCATGGAAGTTGGGCTGCGCGGCGGAGGCAGGGTCAATGGCCGCCGTGGTACGGGTGCCCAGCAAGGATTGTAAATGCGCGATAGATCTGTTCCGCGAGCATGAGCCGCGCCAGTTCATGAGGAAATGTCATGGGGCCGAAGGAGAGGAGCAGATCGGCTTGCTCGCGCGACTCTTTCGACCATCCATCCGCTGGTCCGATGGCGAAGTGCAGATGATGGGTTCCCGTGTCGCGCTCACGCCCAATCCAGGCAGCCAATTCCTCCGACGACATGCTGCGTCCGCGCGTATCGAGCAGGACGAGTTTGGCGGGCACGCGTCCGGATTTCTGGAGGGATTTGTGGAGCGCGGCTTCGCTCGTGAACTGTTCCTGATCGATGGTTGCATAGTGGGCCAGACGCGAAGTGAATTCCTCGAGTGCATCGTCGAGCAGGCGTGCCTTCCGGCGCGCGCTAATTGCTGAAAGAGTGAGGCGCATCATCTTGGACGGTCGTATCGGACTGTGGTCTCGTCGCTGCTCAACTCATGGCGGCGGCGATCCCCGTCTTGACGAGCACGTAGACCACCCAGACGCCGAAGACCATGGCGATGCCTCGGATCGGCTTGACCTTTGCCACGAGAGCTCCGCCGAAGCCGGCGAGCGCCAGTGACCACAGGGAAAAGACATCGAGGGACTTGCCGATGGAGAGAAGCCACGCTGCGGAATCGGTGCTGAGGAAATATGCAAGATTGCTGGGGGACGGCAGATTCAGGTTGTAGGTCTGCGGATCACTGACGAAAACAGTCACGATCGCAATCACCGAATTCAGCGCATTGGGCAGGGACGCGAAGATGGAGACTGCAAGTATCTCTCCATAGTTTGTTGTGCCTCCGAGCACGAACGCGAAGCCGAACCAGAGCAGAAGCGCGAAAAGGGCGTTCACAGCCAGAATCACGAGAGGGCTGCCCACCATGAAGCCCTCCATAAATCCTTTGGTGACGGAAAGCATTTGCGCGTGCTCTGCGGGCGTGGCTTTGTCCAGCTTCTCCGCATTGCGCGGGGTGCTTTTTAAAACGTTTGTGGTGAGCGAGTCCCAGCCGACATGCTGCACCGCCGTGAAGCAGAATCCGTAACTCAGCGCGGCGATGATCACGAAGGGCAGCCACCACGACCGGTTTCGCTTGATTGCGTTGAATGTTCTCGAAGGCTCGATGAACGTGTTGACGACACGTTCCACCTGCGAAAGTGCCAGAGAATCCGGTGTATCGGTGGGGGCGCTGGCAGCATCGGGCATCGGAATGGCTCCGGATTGGTGAATTGGGCTGCAGGGCTAATGCGGGTACCGATACACCATTTCGAATACGTTTGTCTATCTGACAGGCTGCGACGCCGGATTTCTGCCACTGCCACTGCTGCTTAAGGTGCCGCCTGAGAAGCCGCAATGGTCTTGCTCGCCACGCGCCTTCTGGTAGAAGCGGTTTTCTTTCTCAGCGCATTTTGTAACTCCAGCGTGTCCACATGCTTCGCTGACTTTCGCAGACGCTCAATGTCATAGAAGGCGCGTTTCTCTGTCAGGAAGATGTGTACGACGAAGTCGACGTAGTCGAGTAGGATCCATTCGCCCAGGCGCTTGCCTTCCACCGAATTGGGATAAGTGCCGAAATCACGCTTCAGGCGTATCTCGATCTCATCGGCGATGGTCTGCGTCTGGCGTTCATTGCTGCCGCTGGTGATGAGGAAAAAGTCAGTGAAGCCGGCATCCGCATCGTCGAGTTCGAGGATACGTGTATCGACTGCTTTCTTCTCATCGCAGGCTGCGGCCGCCGCGGCAAGCATCTGGCGGGTGGCTTCAGCGATGACGCGCCCTCGATCAGCAGTAGGGGCGAGCACTGTTTTCTTCGTTGGACGGGAGTTTGTTGCCCGCTCCGGCTTCGCGGCGATTTTGATGCCACGGCCGCTTGCCGTTTTCTTGGCCGCCGCCCTCTGGGTGCCCGCCGCCTTTGTCCGTGTGTTCTTCGCGGCTGTTTTGCCGCTCGACTTCTTGTCGGAACCTGCCATTTCTTCTCCATTGCTTCACTTCTGAGTAAGTTCACTTATCGTAAGCTGCCGCAGCCTGTGCATTGCCGTCTGGGCCATTTTCCCTGTTGCTGTGTCGAAAGCGGGAAACTGGCCTACACGTGGCTGTAGAGTCCATGGTCGCGCGCGTATTCGGCGACACGCGGATCGAGAACCCGTTGGGGGATACCGGCGGAATCTTGGGTGAGTGCGGCGCGCAGGTCTGTGGCCGAGATCTGATAGTTCAGATCGGGCAGCAGCCAAAGTCTCCCTTGCCGTGAGCCGGCGACCTCCGACGCGGCGTCTGGCTCCGGTCCGGTCAGTGACAGTTGCAGCCAGCCATTGCCGCGCTGCGGCTGTTCCGCATTTGCATGTATCCCGGCGGGCAGCAATGTTTCAAGCGCTTCCAGCGTAAAGCCGGGCCGGGCCGCGACGATCCACTGAGCGAGCATCAGTGCCTCGGCCGAGCGGTGCCAGTGGCGCAGCGTCTGGAGCGAGTCGGCGCCCACCAGGCAGAAGAGCTCGTCATCCGCCGGAAGGGTCTCCCGCAGGTGCTGGAGTGTGTCGTACGTGTAGTTGTAGCGCCCGTCCATGCGCGGTGCGTCGATGGCGCTGGCAGCCAGCTGCGGATGACCGGCACACGCAAGCTGCACCATGACCATCCGGTCTTCATATGACGATTGTGCCTGGTTGCGCTTCAGCGGCTGCCTCCCGACGGGGGCCATGAGCACGCGGTCCAGATGCAGGCGCTCGACGGCGGCCATGGCGATGCCGATGTGTCCCGAATGTGGCGGATCGAAGCTGCCGCCAAAAAGGGCGATGCGCATCGTTCGATGCTAAACGTTCCAGGCTAAGTGAGCATGCCGCACTCCGTATCTGCGCCGCATAATGGACACGTGCCCACTGCTGCCATCGGACTAGGCGCGAACCTGCCTTCGAGCGCTGGCCTGCCTGCGGAGACGATCGGCGCCGCGATGGATGCGCTCGAAGAATACGGCCGCGTTACGGCGCGATCTGGGTTTTACGAGACGGCGCCCGTAGGCTACATCGATCAACCACAGTTCGTGAATGCCGCTCTCCTGCTGGAGACGGAGCTTCAGCCGCGCCCGCTGCTAGAGGCACTGCTCGGAATCGAACGCAGGTTCGGACGGGACCGCGCGGCGGGTCCACCAAAAGGGCCACGCACGCTCGACCTGGATCTGCTGCTCTATGACGATGTTGTACTGGATGAGGCAGCGCTGACGTTGCCGCATCCGGCGATGCACGAGCGGCGTTTCGTTCTGGCGCCTCTGGCGGAGATCGCCGCGGAGTGGCGGCATCCCGTGCTGGGGTGCACGATACAGAAGTTATTGGCAAATCTACCCGCGGAGGGCGCGGCGGTGGATAGAATCACCGGGTGAGTGTTCCGTTCCATATCCTTGCAACTGCCGGCGCCGGCCGGCGTGCAGTGATGGACCTGCCACACCGGCAGGTGCAGACACCAGTCTTCATGCCGGTGGGTACAGCCGGTTCGGTTAAGGCTGTGCCGCAGCATCTGCTCGAAGCCCTGGGCACGCAAATCATTCTCGGCAACACCTACCATCTCTATCTGCGGCCCGGGCACGAGGTGGTGCGGCGCATGGGCGGGCTGCACCGCTTTATGAGCTGGCCGCGTGGCATGCTGACAGATTCCGGCGGCTTCCAGGTCTTCAGCCTGAACGAGCTGCGCAAAGTGTCGGCGGACGGAGTGGAATTTCGCTCGCATCTGGATGGCTCAACCCATCAGTTCACACCGGAGCGATCGATTGAGATCCAGATCGCGCTGGGCGCGGACATCCTGATGGTCTTTGACGAGTGCACGGAGTACCCTGCTGATCGCGGGCGGGTACGGCGCTCGCTCGAGCTGACGCTCGAGTGGGCGGCGCGCAGCAAGCGTTACTTTGAGGCGCATAAGCACGAGGTGCCTTGGCACAAAGAGTTTGGCGGTCGCACGCAGTCGCTGTTCGGCATCGTGCAGGGCGGCATGTATCCAGAGCTGCGGCGTGAATCCGCGGAGCGGCTGGTGGAGATGGACCTGCCCGGCTATGCTATCGGCGGATTAAGCGTGGGTGAACCGCGCGAGCTGACACGCGAAATCATTGCGGCGACACTCCCCCTGCTGCCAGCGGATAAGCCGCGTTATGTGATGGGCGTGGGCTATCCGGATGAGATCGTCGAGTACGCGAAGATGGGCGTGGACATGATGGATTGTGTGCTGCCCACGCGCGCGGCGCGGCATGGCCTGCTCTTTACGTCGGAGGGACGGCTCAATATCAAGAACAAGCAGTTTGCCGAGGATCAGGAGCCGCCCGATCCCTATTGCCGCTGCCTGGTGTGCGCGCGCTATACAAGGGCGTATCTGCGCCATCTGATGGTATCCGCAGAGCCGCTTTCGGCGGTGCTGAATACGCTGCACAACCTGGCCTTCTATCTGGATACGATGGCGCGCATGCGGGAGAGCATGGGACGCGGCATACCGCCACTCTCGCCTACTATGGTGAACGCAGGCGCACGCGCCGAATAGCGCGCTTCAGTTATTACGCAACGCGGCCATTGGTTCGACTGCGGCTGCGCGCCTTGCCGGGATGTAACTTGCGGCGAGCGCAACCAGCAGAAATAGAATCGCGGCCAGCGTAAACGTAACTGGATCGAGCGCTTTTACTCCAAAGAGCATCGAGTTGAGCAGACGCGTGAGTGCGGCTGCTCCGGCAATTCCAGCTGCGATGCCGGTAAGCGCAAGGCCAAGGCCCTGCCGCAACACCAGAACGAGAATGCTGCCGCGCTGCGCGCCAAGCGCCTGGCGGATGGCGATCTCCCGCGTGCGCTCCACCACCGAGTAGGAGATGACGCTGTAGAGGCCCAGGATAGCGAGCAGCGTGGCCGCGATGGAAAAGGCGCCGAGCAGAGTGAACATGAGTCGCCGCTGATCTTCCGAAGAATCAAGCACGGCGGAGAGCGTCTTCACGTCCGAGATGGGCTGATTGTGATCGAGCGCGAGCACCTGACGCCGCACCGTCTCGGTGAAGCTGGCCGGATCGCCCTTCGTGCGCAGCACGAGAATGGCGGACTGAGGCGGCTGCTGCGCATTCGGAATGTAGAAGCCGGGCAGCGGCGCGGCATCGCGACCTTCCTGATGCACCTCCGCGGCCACGCCGATAATTTCGAGCGGCTGGCGGCTGGAACCGACGACGAGGTGCTGTCCGACAGGATTTTCGCCGCCCGGATACTGAGGCCAGAAGCGGCGCGCCAGGGCTTCATCGATGATGACTACACCGGGTGCGCTAGCATTGTCGCTGATAGTGAAAACGCGTCCGCGCTTCAGCGGAACTTTCAATGTGCGGAAATAGTCAGGAGAGATCTGCTGTACGACAGCGATGGGCCGCTGGTTGAGCGGGGGCTCCGGACGGCCGGTGATCTGGATCGGCGTGCCGGCCCAGCCTGCGGTGGGCAATGTGAGGGTGACGCTCGCATCCTCCACGCCCGGGATTGCTTCAACCCGATCGACAAGCTGCGTGTAGAAGCCGGCACGCTTCGCGTCAGTGTCGTATTGCGCGGGCGCGAGCGAGACCGACATGGTGAGCACGTGATCCGGACGGAAGCCGGGATCAACGCGATAGAGGCGCGCGAGGCTTTGGAGCAAGAGTCCGGCACTCACTAGAAGAATGAGTGATAGCGTCACTTGCCCAGCAACTAGCAGCCCGCGAGGTCCGGTAGCGAAGCGGCGGCGGAAGCGGCCGATGGAACCGGGCGCGAGATTGCCCTGCAGAACCGCGGCGAGGTCACGGCGGAATGCCGAGAGCGCGGGTGCGAGGCCGAAGAGGATCCCGGTAAGCATAGAGAGAGCGAGCGCGAAGCAGAGAACGCCGAGGTCGAGATGAATCTCCGAGCTGCGCGGGAGATCGAGCGCCGTCGCGCCGCGGATACTGCGCAGAGCAGCCCATCCCAGCAGGAGGCCGAGGCCGCCGCCAAGCAGCGAGAGCAGCGTGCTTTCGGTAAGAAGCTGCCGCAGGAGGCGGCTCCGTCCCGCACCCAGCGCGGCGCGCACGGCGAACTCACGCGCCCGCGTGGCGGCACGGGCCAGCAGAAGACTGGCGACGTTGGCGCACACGATAAAGAGCAGCAGCCCTACCGCTCCACTCAACAGCAGGAGCGGCGTACGCACATCGGCGACGATCGAGTCCTGCAGGGTGCGCACGCGAGTTGGGTCGTCTGCAGTGCTCGGCTTCGCATCGAGCATCGCCGGGTGGGCGGCAGCATATTGGCGGTTGAGCGTATCGAGTTCCGCATTCGCCTGTTCGAGCGAGACCTCCGGCCTGAGACGGCCAAAGATATGCAAATAAGGACTGAGCGGCCGGAATTTCGCCGGCATCAATGACCATTCCTTCGGGCGGGTGATCCAGACATCAGTGTTTGCGTTCGCGAAGGGAAAGGTGAAGCGCGGCGGCAGAACGCCCACGATGATGTAAGGCGTGCCCGCCAGGGTTGCGGTCCGTCCGAGAATGGCCGGATCGCTGCCGAAGCGCCGATGCCACAGCCGGGTGCTGATCATCGCGACATCCGGACCGCCGGTGCGGTCTTCAGCGTCGAGGAAGGACCGGCCCAATGCAGGCGCGATACCCAGGACGTGGAGGAAGTTGCCGGACACACGCGCGGCGCTGACGACCTCCGGCTCGCCTCTGCCGGTGAGAGCCATCGGCTCCGTTCCGCCAGCAAAGACGCCGGTTTCCGTATAGGAGCGCGCAGCGGCGCGGAACTCGTCGACGTGGATGGGCGTGGCGCCGCGCGTGAGAATGACAAGCTTCTGCGGGTCTTCATAGCCCAAGGGACGCAGCAGAACAGCACGTATAACTGAAAAGAGTGCAGTATTGGCGCCGATGCCGAGCGCGACCGTGAGCACGATAGCCGCGGAGAATCCGGGGCGGACGGCGATCATTCGGGCGGCGAAGCGAAGATCCTGCCACAGTGAAGCGAGAAATCCGGTCATGAGCGCCCGCCTCTCGTTGCCGGCCTACATTCCTGAATTTTTCCAGCTTATGTATATCTGGTATCACGATGAGACCACGAAGGAAACTCTGAAGGAAACAGTATTGATACCAACAGCATTCCGATCATTTTCCATTCTTTACACCCGCTTTCATGTTGCCGCTGCTGCGCTGCTGGTGCTTTGCCTTCTGGCATCCGGATGCAAAACCTCCTCAAAGCGCCAGTCCGCAGCTTCGTCCACGAAGAACACTGAGACGATTGTCATGGTGCGGCATGGCGAGAGAGCGCCCGACGGACTAGGCCAGCTCACCTGCATGGGGCTGAATCGCGCGCTTGCCTTACCGAAGGTGCTGATCGGGCGCTTCGGGCGCGCCGATGCGATCTTTACCCCGGACCCGGCGGAGCAAATGCGGGAGAACTCGTTTTCGGATAAGGAATACTCCTACGTGCGGCCGCTCGCGACCATCGAGCCGACGGCAATCCAGCTTGGTTTGCCCGTCGATGCGCAGCTTGGATACCGGAACATCGCCGGCCTGCAGAAGGTTGTGACCGCCCCGATCTATGCCAACAGCACGATCTTTATCACATGGGAGCACAAATACGCGTACGATTTTGCCCGCCAGATGCTGCGGACGTATGGGTTGGATCCATCCCAGGTGCCGGGGTGGCCGAGTAACGATTTTGAGACGATGTATGTCTTCCGCATAACCCGCACCGCGGGCGCCGCGGCACCTGCGATGACGTTTGAGGTACAAAAGGAGGGCCTCGATGGCTCGCTTTCGAGTGCCTGCCCGTCACCCTAGTCGGCCGACAGCGGCTGAGCCATGCAAAGGCGGAATTCTTCCAATCTGGTTGGAGTAGCGTCTGTAGGTCACGCAGGAGCTTACGAGGTGCTGAGAAAGTTCAACGGGAATGCCTATGGAGCGGCGGCTCCGTGGTCTCTTGACACAAGCCACAGCCTCCATGATGCTTATTGCTTAGGTATCCTGCCGATCTGTGTGTCCTGTCCTCACCCGATTGCGGGTGTTTTCAGGAGTTTGGCTTGCGCGGGATGAGTGGCGGTACGGGAGCGTTTTCTGCCCGGCATCTGCTCTGGTTTGCCTGCCACACCCGCTCCTCTCCCGTGCTCCCGCACTGAAGCTGCAGCTGGCGCGTAAGCGTCACCGGGCCAGCCTCCAGGACCGGCATGGTGGGCGGAGCGCCTGGATGGAAGAAGGATTTCTGTGCTCGTTGAACCTGTTGCTGCTGTTTTCGTAGGTGGACTGCCTACTAATTTCGTGACCTTCCTGCCCGCCGTTCTGATGGTTGGCGTGTTCTATCTGCTGCTCTTCCGGCCCAACCAAAGGAAGCAGAAGCAGTGGCAGGAGATGCTGAACAACCTGAAGATCGGTGACAAGATCACCACAACGGGCGGGATGCGCGGCACCATCGTGGCGCTGCGCGATGACGCGATCCAGTTGAAGCTGCCGCCGGACGGTATCAAAGTAGAAGTCGTAAAGTCGGCCATTGCGGCTGTAACCACCAATACACCTGAGGAAGCCAAGTAGAGCCGCGAAGAGGCGACCCGATTCATCATGCGCAAGAATCTCACCAGTAAAGCAATTCTCATCGTTGCCATTCTCCTCGTTTTTGTTTTCGGGATATTCGGCATTCCCCATGGCGTTAGCGGGCAGGCGTGGAAGGACGCGCTCGCAAATCGCATCAGCCTGGGTCTCGACCTGAAAGGCGGAACGCACCTGGTGCTCCAGGTCATGGTCGAGGAGGCTGTCGGCGCGGAGACGGACAATGCTCTGGGCCGGTTGCAGACGGACCTTCAGGCCGCGGGCATCTCCGCAGGCTCGATTCTCAAGCCGAACCCATCGAATCCTTCCCTCATCCAGATCTCCGGCGTGCCCGCGGACAAGTCGGGCGATGCGCGCAACGTGCTGGATACGAAATACGGTCAGCAGTACAACATCGCCTCCACCTCCGACGGCTTCACCCTGACTCTCAAACCCGGCGAGCAGCAGGCCCTCGAAAAGAAGGCCATGCAGAACTCGATCGAGACCATCACGACCCGTATCAACTCGCTGGGCGTGACGGAGCCGACGGTCCAGGAGTATGGGCTGGGCAAGAACCAGATCCTGGTGGAACTGCCGGGCGTGGATGATCCAGGCCGGGTGCGCGACATCATTCAGTCGACGGCGCGGCTGGAGATTCATGCGGTAACGGGCGGCCCCTACGCCACGCAGGATGCGGCCAAGCAGGCGAACGGCGGAACGATTCCGCCGGATCAGGAACTGGTGGTCTACGGCGGTACGAATGACGCGGAGCAGGGGCAATATTTCCTGCTGCAGCGTGTCGCTGTAGTCTCCGGCTCGGACTAACGCGATGCGCAGCCTGGCCGCGATGAGAATGGCCGTCCGGATGCGACCTTCATTCTGACCCGCGCTGCCGGCGACCGCTTCTACGACTTCACCAGCAAGAACATCAACAAGCCGATGGCTGTAGTGCTGGACAACAAGGTGCAGGAAGTGGCGAACATCCAGGAGGCGATCCGCGATCAGGGACGCATCTCCGGCCTGGGTGAAGCGAAAGCCAAGGACCTGTCGCTGATGCTGCGCACCGGCGCGCTGCCGGCCTCTATTCACTACCTGGAAGAGCGCACGGTGGGTCCGTCACTGGGCGCAGATTCCATCCGCAAAGGCGTGACGGCCTCGATCGTCGGCATGCTGGCGGTGATGATCTTCATGCTTGTCTACTACAGGGGCGCCGGAATCAATGCAGATCTCGCGCTCTTCCTGAACCTGGTGATCCTGCTTGGGTTCATGGGCTTTACCGGCGCCACTATGACGCTGCCCGGCATCGCTGG
>DASUWP010000160.1:0-10643 GCA_036378335.1 Acidobacteriaceae bacterium | reverse complement strand
AGCTCGACCGAGTTTGCGAGCCACCAGCAGTCCCCTCAGTGGCTACAGGTCGATCACGCAAACCTTTCCGGTAAGGTGCTAGCGCTGCCGAAGCGCGAGGACGTAAACCTGCCGGTGAACGAGCAGCTGATCGTCGAACTTTATAGCAAGTAAACAGGTTTGCCCGGCAGTCCATCGCCGGACCGCAGTACCCGCGCAAGCGGCATACATCAACGAACCAGGAGAAACAGGCACAGCCGCTGCAGAATGCTTCGCGGCGCTTGCTGTGCAGGAGATACGACATGCTTTGGAGAGGATTTCAAAAGCCCAAGCGTCTCGCAGTCGATACCGAGACGCTCACCGAGAAATACGGAAAGTTCAGCGCCCAGCCCTTTGAACGGGGATTCGGCACCACTGTCGGCAATGCGCTGCGTCGCGTGCTGCTCTCGTCCATCGAGGGTGCAGCCGTTACCGCGGTCAAGATCGAGGGCGTGCTGCACGAGTTTCAGTCGATCACCGGCGTTGTCGAAGACGCGACGGACATCATCCTCAACCTGAAGCAGATTCCCTTCAAGTTGAACGGTGAGGGTCCGAAGGCGCTTTACCTGCGCGCGGATCAGCCCGGCGTCGTCACCTCGGGCATGATCGAAGCCGACGGCGACGTGGAGATCCTGGACAAGGAAATCTACATCGCGACGGTGAGCGAAGGCGGCAAGCTGGATATGGAGATGCGCCTGAAGCGCGGACGCGGCTACATCGCGGCCGATAAGAACTTCGACAGCGATCTCGGCATCGGCTTCATCCCCGTGGACTCGGTTCACTCTCCAGTGCGTAAAGTCAACTATGCCGTCGACGCAGCCCGTCTCGGTCAGATCACCGACTACGACAAGCTGACGCTCGAGGTGTCGACCAACGGCTCTGTGCTCCCCGCCGATGCGATCGGTCTGGCCGCCAAGCTGATCAAGGACCACATGAGCATCTTCATCAACTTCGAAGAAGAGATCGAAGCGGAGCACCAGTCGGAAGAGGGCCGCATGCAACTGCGGAACGAGAACCTCAACCGCTCGGTGGAAGAGCTTGAGCTGTCCGTGCGCAGCTACAACTGCCTGAAGAACGCGAATATTCAGACCATCGGCGAGCTGGTGCAGAAGACCGAGCCCGAGATGCTGAAGACCAAGAACTTCGGCCGCAAATCACTGAACGAGATCAAGGAAATCCTGGCGCAGATGGGTCTGTCACTGGGCATGAAGATCGACGAGAACGGCAACGCCGTCCCCGGACCGACTTCGATCCTGCCTTCGGAAGTGAGAGCCCAGGCGTACAACCGCTTCGACGACGAGGACGAGGATCTGGACGTACTCGAGCCGATGCAAAACGAGCCCGAGAACTTCTAACTGTACTTCCGCCGGAGGGAGACATCTCTCTCCGGCGCTTGATTTTAGCGGCCGAACGCCGCACGTAAGCGAGAGATTTTGCCATGCGCCATCGCAATGCTGGATACAAACTCGGACGCAACACCAGCCACCGCCGCGCCCTGCTGCGCAACCTGGTGACGTCTATCCTGCTGGAAGACCGTGTCGTGACTACTGTCACCAAGGCCAAGGCCGCGCGTCCCCATGTGGAGAAACTGATCACGCTGGGCAAGCGGGGCGATCTGCATGCCCGCCGCCAGGCCCACGCCTACCTGATGACCGACGACGCCGTAAAGCGCCTCTTCGAAACCGTGGCGCCGCGCTACGGCGACCGGCAGGGCGGCTATCTGCGGATCGTGCGCACCGGCTTCCAGAAGGGCGATGGTGCGGAAAAGGCATTCATCGAACTGCTGGGGGCGGAGAAGCTTCTCGACGAAAAGCGCACCAAGCGCGCCGATGCGCGACAGAAGCGCCGCGAGGAGATGGAAAAGGCCATGGCGGAGCAGACCCCGGCTGAGGGTCAGGCCGGCGAATAAGCTTCGACCTGTCCAGCCGAAACAGCACAAAGCGCACCCGTTCGGGTGCGCTTTGTGCTGTTTGCTCCAATTCGGTCCGCGTCTTCGCGCTGCAGCGCAAAAAAGAAGGGAGGCGATCTCGCGATCGACCTCCCGGCACTGAGGGAGGCCAGTGCCCTGAACGAATTGCAAGGCGTTCGACTTGCCTGTAGCGGCTTCCTAACCTCAAAGCGAGCCAAAGAGAGGGGCCGGCAGCCCAATTCTCCGGAAAAGCTGCGTTTTGCAGCAATTTTCCTCTAGACAATCGTTCGCCTGCTTAGAAAAGTATGCGGACCATAACACACGATTCGTCGGGCCTTTGTCAAGCAAATGATCGTTTCGGCGCAATTTTGTCATTCTCAGCATTCAGGATGCCGCGGGGTGAGTCGGTCAGTTTGCCGTCAAGTTCGAAGATGATGTCGCAGCCGGTCGAGGGAAACGCGCGTCAATCAGTTTGCCGAGTGCACGTGATTCTGTAGCCGCTACGTTTTGTGCCACATGTTCGGTTACTTTTTCTGCGAGCGGTAGACTAGTCAGCTTCGTCTGTAGGTGCGAGCGTTGGTTGATTGAATGAGGGCCTGATGCGGATCATAGCCGGCGTTGTCCTTTGGCTGTTGGGAGTTGGCACCGTGCAGGCGCAGGCACCCACGGAGAAATTCACGGACCCGGCGAAGTTGCTGGATGCCGTAGCAAAGACCTATGCAGGTGCCGATACTTTCCACTTCCAGTCCATCACCGAGAGGGTGGCGAACGCGGAGTTACATCGAAGTTGGGAAAAAGAGGTACACACAGTCATCAAGGCCCGTGGAAATCGATTTCGGATTGAAGCCCGGACATGGTTGGGCACCTGGATGCAGGATTCCGACGGCACAACGGAATGGTCCTATGCGAGAGAAGGAAAGATCTATGTGAAACGGCCCGCCGGTGAGGGTCCGCAGTTTCCAAAGATGTACGGGATGGGGACCATGCACCTCAGGCAAGCCTGGGACATGCGGACTTTTCTTGATGCAGAGGCAACGAGCGCGAAGCATGCCACGATGCTTCCTGAAGAGACGATTCAGATGGAAGGCAAAAGCTATCCATGCTATGTCGTGCACGCTACAAACGAAGGTCAGGATTTCCATTCCGACCAGACATTCTGGATCGGAAAGAAAACGCTGCTGATCCGAAAGGAAGTGAAGCAGGAGGCCACGGCCGTAATCGTCAGTTCAGCCATTAAGATGCCCCAGCATGAGGAGGAAACAATCCTCTATCCCATCGCGGATCTCGATCCGCAGATCGATCCGAAGCTCTTTCAATTCACGCCACCCTCCGATGCGAAGGAAGTGGCAACACTGGAGCCGAACATTCCCGGCAATACGCCGCCGCCCGCTTCATCCTTGGCCGGGAAGCAGCTTCCGGATATCACTCTGACCGACGCAAATGGCAGAGAAACAAAGCTGTCTTCATTTCGCGGGCATCCGCTCTTGATTGATAGCTGGGCCACCTGGTGTGGGCCGTGCCTGGAATGGATGCCATCGCTGGGTCGTCTCGAGAAAGAGATGAGGGCGCAGGGGCTGCAGGTTATCAGCGTGGATCGGGATGAAGCAGCCGAGAATGCGACGCACTACATGGCAGTGCACGGATTCACATGGCCCAACTACCACGACGCGGAAGGCAAACTGAGCAAGGCTTTGGCAGAAAAAAGAATTCCGCTCACAGTGTTGGTCGATGCGAAAGGACAGGTCACATACATGGTTACGGACAGCGACGAAGCGGCGTTACGTAAGCCAATCGTAGCCCTCTTGCCTGACACGGCAGTCCACGCAGCGAACTGAGTGTTCCATCAGTACTGGACCTGCGCGGCCGCTTAGTACTGGCGCGGCGGCGGTGCGACGCGCGCTGCCGGCCCGGGCGCCGGAACGAAGTGGTCGCCCGGGAAGCGGGGAATGCCAAAATGTCCACGCAAATGCAACAGGTCCAGCGGGCTGAGATTGCCCGAGAAGGCGATCAGGTTCAGATTGGTCGGGCTCTGGAAGAGCACGACGGCTCCGGTCGCCCGCATGTGTTGGAAGCTGATCCACAGGTCCGTTGCGCCATCGCTGGAACGCGGATGCGCGGTGACCAGGTGCTGCCATCCCAACGCGCTGTATCGCCGCCGTACCGCATCCAGCAGGCGCGGATCATACATGCCCGGCGCAGCATAGTGATAGCTGTGCACGGAGATGCCGTCCAACCGGCTGACAGCATCAGCCAGGCGAGGATCGCCCGGACCATCCCACATCCCACTCGCTAACTGAAGCATGGAGCGGTCAAATGTGAAATCGGAGTGGAAGGCTGCGGTGCGGCTCAGCATTTCCATCCCCTGCGGAACCCAATTGAGGGAGTTGTACGCGGGGGGCGGATACGCCGGCGGATTCTGCTGCGGATAGCCCGGCGCGCTCTGCTGCGGATTAGCCGGGGGGCTTTGCTGGGGATACGGCTGCGTATTTTGGCTGTTGTCGGGCGGCGGATACGGAGATGGCTTTTGCGGCGCCTGCGCAGGGGCAGATTGGTCCGGATAGCCTTGCTGCTGATCTGCCTGGTCTGTCTGATCTGGAGGCGACGTGTGCGGCGCGTTCTCTCCCGAAGCCGGCGGCGGTGGCGGATAATTTGGGTAGACAGGCTGTTGCGCCAGCACGGGAATGGCAGCGGAGAGCAGGACAGCGGCAAAAACGACGCGGCGAGCCATAGTGTCTATGAGAACGCTGGCGTACCGCGAAAGTTGCGCCGTTTCCCACGCGTCAGGGCCTCTTTTCTCAGGCTACTTTCCGTCGATATGGGCTTTATTCGACGTGGTAGTTCGGAGCCTCGCGGGTGATGATCACGTCGTGGACGTGGGACTCACGCAAACCGGCGTTTGAAATGCGGATAAAGCGTGCATTCTGCTGCAGTTCCTCGATGGTGCCGCAGCCAAGATAGCCCATGCCCGAGCGCAGGCCACCCACCAGCTGGTAGACCATCGATTCCAGGGGTCCACGATGAGGCACGCGTCCTTCGATGCCCTCGGGGACAAACTTGGCCAGTCGATTCTGCGTGGCGCGCTCGCGCTGGACCACATCACCCTGCAACCGGGCCTCGGGCGCATCCAGGTCACGGGAGCTCTGAAAGTAGCGCTCGCCGGAGCCCTGTGCCATAGCTGAAAGTGAGCCCATACCGCGATAGGTCTTGAACGATCGTCCCTGGTAGAGGATGGTCTCGCCCGGGCTCTCATCCACCCCTGCAAAAAGCGAACCGATCATCACCGCGGACGCGCCCGCGGCGATGGCCTTAGTGACATCGCCGGAATACTTGATGCCGCCATCCGCGATGACGGGGATCTTGCGCTCGCCGGCAGCGCGGAAGCATTCGGAGATGGCGGTGATCTGCGGCATGCCTGCGCCAGTGACCATGCGGGTGGTGCAAATGGAGCCGGGGCCAATGCCAACCTTTATGGCGTCTGCGCCCGCATCCATCAGGGCGATCGCGCCCTCATACGTGGCCACGTTGCCGGCCAGCAGATTGGTCTCCGGGAAGCGGTGCTTGATCAGTCGAACAGCTTCGAGCACCCGCGTCTGGTGGCCATGCGCGGAATCGATGGAGATGGCATCGACGCGGCTCTTGATCAGCTCCTCCGCGCGTTCGAGGAAGTCTCCGGTTGCGCCGACGGCCGCGCCCACACGCAGCCGCCCCTGCGAATCCTTGGCAGCGTTGGGGTATTTGAGTTTTTTCTGGATGTCTTTGACCGTGATCAGACCCTTGAGCTCATAGTCGCCGTTGACCACCAGCAGCTTTTCCACCCGGTGCTGGTGCAGGATCAGTTCCGCTTCTTCCAGCGTCGTGCCCACGGGAACGGTAATCAGATTGTTTTTGGTCATTACGTCGCCGACCGGGATGTCGGTGCGGGTCTCAAAGCGCAGGTCGCGGTTGGTCAGGATGCCAACCAGCCGCTTGCCCTGGGTTACGGGCACGCCGGAGATCTTGTAGCGGCGCATCACATCCAGCGCGTCGGAGATGAGCTGTTCCGGCCCCACCGTCACGGGATCGACGATCATGCCGCTCTCCGAGCGCTTCACCTTATCCACCTCACCGGCCTGCTGCTCGATGGACAGGTTGCGGTGGATGATGCCGATACCGCCCTGCTGGGCCATGGCGATTGCCAGACGTGACTCGGTTACGGTATCCATGGCAGCCGAGAGCAGTGGAGTGTTCAGCGAGATGCGCTGAGTCAGGCGGGTCTGGGTTGAGACCTGGGCAGGAACGACTTCGCTGTAAGCAGGAACGAGGAGGACATCGTCGAAGGTCAGTGCTTCCGGTACGGGGCTTTCAATCATAAGTGTCGTCGTGGACACCATGGCCGGATAGTCTGCGCTTTAATTACCGTTTTCACAACTGCGTTGCCCTGGATAATGACCGCGAAGAGCAGCTTTTCTTAACGGAAAAGCTGCGCCGGGTTGCTCTCGAGGACGGCCCTCATTGTGAAAACGGTAGAAGGGACGAAGACAGCGGCGGATGTCTTCGTCCCATTGTATCGCGCCTTGGCCCCGGTACATTTCTGGAACCCGATGGGCAGATCCGACGTACGGCACGGCAGGTGTTCGGCGACGAAAAGGGGGAGGCGAACGTGAACCCTGGAGTTCTGCGGTGGATCTTGCCGCTACTGGTGTTGTGTGGCATGGGAGTGACCGCGCAGGCAGAGAACAACAACTGCGGCGAGCCGCCGGATGCAAGTCACTATGTGGCGCAAACCGGAGACACAGAGGACGCGCAGCACCTTGCCGTCGAGCGCACCTTTACCGGGCAGGGCCGGTTGGAATTCAATATGTGCTCGGGTGAGTTGCATATCGAACGCGGTCAAGGCGACAAGCTGAAGCTGCGCATCGAAACCGGCTCCGCGCCTTCGCTCAAGATGCGCGCCTATGTGAAGACGCTCGATGTAGCGGCCGATCACGTGACTATCAGCCTGGAGTTCCCGTACAAAGCGCATGCGGTGGTGGTGCTGGAAGTTCCATCTTCGACTTCACTCCGCAGCCAGATCAATCTGGGTGCAGGCAAGCTCTACTTCGATGCCGATGCTGTCAAGGGCGATCGCGAAATCAACCTTGGCGCTGGCGAGACGCATCTCGGGATGGTGGGCGATCGCGACTACACAAGCTTTGAAGCCAATGTGGGGATGGGCAGTTTTCATGACCATCGTCCCGGCGGCCACAGCTCGCACTTCATCATCAGCCGCCAGTACCAGGGCAAGGGCGAAGGTTCATTGCAGGTCAATGTGGGAGCGGGATCCATCGATATCGATCCGGATAAGGGAGAGACGATATGAGTCGCTTCAGCCGCTTTTGCTGGGTAGCACTGTTCGCCCTGCCGCTCGTGAACCTGCGGCCGGCGCTTGCGGAGAACTTCGATCCCGTGGTGCGCGAGGCTTCCTTTGCCGCCGGGGGCGTGGTGATTGTCGATGCGAACGTGGGCGATGTGCGCGTGATGCCCAACGATCAGCAGGGCAAGCTGCGCCTGGTGATCACCTCCCATAAGGCCGACGATGCCACTGCTGCGCCGCATTGGGTGCGCGAATTCGCGGTGAACGGATCGCAGGCAAAGATCGTGCTCCAGATGCCGAAGCATGGCGAGCACAACTTCGACGTCACCATCTATGTGCCAAAACAGAGCGATCTCCGGCTGAATCTGGAGGTCGGCGATCTCACCATCGAAGGTGTCTCCGGCAACACGGATGCCGATGTCGGAGTCGGCGACTTGAAGGTGACCGTCCCTGATCCGCACGCGTATCGCGCGGTCGCCATATCGGTGCACATCGGCGATGTGCACGCCGGCGCCTTCGGCCTTGAGCCACATGGCTTCCTGGGCAAGAGCGTGGAGCACGAGTTTGGCGCAGGCAGCTACCGCCTGAAGCTGCATACCGGCATCGGCGATGTGAGCTGTACCGCCGGCGGGGCGTAGCCACAGACAGCGGCAGACAAAAACGGATTTAGAAGCAATCCGTAGCAGAAAGCTGCTGTTATCTGCCGTTGTCTGCTTTTGTCTTTCTTGGCCGACTCGCTGAGTTGCTACTATGAGCAGCATTCATTTCAGACAAACGAATGAAGGAAGATTCCGAATGAAGACTCGCGTCTGGCAGGGAAGCCTCGCGGCTGTAGCAGTGTTAATGCTGAGCAGTGCAGGGGGCAATGCGCAGGAGGCGGCGCCGCATCATGCCTTCGTTCGCGTTGTGGTGGGCAAGGACATTCCCGGGCCGGTGAGCGGGCGCCTGCTGGTCTTCGCCAAGAACGCCGCGGCTGATTCTGCCGGCGCAGACGGCCGGGAAACCGGCGGCAAGAAGGAAGTCGACATCAGCGAATTTCACCCGACGGCTACTTCAGTGGCAGCAGTCGAAGTTCATGATGTTGCTCCGGGCAAGGCGATCGAAGTCGATCTCGACCGGACCGCATATCCCGCTGCTTTTTCGAGCATGCCTCGCGGTGATTACGAACTGCAGGCGGTGCTCGACACTGACCACAACTACAACTACGGCGGACGTGACGCAGACGACTGGCGGGGCGAAGTGGTCGAGGCAAAAGGCTGGGAGCCGGGCGTTAGCTCGGAACCTGTCCTGACGCTTACCGGACATCCCGAGCGCGGCAGGCGCGCCGAGATGGTCGCGAAGGCGATGGCGGAAGCGAAGCCTGGAGTGGCGGAGAAGGCGGAGTTCGAGAGTCCACTGCTGACAGCATTCTGGGGCAAGCCGACTTACATGCGCGGTTGGGTGATGCTGCCGCCGGGTTACGACGCGAAAGCGCAAACCACCTATCCGACCCTCTACTGGACGCATGGCTTCGGCGGCAACCTGGATTATTCCCTGGTCACGGGCCTGGGATTGCGCAAGGCGATGATGGACCACAAGGCGCCGCCGATGATCTGCGTGATGCTGGATGAGTCGCTGCCCGAGGGCACACACGAGTTTGCCGATTCGGTGAACAACGGCCCATGGGGCGCTGCGCTCACGAAGGAGTTTATTCCCTGGCTTGAGGCGAAGTACCGCATGGATGCGCGGTCCAGCGGTCGCGTGCTAAATGGACACTCCAGCGGCGGCTGGGCCACGCTGCAGCTCCAAGTGAATTATCCGCAAATCTTCGGCGGCACCTGGTCCACCTCGCCGGACCCGAGCGACTTCCACGATTTCACCGGCCCGGATCTCTACGCGGCGCGCGCGAATGTCTACCGCAAGCCGGACGGCAGCGCATGGCCGATCATGCGCGATCAGGGCAAGGTGCAGGCGACTCTCGAGCAGCTTGCGAAGCTCGAAGCCGTGCTCGGACCTTACGGCGGCCAGATAAGCTCCTTCGACTGGGTCTTTTCGCCCAAGGGCCCGAGCGGCGCGCCGGAGCCGATGTTCGACCGCGTGACTGGCGATGTGGATCCGAACGTGGTCGCCTACTGGCATGATCACTATGACCTCGCACATCTCACGGAAGAGCACTGGGCACAGAATGGCGATCTGCTCAAGGGCCGGATTCATCTATTCGTCGGCACGGCGGATACGTTTTATCTCGACGGCTCGGCGCACCTGTTCGAGGCGCGGCTGAAGAAATTGGGCGCGGACCCACACTTCACCTACATTCCGGGCCGCACGCACATGGACCTGTACAAGGTCGGCGATGATCGGATGGGGCTGATGTGGCAGATCATGTCCGAGATGTACGCTGTGGCCCGGCCTGGTGTGGACTGGAAAACGGCGAAATAACAGGATGCTCCGGCAAACGGCGCGTACCGCGCTCCGTCCAACAGCGTAGGATGTTCGCGGGGTGACTCCCATGCAAAGACGCGCATTTGCCGCTGCAATGACGGCTGGTCTGCTGCTGCCATCGCTCATGTTTGCGAAGGACAAGCAGAAGTCCACGCTGCCAACGTACGTTCTGCAGGCCCATACGGTTTCGATCGTGATCGATCGAGAAGCGGGCGTATCGCTGGACAATCCGCAGGCGAACGAAGTGGCGCAGCGGGACGTGGAGACGGCGCTGTTGAACTGGGGACGGTATCAACCCATCCTCGATGGCCCCAATGCCGATCTCATCATCGTGATTCGCCGGGGCACCGGCAAGTTGGCCAGCGGAACGATCCATGACCCCAGGCAGGGCAGGCGGCCAGTGACGATCGACCCCACGGATACCGGCATCGATGCGGGCGCGCAGCGCGGCCAGGCGCCTCCGTATGCGGGCGACCTGCCGGATGCATCGCAAGGGTCGACAGGCGGGCCGATGAATCGACCAATCGACCAGGTGCCACACCCGCAGGCCGAGATCGGGAGTTCGGCTGCCGAGGACAGCTTTATCGTCTATCAAGGAAAGATCGACAACCCGACGGACGCGCGCCGCCGGTCTGGCGATATCAGGCAAAGAACGCGCTCAAGCCGCACACCGTGCCTGCAGTGGACGTCTTCCGCAAGGCAGTGGACGAGGCGGAGCATTCGGCGGCGAAGCAGCCGTGAAGCCCTTGTCCAAGGTCATTTCACGCAGGGCCGCCACGGACACAAAGGACGGCCCTCTACTCAGAACGTAGGGCTACCAGCGGATCGAGACGCACCGCGCGGCGTGCAGGAAGATAGCACGCAATAGTCGCCACAATCGTAACCAGCGCTGTCGCTCCCAGGAATGTGGCGGGATCTGTGCTGCTGACACCATAAAGAAGGCTGGACATGAGCCGGGTCATG
>DASUWP010000159.1:0-6918 GCA_036378335.1 Acidobacteriaceae bacterium | reverse complement strand
GCGCAGCAATCACGGGCTGAGGTAGCTTGCGCCAGTGAAGCAGCGCGTCATCTTCGGCGATAGCGAGGCATTGTGTCTCGCGGAGATTGCTGTTGCCGTCGCGGAGCGTCGCTTGATTGGGCGGCACCTTCTGCACGCCGGTGTAGAGGAACGTCGGCTTGCCGTCTGCCACAACCGCGGTGCCGGTGAAGCAGCCGTCTTGATCGGGACCGCCCGGGGTGGGGGCGAGCGCGATGGGCTCGCGACGCCAGTGGACCATATCCGGCGAGGTGGCGTGAGCCCAGTGCATGTCGCCCCATACGGCGGCGTGCGGGTTGTATTGATGGAACATGTGATAGCGGCCCTTCCAGTAGATGGGGCCGCAGGGATCGTTCATCCAGCCGCGCGCGGGTTGGAGATGGTATTGCGGGCGCATAGGGTCGCGCGCGATCTGCGCGTCGGTGAGCGACTGAGTGTCTACTGCAAGCGCGGGGAGTTTGCGGGTGAGCGCGGCTCCGGTGGTGAGGGCCAGGGTTTGCAGGATGGTTCGGCGGGTGGGCATGGCTTCTGAAAGACCACACTACGCCAGCTTCGGTTTAGCGGTCGTTCGCTCCGCGGAAAGGTGGATGCGAATTGAAGCTGGGGGTCGCTTCGCTCCCACGGAATCCACCCACGCTGCTTCGCCAGAATGGGGCACCCGGATCAGTGGTGATTCGCGCTTAACCGCGCGCAACGTGACGGTATTCGGGCGTAAAGCCTAATGTGCGGGCGTGGTCCAGGAGGCGCTCGAAGTCGAGCGAGATAGTGGCGCCGGCTTTTTGGGTAACTTCGTCTTCGATGGGGAGGTCGAAGTCGTCGGCGCCGTAGCGCAGGCCTTCGAGGGCGCCCTGGTTCTGCGTGAGTACGGAGGTGCGGATGCGCGGGATGTTGTCGAGGTAAATGCGGGAGAGCGCGAGGTGGCGCAGGTACTCCTGCGTGGTGATCTCTATGCCGCCGAGTTGGGTGAAATAGGGCTTGAAGGTCCAGCAGAGGAAGCTTTGCAATCCGCCGCCGATTTGACCTACTTCGTCCTGGAAGGCGCGGGTGCGTTCGAGGTGCTCGATGCGCTCGTCGAGCGATTCGTCGAAGCCGATGACCATGGTGGCGGTGGTGCGGAGGCCGGCTTCGAGGATGGCGCGCTGCGCGGCGAAGTATTCTCGGACGGTGTATTTGAATTTGGAGTGGCGCCGACGGAAGTCTTCGGTGAGGATTTCTGAGCCTCCGCCGGTGATCCAGCGCACCCCGGCGGCTTTGAAGCGCGTGGCGGCCTCGGCATAGGTCAGTTTGGCGTGATCGGCGAGGTAGAGGAACTCGGCGATGGTGAGCGCATAGAACTCCAATGTGTCTCCGTAACGGTGACGAATCGCGGAGAAGAGATCGCAGTAGTAGTCGAGCGGCAGATGCGGGTTGAAGCCGCCGTTGAATGCGGCGAGATCGCCGCCGAGCGCGAGCAGCTCATCTAATTTCGAAAAAACCGCTTCGCGGGAGAGGACATAGCCGCCTTCCTGAGCGGGGAGCTTGTAGAAGGCGCAGTAGTCGCACTGCGCGACGCAGACGTTGGTGTAGTTGATGATCCGCATCACCATGTAGGTGGCGCGGCCGGCAGGGTGGAAGCGGGCGCGGACCCGTGTCGCCAAGTCGCGGAGCTCGGCGTCGGTGGCGTGCTGCCACAGGTGGCTTGCCTCCACGGGCGTGATGCGCTGGCCGGCGTGGACCTTCGCGGCTATGGCATCCGTGACGGGGTTGGCTAGGGTGGCCACCTGATCATTGTATGGGGCATTTGCCATGCAGGCAGAGGCGCCTGCCGCGCGCGTGGTGGGTTCGCTTCCGTTGGTCGCTCACGTTTGGTTTCGTGGGCTACTCGGATCTTTGCCATATCTCAGAAGCGAGATGTGGGGCAGGCGGCAGGCATCTAACCAGATATGATTCGAAAGCTCAAATCCGGTGAATTTCGCATCTATAGCCGCCACGCCGATAAGAAGACGGGCAAGCGGAAGAACCTGGGGACGTTCGCAACGCGCGAGGCGGCGGAGAAACACGAACGGGCGATTCAGTACTTCAAGCACGGGTGAAAGGGCCGTCGCCGTCGCAACACATGCGCAAACACGCATGAAATGGGTCACCCGAAAATGATGCGTGGGAGTTGTGCCCTTCCGATCAGGATCGCGCAGCCGATGGATTGGGTGGTGCCGGCGGGGCCTGGGGCAGTTGGCGGAGGGTCTGGAGGTTCTTCGGCAGGTCCTTCCACTGCTTTTTCTTGAGCAGGAGCTCGCCCGGGGAGGAGCGGGCGAAGTAGTGCTCGATGTCGGCCCGGATGGCGGGATTGATGGGTTGGAGGCTTGGCTTTTGCTCTGGCTGTTGCGCGTTCGGCTCGCCTGGGATCGACGGAGGGGGCGCAGGGGCTTTGGGCGGAAGAGGCTGGGGCCGGTTCTGCCGCGCATCTTTTGGCTGGGGGACGGCAGGGGGCTCGGGGCTGGACGGTTCGGGAGCAACCCAGGGAGTGGATGGCGTCGGCGGCGGCGCGGGCCGGCGCGGCCTGACCAGCAGGGCGAGGTAGCGGGCGTAGGTTTGGTCGGCGAGCGCGTATTCGGCCGGGCCCGTGGGCTTGCCGGTGTCCAGGTCGAGCGAGGCGAGTTTGAGCGATGGGCGGTCGGCCGGCTCGGTTTGCAACGTTTCGAGATCATGGTTGTAGCGATCGACCACGCTGTCCATGCCGGAGAGAAAGTGCTTTTGCGCATCGGCACTGGGCACGCGCAGCGAGAGATCTTTCAGCGGACCGACTTTGGGAATGAGTCTGAGCAGGAAGGCCAGCACACGGGTGCCGAAGCCGGGCCGACGGTAGGAATTCCCCCAGTTCTTCTGGTAGTCGGCTTTGCTGAGGCGGTAGTTCAGCTTCTTGGGAACGAAGGTGGGATCGGCCTGCTTCATCTTGTCGCCGTAATCGGTAATCGCGACCTGGGTCATTTTGGGAAGAAGTATGCTGACCGTCCTGCGGTAAGTGCCGATGGCGAGATCTTCCTTGGTGAGCACCTGGTTGACGGGGATTCCGTAGGTGTCCATAAAGGCGCGTTCGATGACCGGCTTGGCTACCTGAAAGCCGATGAAGTCGTGGAAGGCCTCGGGCGCATAGCGCTGCTGGGTAACTTCAAGAACATCGAAGCCGAACTCGGTCTGCAGATGGGCGCGCGGGTTCTGGTCGTAGGTGACCTCAGGGCCGTAGCGACGGCGGAGGTTGGGATACTCGCTGCCGGTGGCGCGATTGACGGCGGGGTGGCCGAGCGTGTCTGAGGTGTAGTGCGCGAGCGCGCCGAGAGCAAATGCGTATTCGTCGGGATTCTGCGCGTCGCGGATGAGGTTGGAGACGAAGTCTCCGGTGCGGACGTAGTGCGTCATGTCCGAGAAGAGCTTGCTGCCGAAAGGATAGTAGCCCAGGTCCTGAATGATGGCGCCGCCGTAGGCGTAGGCGTGGGCTTCCTTGATCTGGTCGGGCGTGATGCCGGGATAGCGGCGCTGGAGCAGCGGGATGATGTGGGACTTCCAAGAGAGGTCGACCACCTGCTCGTGGGAGAGGACGGAGTAGGCACGCGCCGGCTGCGGCGGCACGAGGAGAAGCAGGATGAGCGCGAGGGCGAGATGGGCGCGACAGCGCGTCTGGCGATTCAACATACCGCTTGGCTTCGATGCAGAAATTGCGGATGCATGAACAGGAACTCCGAATTATTCCATACCGGGAGGGCAGGTCATGCCCCAAAGCCGCTGCATTGGAGGCGGAACAGACCGGGGAGCGGGGCAAAAGCATTTGGGGCTGCGGGAGTCAGCATTTATGCTGATGCGTAAAGCATTTTCTCTACAGGTCAGATCGTCCAAGGGTGTTCCTGTGGCTTTCCCTGAAGAAGGCCACCGCCGAAGAGCATTCCACAGACCCGAGTATTAGCGGAAATGCACTCAGCGCCCATGTTGCCGCTGGACTGGATCACGCACACCCACCCCATTGTCAGAGGAGAGAGATGTCAAACGAACAGCGGAATTTTCTTGCCCTTCCCTATGAAGAGCTGGAAGAGCTGAACCTGAAGGCCAAAGACCAGCGGCGGAAGCGCGTGGCAGCCGACACAGTTCGCGAGGAGCGCCTGAAATACCTGACGGACGAGAAGCGCATCAAGGCAGTGACAGTGATGTTCAGCGACCTGGAAGGCCGCCTGCACATGCTGGATTACGACAAGAAGTTCCTGATCAAGAGCTGGGACAATTTGACCTTCGATGGTTCATCGATCCGCGGCTTTACTGCGCAGCGCGAGAGCGACCTGCGGCTGTTTCTGGACTGGGGCTCGTTCTACTGGGTGCCGGAAGACTTCTTCGGCGCCGGCAAGGTGCTGGTGTTTGCCGATGTCATCGACAAGGGCGGCACACCCTATGCGGCCGATGTGCGCGGTGTGCTGAAGAATTATGCCGACGATAAGTTCGCGAAGGACGGCTACACGCTGAACGCTGCGAACGAGATCGAGGGCTTCCTCTTCCAGGGCGTGGATGCGGAGCAGCACTTCTTCCAGAAGCAGCGCTTCGACTACGTAAACACCGGCGGCTACTACCATTCGCTGCCAGGCGATCCGCTGCGCACGTTCATCGATACCGCGGCCGAGGTGCAGCGCGCACTGGGCTTCGAAAACGAGAAGGATCACCCCGAAGTAGCGCCGTCGCAGTTTGAGATCAACTACAGCTACGGCGATGCGGTTGGGGCGGCAGACCAGATCCAGCTTTACAAGCTGATCTGCCGGCAGGTCGCGACGAAGCTGGGACTGACGGCGAGCTTTCTGCCGAAGCCGGTAGTGGGCGTGAACGGCAGCGGCATGCATACCAATGTTTCGATCAGCAAGGGCAAGAAGAACCTGATGTGGGATCCGAAGGGGCAGGAGAAGTTGAGTGCTTTTGGATGGGGATTCGTTGACAAGATCCTGACCCACGGCAACGATTTGTGCCTGCTGCTGAATGCCAGCGTGAATGCGTACCGGCGGCTGGATCCGCACTTCGAGGCGCCGAACCAGATCAAGGCCTCGGCCACGGACCGCGGATCGATGGTGCGCATTCCAATCGGGAACGAGAAGAGCATGCGGGTGGAGGTGCGTTCGGTGAGCCCGGATGCGAATCCGTACCTGGTACTGTACTCGATCTTCAAGACGGGCCTGGACGGGACGACTTCGAAGATTGCGAACCTTCGCCAAGCGGAGCGCTATCTGCCGGACAACATCTATACGGCCCTGGAAGACTTCCGCAACGCGACCTGGACCACCAAGCTGCTGGGCGAGGATGTGAAGGCGCGCTATGCAGACCTGAAGCAGGCGGCAGCGGATCGTTGCCCACGGCTGCTGGGGACATTCGTGAAGGTGCCGGAGGTGCAGTACCACCACGATGTTTACAACCAGTATTTGTGGAACTTCTTTTAGATCGCGTTTCTATCCGGAAGCAAAAAGGGAGGGCAAACAAATTGCCCTCCCTTCTGCTTTTCAGGCAGGTTTTTGACAGCCCGCCATTCGTAACTGTGCACTGACAATTTTTAAAGCAATGCCAGCACTTTGATCTGTATACTCAGTTCGCATTTCAGAGAGCCGGCGCTACGCCGGCTCCGGGCCTCAGGGCTTCCCTTGCATCGTTCTTTTGTTTCTGCTCTGCTCTCTCTGGCGTGTCTCTCGACTCTGCCTGCGCTCGCACAAGCTGGATCCACCCAGGCGGATGTGACGCTCTCGGTTGCCGCGAACCCGACTGCGAGTGGTGTGTCGCTGACCGGTACAGTGCAGCCGCCGATGCCCAGCACTCCGGCTGCATTGCCGCATCCAGGCGGAACGCTGACCTTCTTTGATGGTGGGACCGCGCTGAATACTGGCGGCACAGCGCTCACTGCGGGCGTGGCATATTCGTCCGCTACCTTTGCGCAGACGTTTGGAACGCCGGATGCGGTCCAGGCGAACCCTCTTGCGAACTGGCAAGACGTTGCTGGCGACTTCAATGGAGACGGGACACCGGACCTGCTGGTCTGCAGTACAAATGCGGCCAGCAACACACTGCTGCTGCAGGTCTTTGCGAGCATCCCGGGCGGGAAGTTCGTGGTCCTGCCGAAACAGAGTTTCCCGTTCCCGCAGCAAATCGCTTCTCCTAGCCTCTCAGTCCTCGATGTGGATGGTGACGGCCACGTGGACCTGCTGGTCGGAAATATGGTGGCTTACGGGAAAGGTGATGGTACTTTTTCCAGCTTCGCGTCGCTTCCGGCGCTGGCCACGGGATTCAATCAGACCTACGCAGCGGATATCGACGGCGATGGAAAATTGGACATCGTGGCGGTGGATACGCCGCCCTCCACCTTGACGCCAGGCACGGTGCAATATGCGTTTACTGTCTTCCACAACGATGGCGGGGGTACCTTCACCGCGATGGGACCGTATCCGCTAGCTCCTTCGTTCGCTAGCGGTTGTTGTGACTTTTACAACATCTTTGGGTTGAGCTTTGCGGACCTCAACGGCGACGGGCGTATCGATGTGCTGTCGCAGAGCAATATGGTGCCGACTGGAACTGGTGAGCAATCAGCCCGGCTGAATGTGATGCTGAATCTGGGTACAGGGTTCAGCGCGCCCAAAGCGATTGATACGAGCACCGTCTTTGACGAGAGCATGGTATCGATTTCCTTCGCAGATCTGAATAACGATGGCAAGCAAGACCTGGTGTTCAGTTACCAGGCGAACACGATGAACAACGGGGTGGCCACGCTGCTTGGCAAGGGCGACGGCACCTTCGCCGCGCCGGTCGACTTCACCATTGGTAGCACTCATTCCTTTGGGACATCGCTACTGCCCCTGGTTGCGGCCGATATGAATGGGGACGGCAAGATCGATGTGGTTTTAGGCAGCGGCGTTC
>DASUWP010000158.1:0-6439 GCA_036378335.1 Acidobacteriaceae bacterium | reverse complement strand
GTGCCGCTCTTGGTCTTGTGGTAGCCCTTCTCCGTACCTTCCTTGGTCTTCTCGTAGCCCTTCTTTGTGCCTTTGGCAATGCCGCGGCCGGTATCCTTTGCGGCGGCCTTCGTGTCGTGGCCGGCGTTCTTGATGTCCTGCCCAGCGGTCTGCGCCAGCACCACAGGCGCAAAGCCGCCCATCACCAGCGCTGTGGTTGCGACGAGCGTACCCATCCGATTTCTAAACTGTTTCAATGCATCCTCCTGCCTCGTGCCCTGAATCATGCGAGGTGTAGCGATTGTCTCCTGAATCGCACTCATGTGCACAGTCAGGCGGCGTCGCTGCGAGCGGCCACACGCGGCACGTGGACATTGGGATGTGCCTCCCCGCGCTTCAAGCCGCCCAGGAAACCGTTGATTACCCCGGCAAAAGCGACCGGGACCTCCTCGTGAGGGAGATGACCGGCGCCGGGAATCACCAGCAATGTCACCTGATCGAAGTATTCGGCCAGCCGCTCGCCGCTGCGGAGGCTCACAGCGCGGTCCCGGTCTCCCCAGAGCAGCAGAGTGGGCACCTTGCGGACTGCGGGCAGCGCCGCCTGAAGGGCGGCCATATCCAGCTCCCAGCGATCGAGGATGCTCAGGACATAGGAGATCGTCCCTGGAACGCGCAGAGAGGCGATATATGGTTCCACTGAGCCATTCTGGACCCGGTTGGCGTCGCCATACATGCGTCCCAGGGCCAGCGCCTGAAGGCGGGGAGGCACGGTGGGCAGGCGGCCGGCAAACCAGCGTCCCAGCGCCGTGCGATAGAAGTGAATCAGCGGGTCGGCGATATCGGAAAAAGGATTCGCAGGTGCGTGCAGCACCAGGCTTCTCACCCGTTCCGGATAGCGTGCCGCCAGCATCAGGGCCACAGAACCGCCGTGGGAAGTGCCGACAATATCGGCCTTGCCGATACCCTTGGCGTCCATTAATTCGATGAAACGGTCAGCGGTGGCGGTGAGACTGACATCGAGCTTCGGCACACGATCCGATCCGCCGATCCCGAGCGCATCCGGGGCAAAGACGGTCGAGCTGCCGCCGAGCCGCTGCGTGGCCGGCCCCCAAGCGTCGGCAGTGCCCAATAAGCCATGCAGCAGAAGCAATGACGGGCCGTTGCCCGTAATGAGGCAGCGCATCCGCGCGCCGTGGACGGGAACGAATTCTTCTGTCTCGTGTAAATCTCCCAAGGCAGTCATCCATGCATCAAGCGACATTCGGAGCCCTCCGGAACGTCGTCGGGAAAAACGTTCGTGTTGGCACAATATTCAAACTCTTGAAACATAGAAAGGTCTCTCGTCGAAAAAAGATGTATCCGCGGAGCAGATGGGATTTCCTATGGTCATCAAACGGCTGAAATTGCCCATTCCGGGAATATCTCGGGAGTATCTAGGGAATGTCTTCCCGCATTTCGCCTGAAATTAGTCCGCTGGACACCGGCGGAATGCACGCTGGCGAGGCGGTTTGCCGGATACGGAATGCGATACATCGTCCTATGCCATGCCATAGCGGCCTACCGTTTCCCGGAACTCCGAGGCCAACGAAATGGGACAGGACTCTGGATGAAACCATCATCATCACTGCTAATGGATGCTTTTTGAGCAGCTTAGGGACCAAATTTCGTCCCGCCAGTCGAATTTTAAGAGCTGGCAAGCTGCGTGCTTCGCACTAGACTGAAGTAGTTCCCTGTTCCTCGTTACCAGGCACATGCAGAAGTCGATCTCAACTCGGCTCACGGTAGTCCTGCTGGCGTTGTTCACGCTGGCGGCCATCGTTTTTGCATCGCTGAACCTGGTCAAGGATACCGAGTACCAGAAGCCGACGGACGGCATCTGGTGGATGGAGGCGCACGGCGGGCTGGAGGCGCAGCGCGTCCCGGCAGGCAGCCCGGGAGAACACGCCGGCATCAAGCCGGGCGACGTTCTGCTGGCGGCCGGCGATCATCCCACTCCGCGGCTGGCCAGCCTTGTCCGGGAGTGGTTTCGCACCGGCGTCTACCGCAGCATCGATTACACGCTGTTGCGCTCCGGCGTTCGCATCGATGCATCGGTGATTCTGATTGCGGTCGATCGGTCGCAATATCAGGGACTGCGTCTGGTCGCGCTCGTCTACCTGCTGATCGGCCTCTACGTGCTTTTCCGTCGCTGGACTGCGCCGCATGCCACGCACTTCTATGTCTTCTGCCTGGCGTCGTTCGTGCTCTACGCCTTCCAATACACCGGTAAGCTAAACGCCTTCGATTGGATCATCTATTGGGGCTGGGTGGTCGCAGGTGCTCTGCAGCCGGCGCTGTTCCTGCACTTCGCTCTTGCATTTCCGGAAGTTCGTGGTGACCGGCGTGGCCTGACGCGGCGCCGTTGGGTGTTGAGCCTTATCTACCTGCCTGCCCTGGTCGTCATCGCGATGCAGGCGCTCGCCTTTACGCTCTGGTCGGCCACCGAGCGGCTTTCTCACCGGCTGGACCAGATTGCCGTCGGTTATCTCGCCGCGTATTACGTGCTCGCCGCCATCGTCTTCTTCGGCCACTACCGCTTCACTCAGGATCCCCTGCGGCGCCAGCAGCTGAAATGGCTGACGCGCGGCACGCTGCTGGCGGTGATTCCGTTCACTGTCCTCCAGGTGATCCCGTTCCTGGCTGACTGGCCGGTACCGTCGATCCTGAACAAGGTCGCTGGCCTCTGCCTGGTCTTCCTGCCATTGACGTTCTCCTGGGCCATCGTGCGCTACCGGCTCATGGACGTGGACCTGATTTTCAAGCGCGGCGTCGCTTACACGCTGGCCACCGCTTCGCTGATCGGTCTCTACTTCGGCGCCGTCGCACTCGCGGCAGAGCTCATCCACAAGAACCTGCCGAGCTTTGGCGCCTGGGGACTGATTGCCACCATCATCATCACGGCGCAGCTCTTCGACCCGCTGAAGCGCGCCATTCAAGCGCGGGTTGACCGCGTCTTCGACCGCAGGCGCTACGACTATCGCCAGACCCTCATCGAATTCGGCCGCGGATTGAGCTCAGAGACCGATCTGGATGCGGTGCTGGCATCCGTGAACGACCGGCTGACCCGCACGCTGCTGGTCTCCCGCGTCGCACTTTTCTTAAATGGCCCACGGGGCGACGGTCCCCGCGGACGCTACACGCTCGCCGCGGCGAAAGGGCTCGATGCGAGTCTGATGCCGGTTACTGGGGCCGCTGCGCGGGCGCTCGACCTGAATTTTTTGAACTTCGATTCCGCAACGCCGGACTCTGGCGGGCCGGCTGCGACACACTCAGCCGAACACGGCGAAACCGGCTCCCATCTGTTCTTCGAAAATCCCAGCCAGGCTCTGTACCTCAGCGAGTCCGAGCGGGCCGCGGCTGCCGCACTCGATCTGCACTACTATCTGCCCTGTCGAGTCCAGCAGCGGACGATCGCCATCGTTGGCCTCGGCCGCACCACCTCCGGCGACTTCCTCTCCTCCGAAGACATGGAGCTGCTGGAATCGCTTGCCTCGTACGTCGGCATCGCCATCCAGAACGCCCGGCTTTACGCATCGCTCGCCCAGAAGGCCTCGGAGTACGAGCGGCTCAAGGAATTCAACGAGAACATCGTCGAGTCGATCAACGTGGGCATCCTCGCGATCGGTCTCGACGAGACGGTTGAGAGCTGGAACGCGCAGATGGAAGTGATGTTCGCCATGCCGCGCGTGGACGTGCTGAATCAGCCCATCGGCGACATCTTCCCGCCCGAGTTCGTGGCCGAGTTCCATCGGCTGAAGGACCAGCCCGGCGTCCACAACCTGTACAAGTTCCCACTGCCCATGCCGACCGGCGAGACCCGCACGGCGAATATCGCCATCGCGCCGCTGGTATCGCGCAATTTTTCAGTCGTTGGCCGCATTATCCTGGTGGATGACATCACTGCCCGGATGCAGCTTGAATCGCAGCTCGCGCAGGCAGAAAAGCTTTCTTCGATCGGTCTGCTGGCTGCGGGCGTCGCGCATGAGGTCAACACGCCGCTGGCCGTCATCTCCAGCTACACCCAGATGCTGGCCAAGGAGGTGCGCGGCAATGAGCGGCTCGCTCCTCTGCTCGATCGCATCACCAGCCAGACCTTCCGCGCCTCCGGAATCGTAAACAGCCTGCTGAACTTCTCCCGCACCGGCAGCACAGAATTCTCGGAGATCGATCTCAACTCCGTGATTCGCGACACGCTGACACTGCTGGAGCACCAGTTCAAGACCGCTGCTGTCCATCTGGACGTGAACCTCAAGCCGGAGCTGCCGCGCATCATCGGCAACGCGGACAAGCTGCAGCAGGTCTTCCTGAATCTCTTCCTCAATGCCAAGGACGCCATGACCGCTGGTGGCTCGCTGCAGGTAGCGACCGAGGTGAATGGCCGCGTGGGCGTGCTCATTTCAGATACCGGTGCCGGCATTGCACCGGAGCATATGCAGCGCATCTACGATCCCTTCTTCACCACCAAGACTGCGCCGTCGGAAGGACAGCGCCGCGGCACCGGGCTGGGTCTGGCGGTGACCTACGGCATCATCCAGGAGCACTCCGGGCGCATCCAGGTAGAGAGCGCGGTCGGACGCGGCACGACATTTCGTCTTGAATTTCCTGCAGTAAGGAAAGCAATGCATGTCTGAAGGCACTACGATGCTGGCCCCAAACGCGACGGCCGGCGATACCCAGACCGGCCGCATCCTCATCATCGATGACGAAGCGGCCATTCGCGAATCTCTCGAAACATTGCTGGTGCTGGAAGGCTACAGCGTAGGCGCTGCATCGGACGGTATGAAGGGGCTGGACGAGCTCGAACGCCAATCCTACGACCTGGTGCTGCTCGATCTTGCATTGCCGGGCGAGAACGGCATCGATCTGCTGCCGCGCATCCTGGACCGGCATCCCCAGTTGCCGATCATCATGATCACCGCCTACGGCACCGTCACCAACGTCGTAGACGCCATTCGCGCCGGCGCCCGCAACTTTGTCCAGAAGCCGTGGGAGAACGAAAAGCTGCTGGCGGACATCCGCGCCGCGATCGCGCAGCACCGCGTCGAAGAGGAAAACGTCCAGCTCAAGCGCGCGCTGAAGCAGCGCTATACCTTCGAGAACATCGTGGGCAAGAGCGAGCCCATGCTGAAAATCCTTGACCTGGTCGCTCAGGTGGCGCCGTCGCGCTTCACCGTGCTGATCCAGGGCGAGACGGGCACGGGCAAGGACGTGATCGCCAAGGCTATCCATGCCAACTCGCCGCGCCGCGACAAGCCTTTTGTGCCCATCAACACCGGCGCGCTGCCCACCGAGCTGCTGGAATCGCAACTCTTCGGACACGTGAAGGGAGCTTTCACCTCCGCACACACGGCGCAGAAGGGTCTCTTCGAGATTGCCAATGGCGGCACGCTCTTCCTGGACGAGATCGGCACCATGGGTCTGGAGACGCAGGCGAAGATCCTGCGTGTGCTCCAGGACCGCCGCTTCCGCCCCCTGGGTTCGGTGCAGGAGGTGCAGGTCGACGTTCGTATCCTGGCCGCGACCAATTCGAATCTGCGCCAGGCGGTACGCGAAGGACGTTTCCGCGAGGATCTGTACTACCGGTTCAACGTGGTCACCATCGACCTGCCGCCGCTGCGCTCCCGCCGCGAGGACATTCCGCTGCTGGCGACGCATTTCCTCGAGCACTTCTCGGAAGAAAACCAGCTCGAAACACGGCGGCTGGCGCCGGAAGTCATGAGGGCCATGATGGATTATGAGTGGCCCGGCAATGTGCGCGAGCTGGAGCACGTTATCGCGCGGGGAGTGGCGCTCTCGCCCACTCCCGTGGTCCCGCTTGAGGTGCTTCCCGGCGAACTCACCGGCCGTTCGTACTCGGCCTCGCTGCTGGAACACGATGTGAATGCGTCACTGTTCGACATTATCGAAGACATCGAGCGCCGCATCATCATGGACAAGCTGGAGCGATCGAACTGGAACCAGACCGAGGCAGCCGAGCAGTTCCGCATCCCGCTATCGACGCTGAATCAGAAGATCAAGCGGCTGAACATCGAGATACGCAAGAAGCAAAAAGAATAGGCTGGCCGGTTGCAGCTGCTGCTCAGTGTGTCGTGTGATCGCGAAGCTGCGCGAGCGGACCGTTTTTCTTCACCGAAGCAATGCCGTTTTCGCAAGCGGCTTCGGAGGAATACATCTCGCTGATGCCTATAATCTGGCCATTCGCTGCTTTGAGTACGAAATAGGGCTCGGAGCGCTTCGAGTTTTTCCGTTCAAAGCGATCATCGATGCGCGCATTTTCTTTTACGGATTCGATGCCGTTGAGCGCACTCTCCTTACTCTCGTAGACCTCGCTCACCAGGACCACTTCCCCATTTGCAGCTTTCAAATTGAAGCGGTACTTCTCTCCATTGGCCCCGTGTTTCAAGTCGTAGGTCGCTGCCAT
>DASUWP010000157.1:0-12293 GCA_036378335.1 Acidobacteriaceae bacterium | reverse complement strand
GCCGCTCGCGGCGAGCTCGCCATTGTCGATCCCCATCTTCCGAATTTTCTGCAAAGCCTCCGGATCGAAAACCTGCGCATCGGACCTTCGCGGGTCGCGCTCGACTTCAAGCGGGATGGAGAGCGTACACATTGCAACATCGTCGGCGTTCGAGGTCCGGAGATCAGAATCAGCGTCGTCTTCCCAGCGGGAGAGTGCTGAGAGAACAGGCGCGCCGTACCTCAGCCATTCAGCATCTCGAAGGCCTTAAGCAGACTGGTGTGCATGCGATTGAAGGACGCGGTCACGGCCGAGATCTCGTCGTTACCCTTGACCGCCAGCGGAGGCAGGTCAAGCTCGCCCTTGCTGACTCTATCGGCGGCCCGCAATACCCGGTTTAGCGGCCGGATCACCAGCAGATACATAGTGATATCGATCATCGCCATGGTAGCCAGAAAAATGATTCCCAGACTCATGAGGAGATCACGGAATCCGTCGTTGGCCATGCTCAGAGGCACCGACATCGGTACTGAGACGATCTGGGAGCCGACAGTTTCGTTCGGCTGCCAACCAAAACCGTTCTGGCTGCCGTACCGCTTCACCAGCGCGGCCGGAGCTATTGCGGGCTGGCTATGGCACTGCAGGCAGCCACCTGCGGCCACGATGGGCGTTGCCACGTAGAGGATCTCGCCTGTGGGTGTCGATCGCTGGCCGATCACCTCTTTTTTCGAAGGATTATTGCGGAAATAGTTGATCAGGTCCGCTTCCCAATCTGTCGCGCGATCTGTCAGCCGGGTGGGATTGAGGGCGGCCTCGCGAATGGTGTAGTCGGGATAGGAGCTGCGCAGCGCCTGGAACGTCACTGTCGTCGCGTAAAACGGAATGGTTTGCGGGAGAAAGGTGCTTGCGTGCTCGTGTGTGCTTTCCAGTGCCGGGCTGACCTCCCGTTCGGTGTAGTCCTTGGTGGCGCTCGCGCTGGCGTTCATCAACTCTGCCTGCTGGAGCACCTGCTGTTTCGCACTGCGGATGAGGAAGTTATGGGAGTTGCGCGCTGTCAGATACATCCCGGCGCCGAAGATGAGCAGCAGGACCAGATTGAATTTCACAAGCAGCTTCAACGGATGCTCCTGGGAAAGAAACCGAGCTTATACCACCGTGAAATGGCGGTACGGATCGCGCAGTTAGCATAGGCTGGAGTGCGCCTTACCTCAACCCTGGAATGTACGACCATCTCCGGGGCGCGTTGCGATGCGTCCGCGCGAGCAACATGCGCGATGGGAGCAAGCTTCTCAGTCGAATACAGTAGCGGAGGCGGGTACAGTAGAGCGGACTTCCCATTGCTATGCATCGCCGAGTTCACCGCAGAGCGGCTTTTCTTAACGAAAAAGCCGCGCAGTCTTTATTGGCTCCGGTGTACACCTATGGGAAATCCGCTCTAGCGCCAAGCCAAACATGTCAACTCACGCCCCAGCGACGCATCCGGTGTGTCTTACCATCGCGGGATTCGACCCCTCATCCGGCGCCGGCATCACTGCCGACCTCAAGACGTTTGCCGCGCACGGCGTTTACGGCGTGGCTGCGATCACCGCGCTGACTGTGCAGTCGACGCAGGGCGTTCGCTCATTGGAGCTGGTGCGGCCCTCGCTCTTTCGCGAGACCCTGGAGTGCCTGGCGGACGATGTCTCCCTCGCCGGGGTGAAGCTGGGCATGCTGGCTGGTGCCGGCCTGGTGGCGGAAGCGGAGCACTTTCTGCGGGCGCGACCGGAACTGCGCGCGAAGGTGGTGCTCGACCCCGTGTTGCAATCGAGCTCCGGTGCAGCGCTGCTCGATGCCGAAGGCACGGCATTGCTCCGCGAGCGCCTGCTCGGTGCGGTGGGTTGGATTACGCCTAACCTCAACGAACTAGCTCTGCTCACGGAGGTCGAAGTGCGAACGCGGGAGCAGGTGCCCGCCGCCGCCGCTCGGCTGGCCACGCAAGCGGCCCGTGCCGGCAATCCCGGTATTGCGATCGTGGTGACGGGCGGTCATCTCGACCGGCCCGATGACTATCTGCTGCTGCAAGGCCAGGGAAGTTGGCTTGCCGGCGAGCGGGTGGAGACGCGCTCCACGCATGGAACCGGGTGCGCCTTTTCAAGTGCGCTCCTGGCGGAACTTGTGCTGGGGCAGACGGGTCTGGACGCAGTCGAGGCGGCGAAGCGTTATGTCGCGGACGCTTTGCGCGCTGCCTATCCTGTCGGGCAAGGTCGTGGTCCGCTGCACCATTTCTTTGCATGCGAACCTTCTGCCGAATCATGGCCCGCTAGTTGAGTCGCGGCCGGCCCTCGCCGGCGTTGGGCGCATGGGTATCTCCGGCATCTCCAATCGGAGAATCTGCCGCCGTCTCAGGCCGGTGCAGCCGCGCCGCCACGACATCTTCCTGTAGCACGACGAAGCGGCGAATGTATTTGAGAGGATGCGGCGCTTCCACCATCTCACGCAAATGGTAGAGCCAGGAATCGGCCTTCAGCATGCGCCGGGCAAAGGCGCGCCGGTGCACGGTGACGATCTGGCCGTCTTTTCTGCGTTGCGGATAGCTGACTGCGGGCACCATGAAGCTCATCTGCAGGCCGGCTTTCCAGAAAGCCTGCGCAAACTCATGCGAGAACAGCAGGGAATAGCAGTTGCGACCCTGGCAGAGATAGTCGATGGCGTGTTCGAAGCCAAGCCACTCCGGCGCAACAAAGGCCCGGTACCACGCGCGGAAATCGAATCCGTTGGATCGTGCCTGCAGAACGACGTGCCGAAGAACCTCTTGCCTGGTCATTCCGTCCCCCTGGGGTGGAGTGCGGTTGGGGATGAGCGGTTGGAGACGACAGCGAAATTTTCTGCAAGCATAAACAAAATCGATGGCGTCCGGTAGCCAGTACTTTCCGTCTGTGGATGGGAAGGATGCCGAAGCCCCCGACAAACGCGTAATTTGGATAACGGGCGGGCGCTCAAATCCTGACCTTACGGGGATCTGCTTGAAAGCGATCCCGCGGAGAGCATGACAACAATGGAGAATGTTCCCCGGTTCAAGGGCAGGTCGGCGGAGGTGCAGTGGGGCAGTTGCCTGTTGGGGATTGTCATTGCCATCGTCTGGCCGATGGCGGCCCAAGGGCAGGAGCGGGTCATCCACACCAACCCGCTGAACCGGACGCCGGAGGTGCGCGCGGCCTATGAGCGCTTCTATACCCTGGATTATGACGGCGCGCTGAAGCGTTTTCAGAAGGTGCAGCAGGCGCACCCGGACGATCCGATGGCGGCGGACTATCTGCTCGAGACCGTTCTGTTCCACAAGCTTTACAACCTGGATCTGCTGGATACCACGCTATACGCGCACGATGGTTTTCTCAGTGGCAAGCACCAGGTGGTGGAGGATAAGGCATTTTCGGCGCAAATCGAAGATCTCTCCGGCAGGTCCATCCAGTTGGCGGAGAAGCGATTGCGGCAGAATCCAAAAGACGTGGATGCACTGTACGCACGCGGCTGGTCGAAGAGCTTGCGCGCGACCTACATGGGGCTGGTGCAGCGATCGTTCCTTTCGGCATTGCGGCTGGCGCTACAGGCGCGCCAGGACAACGATCAGGTGCTGAAGGACGATCCCGACTACGTGGACGCGGAGCTGGTGATCGGGGTGCACCAGTACGTTGTCGGCTCGCTTCCGATGGCGATCAAAGTGTTGGCCGGACTGGCGGGTATCCACGGCAACAAAGAAAAAGGCCTGGCTCTGCTGCGCGACGATGGCGAACATGGCATAACGACATCGGTGGAGGCGCGCACAGCGCTGGCCCTTTTCCTGCGCCGCGAAGCGAAGTACGGCGAAGCGGCGGAGTGGAACGAGTCGCTCAAACGGCAGTACCCGCACAACTTCCTGTTCTGGCTGGAGGCGGCGAACCTGCAGAAGGATGCAGGCCATGCACAGCAGGCGATCGTGCTGTACCGTGCGCTCCTGGACCAGTCGCGCCGCACGGGCTACTTTACGAATGCCCACCTGGAACTGGCGTGGTATGGGCTGGCCGACACGCTGCGCGGACAGCGGGATGCCGCCGGCGCTGCGGATGCCTTCGAGCATGTATCGGCGCAGCCTACGGTGAGCCCGGACCTGAAACGACGCGCCCAGCTTGGCGCGGGCATGGAATATGACGTGCTGGGAAAGCGCAATCAGGCCGAAGCGGCGTATCGTGATGTCCTGGCATTGGGCGACAGCGAACAGGCCTCCGATGCGCGCCGGTATTTAAAAGTGCCATACAAGGGCTGAGTTCCTGCACAATGTAGGGTATTCGGCTTCCTGGAACTTCGAGCCTGGCAGTTGCGTCATATCGAATAGATCAGATATTTATGCGGATGCGGGGGAGAGGGCGATGGGAAATTACTGCAGCAGTTGCGGCAAACCAGTAGCGACGGATGCCCGGCACTGTCCGAATTGCGGCCATGCCATCGGCGGAGCCTTTGACGGCACGAATGCAGTGCCTCCGACTGCATCCCAGCGCAGGTTGGTGCGTCCGCGCATGGGTCGCATTATCGCCGGAGTATGCCAGGGCGTTGCTGTCACCTACGGATGGGATCCGACATTGGTGCGGGTAGTCTTCGTTCTGCTGGCATGCTTCAGCGGTGTCGGCCTGGTCCTCTACATTGTCCTGTGGGTGGCTGCGCCGGAAGAGCCGCTGTTGTTGCCGACGGCCGGCAGCTATTCTCCTCCAGCGAATCCGCAGGCATGACACAAGAGAGTTGAGCCTTGCAGCGTGAGCGAACTCCTCCATTATGAGGATCGCGGCAGAGGGCCTTGTGTGGTGTTTCTTCACCCGACGCCTGTCGATCATTGCTTCTGGTTGCCCGCTGCAGCGTCGCTGGAGCCGGAGTATCGCCTTCTGTTGCCCGACCTGCCCGGCCACGGGCTCTCGCCCCTGGGCGATGAGACCACGAGTATGGAGACGATGGGCCGTGCGGTGCTTCGCCTGCTGGATGCGCTGTCCATTGAAAGCGCAATCTTCTGCGGGTGCTCGATCGGAGGCTATCTCCTCTATGAACTGTGGAGGCAGGCGCCGGAACGCATGCGGGCTCTGGCTATCTGCAGCGCCAAGCCACACGCCGACACGCCGGAGACGCGGCGCGCGCGCGAAGCCACCATTGCGGACATCGAGCAACACGGCACTGCACGATTCTTCGACACGATGCTGGATACACTTGTGGGCGCGCCGGCAAAGCAGCAAGACCCGGACATTGTGCACCGGCTGAGCGCGATGATGGAGCGCATGTCTGCCGAGTCAGCCATTGCGGTGCAGCGCGCACTGGCCGCGCGGCCAGACTCGAGAGCGACGGCGGCAACGATTCGCGTACCAACCGCTGTGCTGGCGGGGGTGCTCGATCGCGGATCGAGTCCACCAGAGATGCGGGAATTAGCGAACGCTATTCCCGGCGCCAGCTTTTATCCGCTGCAGGAGATGGGACATTACGCGCCCTATGAACAGCCCCAGCTTGTCGGAGCGCTGCTGCGCCGCTTCGTCGACGAGAACACGGAACACTGATGCATGCCAGCGTATATGAGGCTCATGGACTAGTCGCCTGTAGGATGGAACCTGCTCTGCCGCCGTTATCAGAGAACGTAGGCCTTTGTTGCGGCCCCGCAGATCAGTCTGGCGCAGCCAAATATGAAAAGATGAGAGCACCTTATCTCACGTGAGGAAGCTCCCCTTGCCCCGAAAGTCCGACAGGGTCGCTGCGCGACCTTTCCGCTACAGCCCTGAAGGCCAACTTCTCTGCGATGCGGTGCCGCTGGAGAAGCTGGCCGGCCGCTACGGCACGCCGCTCTATTGCTACAGCGCTTCGCAGGTGCGCGAGCGGCTCGCGCTCTTCCGCAAACAATTCAAGCGCCAGGATCACCTGATCTGCTATGCGGTAAAAGCGAATGCGAACCTATCGCTGCTACGAATGATTGCCCGCGAAGGCGCCGGCTTTGACATTGTCTCGGGCGGGGAATTGGAGCGGGTGCGCCGCGCGGACAAACGGGCCGTCGCGCGGACAGTCTTTTCCGGGGTGGGGAAGACAGCGGACGAGATGGACCTGGCGCTTCGCGCGGGCATTCTGCTGTTCAACGTGGAGAGCGAGCAGGAACTGGATCTGCTTGCGGAACGGGCGATGAAGCTGCGCAAAAAAGCTCGGGTGGCGCTCCGGGTGAATCCCGATGTTTTCGCGGAGACGCATCCGTATATCTCGACCGGCCTGCGCGAGCATAAATTTGGCATCGATATCGGCCGCGCGCGCGAGGTATACGGACGCGCGGCGAAGAGCAAGTGGCTCTCGCCGGAAGGCGTGAGCGTGCATATCGGTTCGCAGATTCGCAGCGCCGCGCCTTTCGGAGCCGCGCTCGACCGGGTGCGAGCGCTGGTGGAGGAACTGGCTGGGGATGGCGTCCAGATCCGCTTCGTGGATGCAGGAGGCGGACTGGGTATTGACTACGCCGCACCGCTTGGCGCTGAGGAGTTCGATGCAGCAAAGGAAGTGTCGGAGTATGCGGCAGCACTGAGCGCGGGATTGCGCGGGCTGCGGGTTCGGTTACTGCTCGAGCCCGGGCGTTTCCTGGTGGCGCAGGCGGGCGCGCTGGTGGCGCGGGTGCTTTACCGCAAGCGCAACGGCGCGAAGGAGTTTCTGGTTACGGATGCGGGCATGAACGATCTCATCCGGCCTGCGCTCTACGGCGCGCACCACGAGATCGTGCCGCTGGAGCAGCCAGCCGCGGCCGACGTGGAGAACGTGACTGTCGATGTGGTGGGTCCGGTGTGCGAGACGGGAGATTTTTTCGCACGCGACCGAGCCATGCCCGATGTGCAACCGGGCGCGTTGATCGCGTTACTGGATGTGGGAGCGTATGCGATGTCGATTTCTTCGAACTACAATTCACGTGGTCGCGGCGCCGAAGTGCTGGTGGATGGCAAAAGCGTGAAGCTGGCGCGAAGGCGCGAGACGATCGAGGATCAGCTGCAGTTTGAGAAGTAGGAAATAGGAAACAAGCATCAAAAGAAAACAGCCCGCGATCGCGGGCCGTTTTTGCTCCACCGTGCGTTCCTTATTGCGCGATCGAATGTACCGAGGCGAGCGTGCCGGCTTCTGCCGGTTCGGCGGACGGGGCGGAGTAGGTGTTCGCGGGCAAGGTCTGCGGGCCGCTGGCGGTGCTCGGTCCAAGACCGAGCGCGATCAGCGCGCGTGAATCCGGCGTCAGCTTGGTCTGCCAGCCGTGATCACCCTGGAATTTCTGCATTGCGGCCTCAGTCTGGGAGTCCCACTGACCGGTGGGTGAGCCGGTCAGATATTTCTCGCGGATGAGCGCAGCCTGAATCTGGGTCGCGCGCTCGGGTGCGATACCGCGCTGCCCGATAGGGTGGGCGATGCGGTGTCCGATGCGATGACTGACGCGCCGCACAGCGCCGTGCTTATGCGTAGTGGCGGCCTTCTGGGTGCTTGCGCCAAATGCAGGACTCGCGATGAGGACCAGTGCCAGCGCCAAGGTGCTGGCGGCAGAAAAACGAAACATGCGGATTCCTCGTGGGGGGATAGGAAGATCGCGTTCTGGTGAGACTATCGGCATAGTCATGAGATTGCAACTCAAAGACAACCGGCATCCACCTAAGTTGCGGATGCCGGTTATCTTGGGTAACACAAACGTGTTACTTATGGCAGCGTTCCACCACGGTAGAAGCTACCGCTGTTCGGTCTGCGCGGATCAATGATGCTAACCACTACGTCCTGCCCGCTCTTCAGGGCCGAAACGGCTGCCGTGTAGTCGCCCTTATTGTTGATGGCAGTCTTATTGATTTCATTGATAACGGCTCCCTGTGCCAGGCCGATCTCATCCGCAAACGAACCGGGCTTCACCTGCTGGATCAGCACACCATGGACGCCCCTGCTGGCGAGCTGCTGCGGCAGATTCACCGCGGTGATGCCGAGCTTGTCCGGACCCGATTCTTCTTCACCGGGGCCATTCTCGTTCGGGCCGTTGTTCTGACCCGTTAGTGAGCCCACCGTTTTGGTGCGGTCCTGGATCGTAACCGTCGTGCTCTGCGGCTGACCGTTGCGCAGGTAGCCGATCTTGGCAGTCGAGCCTGGATGACGCGCCGTGATGATGGTCACCAGATCATCGCCGTCTTTGATCGACTTGCCGTCGACCGAGGTGATAATGTCACCCACCTTGATGCCGGCCTGCTCCGCGGGTCCGCCCTTGGCAACGCTCGAGACCAGTACGCCTGACTTGAAACCGTAGACGCGGCCCACAGCTGCCGGCAGATCCTGCTGGAAGGAGATGCCGATCGAGCCACGAACCACCTTATGCTCGGGTCCAATCAGATCGTTGTAGGTCTGGATGACAGTGTTCGAGGGCATGGCGAAGCCGATGCCTTGATATCCGGCAGACTGGGTGTAGATGGCAGTGTTCACGCCGATGACCTGTCCATCCATGTTGATGAGCGGACCGCCGGAGTTACCGGGATTGATGGCCGCGTCTGTCTGAATAAAGTGCTGGAACTGACCCTTCGCGCCCGGCTCGATGGTGCGGTTTTTCGCTGAAATGATGCCGGCCGTTACCGTCTTCGCAAGCTCGAACGGCTCACCGATTGCGACCACCCATTCTCCGACCTCGGTGCTGTCGGAGTTGCCCATCTTTACCGTGGGCAGCGAACCAGAAGCATCAATCTTGATGACCGCGATGTCCGTGTCGGGATCGACACCGACGACTTTGGCGGGGCGGCCATGATCAGTCGGGTTGTCTGGATCCGTGGAGAGCTTGACAAAAATTTTGTCGGCTTTATCGACCACGTGATTGTTGGTGATGATGTAACCGCGCGGGTCGACGATGAAGCCGGAGCCGAGCGACTCGCGCACGCCACCGCCGTCAAGACCGCCGCCATCGTCCGGACCCTGCTGGCCTGGGCCGCCGAAGAAGCGGTTGAAGAAGTCCTGGAAATTGTTATCCGGGCCTTGCTGCTGCTGGTCATCGTCCGGACCCTGCTGCTGGTCGTCCGGGCCCTGCGGGTTATTCGGCTGCAGAGGCATGGTGCCATGCGGCCGGCGGCCGGCGCGGCGCTCATGGGGCAGAGTCTCAGTGTAAATGTTTACCACTGCGGGGCCGACATCTTTGGCGATCTGTGTAAATTGCGTGCCCAGTTGCACCGGGCTGGGAACCTTCAGCGGTGTGGCATCAGAACTGTTGACCTGGTTCTCGCTGCCTTTCACGCCATGGACGGCTACCGAGCCGATGAGAATACCGGCGGAGAGGGTTGACAGTACGACAAACGTTGGCGCCAGACGGTTGAGCTTGATCCGTCTCAGTAAAGAGTTCATATGCAGGTCTAACCTCGTGAGTTTCGCGATAGCTGTCGCGTCGGTGCGGCGAGTACGCCGGAGATGTGTGGAATTGTCTTGACAATTCAGTATAGATGGTTCGCTCGGTCTATCCAGACATCGCTGCTTTCTTAGACGCCATTGGAAGCAATCGGTTTTGCAGAGGAATGCAACTGATTTTAGCTCTTAGGCAACCGGCGCCTCGTGGGCGGTGGCGTGCGCGCCCAGGGGTAGCAATTCGGTGAGGGCGATGCCACCAAGAATCAGGAAAGCACCAGCAGACGCGCGTCCAGAAAGTCGCTCTCCGTAAAACAGGAATGATGTCAGGAAGGCGAAGACAGGCTCGAGGGCGAGGATCAATGCGGTGTGCGTCGCCGAGAGGCGCTGCTGCGCCCACGATTGCACGGTGAACGCTACCGCCGTTGCCAGCACACCTGTCACGAGCAGGGCAATAACCAGCCGGGGTGATAGATGCATCCAGGGATGCTCAAACAGCGGGAGAGCGAACCCCATGAGGAGCGTACAAAAGCTCAGTTGCAGCACCGCCAGCGTACCGAGCGGCAGCCGGGGAGACACATGCGCCAGCGCTACTACATGCAGCGCGAAACCGAGCGCGCAAAGCAATGTAAGCAGGTCACCCGTGTTGATGCTGCCGAGCATGGCTGCCCAGGGCGTGCCGGCAGGCGTCGTCAGCAGCAGGATGCCGGAAAACGCCATGACTGCCCCGCCGAATGCCGAAAGCGACGGTCTTCGCATGGTTGCCGGACGCAGCAGGGGCAAGGCGCAAAGCAGCGGCACGATGACAACGATGAGCCCGGTAATGAACGCGGACTTGGCGGGTGTGGTGCGAGCGAGGCCGGCGGTCTGGAAACTGTAACCCGCCGCGAGACACAGGCCGACCAGCGCGCCTCCGGCAAGATAGCTTCGCTTGAGCTGGCGCAGATCGCGGTGATAGATGACCGCGAGTACCGCGGTGGCCAAGATCATGCGCAGCAGGTTGAACAAGAGCGGCGAGACGTCGTGCAGCGCGTCTTTCACCACGACAAACGTCGAACCCCAGATGGCTGCGGTAAGGATCAACAACAGGGAGGCACTGCGCGTGCGCTTCGCGATGATCGTGCTCCTGAAGCGGTCAAATTATTGCGGCAGGGAAGCGAAAACCTCTGCGAGGTCGAGGAAGACGGGCGAGTTCACGATCTCGAAGCGGGTGCGCTCCTGCCAGCCGGCGCTCCAGTCAAAGCCCCGGCGCTCTTCAGGATCGGCCACCCAGATGTTGGCGACACCCATGCGCCGATAGTCTTCCAGACGTTCGTTGTAGCGGGCGACGCGGTCTTCAGGCGAGAGGATTTCGATCACGGCCAGCGGCGGCGTGGCGATGACCCTTTCGTAGGGAGCATCGAGCGAGACCAGGCATAGATCCGGGATGCGAACGCGCTGCGGCGAGACGCGGACGCGCTGCTCCACCAGGACTTCCAGATTCCAGGCCTTCACTCTTGCTGCGAACCACACAATGAGGGCAGTCTGCAGGCGTGCGTGTTCCCGCTCTCCCCAATTGCGCTCCTCAATTTCGCCGTCGATGTAATCGCAGTCCGGATGATAGGAGGTCGCGAGATATTGCTCGAGCGGGAGATGGGTCGTTGTCGCCATCTAATACCTCCTCTTACGTTCTGGATCGATTTTACCGCGTCACCACGTTGGCAAAGTATGTCGGATGGCCCGCGACGACAGTCCGCAGCACCTTGGCGCCGAGGATATCGTGCGCCGGGATTCGGGTGAGATCGCGATCGAGCACGACGAAGTCGGCCACCATACCGGGGGCGAGCGTCCCTTTGTAAGACTCACTGAATTCCGCGTACGCCGAGCCCTGGGTGTAGGCGTAGAGAGCCTGCGCGATGGTCAGCTTCTCTTCCGGAAAGTAGCTCTGAGTGCCGGCTTCATTTTCGCGCGTGACAGCAGCGTAGATGCCGCGGAAGGGGGTGATGGGTTCGACGGGATAGTCGGTGCCGAAAGCCAGCGGCACGCCGTGATCGAGGAAGCTCTTCCACGCATAGGAGTAGCGCGCGCGATCGTGGCCGAGGCGTTGTTCAGCCCATGCCATGTCGGTGAGCAGATGGTTCGGCTGCATCGAAGCGATGACACCGAGCTTTTTGTAGCGCGCGAAGTCGGGTGCATCGAGGACCTGGGAGTGCTCGATACGTGGGCGCGCCAGACAACCGTGATTGGACGAAGGAGGTCCGGCCTTGATCTGTAAGGTGCCGCAATCACCTGCATCTGGAGGTGTCGCACTCTGGAAGGCATTCAACGCCATTTCCACAGCGCGATCGCCGATGGCATGGAACCCCATCTGGAAGCCCGCAGCGGCTCGCTCCTTCGTCATCGTGTCCAACTTCGCCTGGTCGTACCGCGGGATGCCACTGTTGCCAGCTTCATCTGAATAAGGCGCATTCAGCGCCGCGGTCCGCGAACCGAGCGAGCCATCCATAAAACCCTTCAGCATGCCGGTATGCAGCATGCGGTCATCGGCGGGGTGATGCGCACGGTGTTCTTTCAGCGTCGCGATCGGATCGGCAAAGGTCAGCCATTCGGAGACGCGCACCGGCAGATGATCCTCGTGCGCTAGCTGCTCCATCACCAGGAAGTCGTCCCACTCGGAGTAGTCCTGCACGCTGGTGACTCCGTGGATCGAGGCGTCTGCCAAGGCCAGCGATAGAGCCCGCTTGCGTTCCGCAGGTGTCGGCGGGGGAATCTTCTGGAAAACCATCTCCATCGCCGGGTCTTCGCGCACGATGCCGGTAAGCTCGCCTGTGGTGTCGTGATCGAATTTGCCGCCCTGCGGGTCGGGTGTTGCGCGCGTGATGCCCGCGGCTTGCAGCGCGGCGGTATTTGCGATGGCGATGTGACCGTCGATACGCTCGAAGATTGCCGGATGACCGTTGGTCACGGCATCGAGCTTCTGTCGCGTT
>DASUWP010000156.1:0-18618 GCA_036378335.1 Acidobacteriaceae bacterium | reverse complement strand
CGGCGGCGCGCTTTACCACTCGCAGAGTGGCGAGGTGCTGTTCACCCATACGCCGGGAATGCGGGTGGTCTTTCCATCCAATGCGCTCGATGCCAACGGGCTGCTGCGCACTGCCATCCGCTGCGACGATCCGGTGATGTTCCTGGAACACAAGCGCCTCTACCGCGAATCCTACGGACGTGCGCCGTATCCCGGGCCGGATTACATGGTCCCGTTCGGCAAAGCAAAGACGGTGCGGGAAGGCAAGCATTTGACACTGGTGACCTATGGCGCGTTGGTGCCTCGGTCGCTGCAGGCGGCACAGCGCGCCAGCCGCGAGCTGGGTGTCGAGACCGAGATCATCGATCTGCGGACGCTCAGTCCCTATGACTGGGAAGCCATTGCCGAAAGCGTTCACCGCACAAACCGGGTCATCGTCGCACATGAGGACGTGCTGAGCTGGGGCTACGGAGCGGAGATTGCCGCGCGCATTGCGGACGAGCTGTTCGACGATCTGGATGCGCCGGTAAAGCGGGTGGCAGCGACGGATACATTTGTCGCGTACCAGCCGCAACTGGAAAACGTCATCCTGCCCCAACCTGACGATGTGTTCCGCGCGATCGAGGAATTGGCGAAGTTCTAGTCCAAAGGTCGGTTGGTCCTATCAAGCAAAAAACAATCCCGAGGGATTTGGATGACAGTAAAATGCGGGCTATCCCTCGGTAGTTGTTGAAGGGCCCAACAGCACCTCATGTCGCCTTTCACTTAAGAAAGGCCACTCGGGGGATGGTCTCGGCTATCTGAGTACCAGGGAACTACTCTAACCAGGACCATCAGGATCAGAATGCGACGACGCTTACTCCTCGTGGATGACGAATCCGTTATCCTCATCACGTTGTCAGAGATACTCAGCAGATATGGGTTTGAGGTAAGTGCCGCGGCATCTGTTGCCGAGGCACTCCAGAAGATCACCTCGCAGGAATTCGACATCCTCTTGTCCGATCTGAACATCGGAAATCCCGGAGATGGTCTGACCGTAGTGAGCGCGATGCGCAGGACGCAGCCGAAGGCGGTCACAATGATTCTTACCGCCTATCCTGCCTTTGAAACTGCGCTCGAGGCAATCCGCCAGCAGGTAGATGATTACATCGTGAAACCGGCCGATATTCCTGCGCTGGTGAACGCGATCGAGAACAAGCTGGCGACCCCGCCGCCGCAACGGCACCTGCCGCCACCCAAGCGCGTGGCGATGATCCTGCAGGAACATGTGAGCCGCATCGAGGAGCTGTGGCTGGCAGCTGTAGAAAATGACCGTGAGTTATCACGGATGACTCTGACGAAGGAGCTGCGGCGGAAATACCTTAGAGGCATTCTGAATGAGGTTATTCGCTCAGCGCAGGCCTACTCCGGCGAAGAGATTCCGGAACATAAACGCTTTTCCGGCGGATTTGGTCGCGGGCGCGATTTAGATGGATATACACCCACCACGATGCTGGCGGAGTTCTGCCTGCTGCGCCGCGTCCTGGCCAAGGTAGTTCAGGAAAACCTGCTCGCGGTGAATCTCAGCTATCTGGTACCGGATCTCGCCCGGGTGAACGACAGCCTGGATGAGCAGGCACAAGCAGCGCTCACGGCCTTGTCGGAACATACAAAGGCCTCCGGCTAGTGATTCCGGCCGCCGCTGGATGATGCGAGAAATCGCTGAAGTGCGGCCGTAATTTCAGGATCGCTAAGCACCGTCGCCGTGCTGCCACCGCCATGCACTGTCGTCATGGGTGACGCTGCCTCCGCAACGTAGCCGGGAGCCGCTGCGTTCGTAGGCAATAGGAACAGCTTGTCCACTGATGCGGAACGGAGAGCCGTCGCGGGATGGAAGCGGTCGCGCGCCAGCAGCCGTATGGGCAGGATGTGCGTCCAGCGCGGCGCTTCGAGCAGCCCCAGCGTAGGCGGTTGAGGGTCGATCATGACCAGGCGATCGAGCTCCGGATGCTGAAGTGTGAGATTCGCGGCTACTGTGCCTCCGAGCCCCCGGCCAATGACGATCAAGTGGCTTGGCCCAATGTGGCGCATGCTTGCAAGGTAATAGAGAGCGGCGTCGGCATCCTGGTTCCAATGCTTCTCCGACGGCTTTGCCCATTCGCTCTTTCCGAAGCCGCGCGGGTCGAATGCAAAGACATCCTTCCCCAGCGCATGCAACGCGAGAATGTCCGGCAGAGCGTCGGCAAGCGAGCCGCGCGCCTCATGCAGATAAAGGATCGCCGTGGGCTGGGGCGGCAACGTGTTGTTTGCCGGAACCCACCAGCCATCGAGCTGGGTCTTGCCCGTCTCCGTGGCATCGAACTGTACGTCGTCGAACGGCACGTTGTGGCTGGCAGGCGTGTCGGCGACCCCATGTGTGGGGTGGAAGATGAGTTGCCATTGTCCCTGCCAGAAGAGCAGCCCGATCGCGAAATAAACCGCGGCGAGCGATGCCGCCACCATCACGCCGATGCCGCCCAGAATCCAACGATGCGCGACCAATGGATTGCGCGGGCGCAAGGGATCGTCGAAAAGTGGCGGGGTGGGACGGGTGGATGCAGACATCTCGCTCAGCCGAACGCCAACTCGTCTGCAGATTCCAGTGGCGTACCACAGACGCGGCAGATTACAGCGGAACAGTCTCCGCAGGTAAGTGGATCACTGACGGGACGGGCGCAGGCGGGGCACCAGAGAGTCGCTGGGACAGAATCCTGCGGGTTCGGTGGCTTCACGTCAGACATGCAATTCCAGCCTAGCAGCCGGGCCGCCACATCTCCAGCTGCGGCATCTTCCACTTGATGCGGACCCCGTACACTTGATTCTAGTGACATAAGAAGGAGCAGGGTTCAAGCATGACGCAGTGGGTACGAATCGGCGCAATTTCCGAGATGCCGGCCGAAGGCAGCGCCAAGCCATTTCAGGCCGCCGGCATACCGATCTGCGTGGCGCGCATTCGCGGGCAGCTCGCGGCGCTGCACAACGAGTGTCCGCATCATGGCGCACTGCTCTCCGACGGCACGATTGAGCACGGACGCGTCGTGTGTGCGTGGCATGGCTGGAGCTTCGATCCAAAGACGGGTGCGGAACTGCGCAATCCGCTGGGCAGCGCGACGGTGTTCCCGCTGCGCGTAGAAGGCGACGATGTGATGTGTGAGGTAGGACCGTAACCAACTTGCGCGGAGCAGATGGGCATCGGGGACGACCCGGCCGCGTGGGTGTGGTGTAGGCGTGCCGGTTTCAAAGCACGGAAGATGGCTCGCAAAGCGTAGCGGTGATGGGGGACTTACCGGCTGCTCGTTGTGACGGGGACATATTCCGGCACAGGGACCGCTTCAGGTATCGGCAGTGGTGAGGCCGGAGCGTCAGCCGCCATTTGCATAATGGGTGATGCGGCCGGCTCGACGGCGAGAGTGGCTGAGCTTGCGAGCGGCGCTTTACGCCAGCGGCGGGAGAGCATCTTGCCCAATGCCATGGACGGCTTTTCGATCACGACCCAGGAGAAAGGAACGATGAGAAACAACAACGGCAACATGCGCGGGATATACCGCCCCGCCCCCTGGTAATCGATCGCTCTGATCGTGAAGAGTTGCTGCCAAATATAGAGCGAATAAGAGGTGATACCGATCATCCTCAGGGGAGTCCAGCGTAGGAAGGAGCTGAACCACGATTTCTGCTCGACTGTGAAGAACAGGAGAAGCCCGACGGCTGGCGGCAGAGCCAATGTTTGGTAGGCCATGTTCGGCCATCCTTCCATACAGGCAACGGAGAGAAACAGGAGAAGCACGGCCAGCAACAGAACTATTTTCGGAGAGACACGTCGAGCGAACCTGCGGGCGCGATCTTCTTGGAGGCTGAGCAGCACTCCCCAGAAGATACCGACGAACCCCGGCATCACTCCGTCCCTCCTCGGGAGATAGATGTGGCTGTTGCAGGCCGCAGCGAGGGCGGCAGCGATGACGACAACGCAGATCGCAGCGAAAACCCGGCTGCGCCAGCGCTGCGGTGTCAACCACAGAGTCGTGGGAAAGATCAGGTAAAACTGTTCTTCGACTGAAAGGCTCCAGACGTGCAATGTGGGCCAGCCAATGGGACCGGCGTGGAAATCCACGATCAGAAGGGCCGCACTGGCGAGCTCGCGCCCTGTAACCAGGAGCAGGCCGAAATGTGCGAGGACCGCGATCGTGGCCAGATAGAGATAGAACGGTGGAAGAACGCGCACGAACCGGCGCACATAGAAGCCGCGGAAGGAAAACGAACCGTAGCGCTGCTCCTCAATCAGCAGCAGACGACAGATGATGTAGCCGCTGATGACGAACAGAGCCTGCAATCCCAAACGGCCGGCAAAGGTTAGGAAATCGAAGAGCCCGGGCACTGAGTTCGCGATACGAGGATGCGCATGTCCGAAGAAATGGCCGACTACGACGGTGCCCGCGGCCACCGCGCGCCAACCGTCGAGCGGTTCGATGCGGCCACTCGGTTTGCTGGCGATTGTGAGACCGGCGGACTCGGTATTCATGACGAAAGACGCCTCTTGCTCGTATATCGACACGTTCGCTATGAGACTCGCGACGCGCAAAGGATTAGACCGTGATCTGTTTTTTTCAATTCAGGGCTATAAGTAACACTAGTAATCGACCGATGAGGAGACAAGCGGAACTCGTGGCGCAATGGTTACGGATAGGCAGTTTCGGAGATGCCCATCGAGGGAAGCCAAGGCATTTAAGGTTGCTGGTAACTCGATCTGCATGACATGACCTGGCGGGCCGGAGGAAGTGCCGCACTGCTGTTCGCCGCTGAGCAAGAGGGGCGAACGATGTGATGTGTGAGGTGGGACCGTAGCCTTTGCGGCAGTTGTTCCAAAAAGGGAAAAGCTGCGTCAGCATCTAATAGGAGTCCCAAATCTTTTCTGAAAAAGGTGTAGAGAGTGATGCCACAGAAGAACGAATCGGCAAAGGGCAGCGCAGCGAAGAACCAGCTGACTATTCCGCCAGCAGCCGCCGATGACCCGAAAGCTTTTGAGCTGGTGCGCGCATGGGTGGCTGGCGGCGATTTGCATGTGAGTCTGCAGATGGGCGGTTGGGACGACCCCACCGCATGGGGCGTGGTGCTGGCGGACCTGATGCGGCACGTTGCGCGTTTCTATGCCGAGCAGAAGCACCTACAGCCGGAAGGGACAATCGAGCGGATACGAGACGCGATGGACGGAGAACTGGACGGGGAAGAGGAATCACCGGAAGGCGGCCGCATGCAATGAGGCTTCTGTCCGAAAGTTCTGCTGTTGCGTCGCGGGAATGTTTGAAGTTCGACTTCGCGCCTGCGAGAAATGAGCCCCCTTACACCCGCGCCGCCGTCTAACAATGGAAGGAAGGGCAGGCGATAATAGCAAGAACGGCCACACAGGAGCGCATGCATGCTGGCAGACTTCGGCCCCACTCCCCGGCGCTTGGAACTCCAGGGCTCCCTGCTCTCCGTCGCCATCCATATCGCGATCATCGTTGCAGTTGCCGCCTGGACCTATCGCACACCGCGGATTGCGCATTTCAAATTGCCGGGTACTGCCCACGGACTGACGGTGCTCACCTATTACAGTCCCGGCAGCCGCAAACCTGCGGCATCGGACTCCGCCGTTCACAGCAAGCAAACCAAAGAAGGCAAAACCCGTATCCGCAGGGAAGTCGCGAAGCCGGCTCCGCCCGAGCTGCCGCATGCCGATCCCGGCACTGGGAACACCACCGAGAGCGGCATCGGCGAAGGGGATATCCGCATCGCACTGCTGCAGCACTTCCCCTATCCACAGCCCGATCTCTCCGCACTCGCGCACGGAACCAAAGGCGACGTTGTCCTCGATGCTGTCATCGATGAGCACGGCAGAGTGACGGGGCTTACCCTCCTGAAAGGTCTCGCGCCTTCGATTGACCAGGCAGTCATCGCCGCAGTAAAGCAGTGGCTCTTCACACCAGCGACCAAGGACGGCGTGCCCGTCGCCAGCGAGCAGGAATTTCACTTCCACTACGAGCGCGGCTGACAGCCATACCTCACGATCCGGGAAGCTTATAATCGCTCCCTGTTTCTGACTCACTCCTGTACCTTCGCATGAACAACGGCCGATCACGGCCTGAGCATCTGTGCCGGATATTGCTATGCGCAGCCGCCTGGTTCACCGCATCCTTTTCATCGCTGGACTGCTGTGCGTCACCCTGCTGATCGGCACCACCGGTTTTGTCCTCATCGAAGGCTATACATGGTTCGAGGGTTTCTACATGACCCTCACCACTATCACCACCATCGGCTATCAGGAGCTGCGGCCTCTCAGCCATGCCGGGCGTATTTTCAATACGTTCCTTATTCTCTTTGGCGTCAGCGCGCTCTTCCTCTCGTTCGGCGCTATGACGCAAACCATCATCGAGCTCGAACTGCAGGATCTCTACAGCAAACGCAGGAACAAACGCATGATCGATCGTCTAGAAAATCACTTCATCGTCTGCGGCTTCGGCCGCGTAGGCCGCAATGCTTCCTATGAAATGCAACGCGCGAGCGCTTCTTTCCTCGTCATGGACCGGAGTGAGCAGCGAGTCGCGAAAGCATCGAGCGCGGGAATGCTTGCTGTTGTCGCGGACGCGACGCGCGATGATGACCTGCGCGAAGCCGGCGTGCTCCGGGCCCGGGGACTGATCGCCGCCTTGCCCTCCGACGCCGAAAACCTCTTCATCATTCTCTCGGCCAAAACTCTGAATCCCAAACTCACCGTAGTCACCCGTGTCTCTGAAGAAGAGGCCGGTGAAAAGCTGCGCCGCGCCGGAGCGGACACGGTCTTTACTCCGTACGCCATGGCCGGCCGCCAGCTTGCCGATGCCTTGCTCCGGCCTCACGTGGTTGCGTTCCTCGACTTTGCCGCAAGTACTATGGCATCGAAAGTGACCACAGAGCAGATATGTGTCGCCCCACGGACTGCACTCGCCGGCAAGACGCTCGGGCAGTTATCGGATTTGCGTAACTCGGGAGTGATCGTGCTCGCCATTCGCAAGCAGCGTGGCGAAACCATCTTCAACCCTCCGGCTGAATCCGAGATCGCGGCCGGCGACTTTCTCATCGTCATGGGTGAACAGGCAGGCTTGCAAAAACTCGAACAGATCCTCACCAGCTAATGTGGTGAGTTGTGGTTACATGAATGATCGAGTCTTCCTCAGGCAATATCTTGCGCGATGCCTGGATCACCGGAGCTGCGTAACCATCTCGCTGTTACTGCTCGGTGGGTACATCCGAAATAACGAACCACCAGACATTAGTAGACACGCCCAATCTTTTTGCGATACGTCTAAGTGAGAACAAGTCTGCGTCCCCCCTCGCCGACTGATGAGCCGGGCAAATAGTTTCCGGCACGACAAGGCAGGCATATGCCAACCGCTCCATAGAGAGCGGAGCCTTCTGATCATTTTTTCTGCTTTGGGCCACTGTTGTATTCAAACCCGATATTCCAGCGAGCAAGGTACCAGCAAATGAAGATGCGTCTCGGCCGGTGTCTCTACAGGATAGCTCCGCCTTTGGCGACGCTGTTGCTGCTTTCTTTTCTGCTGACACTGGGTGGATGCGGCGGATCGAAATCTGCCAGTTTGTCGAGCGATCCGTCTGCTCCGCCTGCTGCTCCGACTGTAAGCATCGCCGCCAGCCCTGCTTCGATTGCTGCGGGAGCTTCCTCCAGCCTGACCGTGACTGCGACGAATGCCACTGCCGTTACCGTGGCCGGCTCGGATGGAAGCAGCTATAACCTGTCTTCCAGTGGCGGCACGCAAGCCGTCAGCCCAGCAGCGACCGCGACCTACACCGCCACCGCAACCGGCGCGGGAGGGAAGGCAACCGGAACAGCAACGGTCACAGTCACCGCAGCCCTGCCAGCGCCCACTGTGACCATCGCGGCCAAGCCCGCATCCATCGCCGTGGGTAGCTCCTCCACACTCACTGTAACGGCCGCGAACGCGACTGCCGTCACCGTAACTGGCTCGGATGGCAGCAGCTACACGCTTGCCGCGACCGGCGGCACGCAAGCCGTCAGTCCGGCTGCGACCACAATCTATACCGCGAACGCAAGCGGTTCAGGCGGCAATGCCTCAGCAAACACAACAGTCACGGTGACGAACCCATCAGCCACCGCGGTGACCATTGTGGCTGCCCCGACATCGATCAGCGCAAGCGCATCGTCAACCTTAACCGTGGTTGCGACCCACGCCACTGCTGTGGCGGTGACCGGCTCGGATGGCAGCAGCTACACCCTGGCCGCGAGCGGCGGAACACAAAAGGTCACGCCCGCCGTGACCACGACCTACACCGCCGACGCGACGGGACCCACCGGAAATGCTTCGGCCACTGCAACCGTGACCGTAATTCCGCCAGGCGGCAATTCGCCTATCAATCACGTCATCTTCATGATGCAGGAGAACCACACCTTCGATAACTACTTCGGGATGCTCAATCTCTATCGCCGCAGCAACAATATGAACACCGGCGATGATGGGAATGTCTACACCGTCGACGGCATCGACGATAAGTTGAACACCAGCAACCTGGACGACGAAGGCGTCTCCCATCCGCTCTTCAAATTCAAATCCTCCTGCATCGACGACGCCTCCTCGGCGTGGCTGGAAAGCTATGGCGATGTGAATCGCTATAACTTCCTCGCCAGCCGGCCCATGCTCGATGACGGCTTCGTCCACACCGCCGAGGGATACGCAAAGAGCTGCATTGCTCCCGGCGCCCAGTGCTCCGGCGATTACACCGACACCGCCGGGCAGCGCGCCATGGGTTACTACGACCAGGATTTCCTGAACTACTACTACTACATGGCCTCGGAGTTCGCCGTCTCCGACCGCTGGTTCTCACCCATCGCGAGCAAGAGCAATCCCAACCGCATTGCCACCTACAGCGGTGGAACAACCCAGGGCCTCGCGTTCGATCCCGGCTACGACGACCATGTCGGCTCGCTCAACCTGCCCAGCATCTTCCAGGAACTCGATAACGCGCACGTTTCATGGAAGGTCTATTACTCTGACACGGCGGGTGAGTGCGGCATCGGAGACAACGACTGTGGAACCGGCGGAGCAGCAAACTATCCTGCTACTGCGCTCGGTTACATCACCTACACCAAAAAATATCTCTACCCCAACCTGACCAACGCCGCCTGCACCGGCACCACCCAGCCATCCAGCGTGGTCGGCGATCCCAACAACTACTTCTGCATCGATACCGCTCGCGTTGCACCGCTATCCACTTACTTCCGCGATCTCACGAACGGCACGCTTCCCAGCTTTGCATTCATCGAACCGGGGTACGGCATCAATGATGAGCATCCCGGCTCCTTTCAGCCCATTCTGCTGGGGCAGCAGCAGATGGCCAAGATCATCAATGCCTTCATGGCCAGCCCGGAGTGGAAGGACAGCGTCTTCTTCTTCAGCTACGACGAAGGCGGTGGTCCGTACGATCACGTTCCACCCGTGCCGCACCACACAAACGACAAGACCACGACAGCGGATAAGCCGAACTATCCGGTCGACATCGCCAGCATCTCGGTGAACCCGGACAGCTTCAATCCATGCGTGCCCGCCACGCCGCCGGCCACGGCTCACTGCGATCTCCGCACCGACAGCCCCGGTGCAAATCCTGGTGACGCCGCAGCGGTCAGCGGCTTCGCCGCGCAGATCGGCTTCCGTGTGCCTAACATCGTGATTTCGCCCTTCACCCGGCGGCACTATGTCTCCCACGTCCCCATGGATCACACGGCCATCATCAAATTTGTGGAGAATCGCTTCATCGGCGGCGCCGCGCACCTCACGAACCGTGATGCCGTCCAGCCCGATCTGCTCGACTTCTTCGACTTCACCGGCAAGCCTTGGGCCACCCCACCAACGCCGCCCACTCCGGCCTCCAACGCCACACTGGGCAACGTCAACACCTGCACTCCATCGAGCATGTAAACCATCGCTGGCGTCATCATCCGGGCGGACCTTACCGCCCGGTTTTTTTATGCCGCAGAATTGGATGTCGCCACCAGCAAATTGAGCTCGCGTCGTCGGCTGACTTGATGACTTGCTAACTCGCTACGATCAGCTCTTGCGCGAGCGCATCTTCTTCGCCCAGTCCGGCTTGATGGTCTGCCGCGCGCGGCCCAATGCGAGCGCATCCTCCGGCACGTCTTCGGTGATGGTCGAGCCCGCCGCGATATAGCTCCCATCCGCAATCGCAAGCGGAGCTACCAGCGTCGAGTCGCTGCCGACGAAAGCGTTCGCGCCAATCGTCGTCCGATGCTTGCTCTTGCCGTCGTAGTTGCAGGTGATCGTGCCCGCGCCGATGTTCGTCGCCGCTCCGATCTCCGCATCGCCGATGTAACTCAGGTGGTTTGCCTTTGCCCCTGGGCCCAACCGTGACTTCTTCGTCTCGACGAAATTTCCCACGTGCGCGCCTTCGCCAATCTCCGACTCCGGCCGCAGATGCGAATACGGTCCGATCAGCGCGCCCTTCGCGATCACGGAAGAGCTGATGATGGACCCGTTGCGTACCAGGACATCATCCCCAATGGTCGAGTCCTCAACTACCGAGTACGAGCGGATGCGGCATCCGCTTCCGATCTTCGTCCGCCCCAGCAATTGCACGAAGGGCTCCACAATCGTGTCCGGACCCACGCTCACTGTGCTGTCGATCACCGACGTCTCCGGCCGGAAGATCGTCACGCCTTCGGCCATCAGCGCGCGCGCCGTCCGCATCCGCATTTCGGCATCCAGATCCATCATCTCGGCGATGGTGTTGGCGCCCAGCACCTCGTGCACATCCGCCGTCTCCAGCGCGACCACGCGCTCCTTGGCCATCACCAGCAGCGCCGCCATGTCTGTCAGGTAGAACTCGCCATGTGCGTTGTCGGTAGAAAGCTCGCCGATATGCTTGAACAGCGGCTCCGTCCGGAACGCGTAAATCCCCGAGTTGATCTCCGGCGCCGAGCGCTGCTCCGGCTTCAAAGCCTTCTGCTCGATGATCGCCACTACATCTGGTTTGTCCGCATTCTTGCGGATCACCCGTCCGTATCCCGTCGGGTCCGCGGGCCGCGTCGTCAGTACGGTCATTGCCGCCTGCTGCTCCAGGTGGAAGTCGCGCAGCCCGAGGATGGTTTCCGTTCGGATCATCGGTGCGTCTCCGGAAAGCACGATCAGGTTTTCGTATCCCTCCACCTCCGGCTTGGTTGTCTGGATCGCGTGCCCGGTGCCGCGCTGCTCCGCCTGCACCACAAACCGCACCCCCGTATGTGCGAGCGCTGCGCGCACTGCTGCCGCCTCATGGCCGATGACGACGTAGATATCCTTCGGTTCCACCACCTGCGCAGCGGCGGCCACGACGTGCTCCACCAGCGCGCGGCCGCCGATCTGGTGCAGCACCTTCGGGCGCCGCGACTTGAGCCGCGTGCCTTTGCCCGCGGCCATGATCACAATAGCGAGTTGCATGGAAGTCCTTTGCGTGCGCTCGCTGCCCCAGACAGGAGCCCGAGACAGGATTAGTTGCCCGGTCCAGCGGGTCCGCCGGGGCCGCCCTGCATCCCCGGCGGCATCGGGATGGTGATGTCCACGGGATGGACCTGGCCCAGGTCGGAGAGCGGTGTGCCCGGCTGACCGGGCGTGCCGGTAGCGATCTGCTGCGTGTTCCCCACCACCAGCACCGCGAGCTTCGAGCGATCGACATATTTCTTTGCGACCCGTTCAAGATCAGCGGTAGTTACCTTTTCGATGGCGGCACGATACTTCTCCAGAAAATCCGCCGGATACCCATAGAACTCCAGGCTCGCTCTCTCGGTCAGCACCTTCCCCGGAGTGTCGTAGCGGAAGACGAAGGAGTTCAGTAGCTCATCCTTCGCGCGCCGCAGCTCGTCGTCGGTGAACGGCTCTTTCTTCAGGTCATCGATCTGATCCAGCATCGCCTTGGTCGCGTCCACAGTGCTCGCACTCTTCGTCGCGGCCACGGTATAGAAGAGGCCCGGATGATCGTACGAGGCGCCATAGGAGCCGCCCACGGAATACGCGAGTCCCATCCGCGTCCGCACGTTCTGGAAGAGCCTCGATCCAAATCCTCCGGAGAAGATCTGGTTCATCACGCTCAGCGCGTAGTAATCCGGGTTGGAGCGTTCCGTCCCCAGACCAACGATCCAGATATTGCTCTGGTTCACATCGTTTTTATCCACCGAGTAGACGCCCGGCGTCGGTCCGCTAAAGTTCTCCTTCGACGGCGGCAACGGCGTGCCCTTCTTCAGACCGCCGAAAGCAGCACGCAGCTTCTGCTCCATCGCCGCGCCGTCGAAATCTCCACTCACTCCGATGATCATCCCATTCGGGATAACTGTCTTCTCATGGAACTGCTCCAGGTCAGCCACGGTGACTGCCATCACTCCCGCCAGCTCCGGCGTGCGGCCGTATGGATTCGTCGCCCCATACACCAGCTTCGCCGCCTCGCGGCTCGCGATTGCAGAGGCATCGTCATTGCGGCGCACAATGCCTGCGGCCATCTCCTGTTTTGCCAGATCGAGCTTGCTGGGATCGAACTTCGGGTGCAGCAGTAGATCGGTTGCCAAGCCAAAAACGGTGTCGAAGTCCGTTTTCAGGCAGTTCCAACTCACGTTCGTCGAATCGACATCGCCATCCGTCTCCACCTTCGCAGCCTTGGCCTCCAGCAGGTCGTCCATCGCGTCGCCGGAGATTTTCGCTGTGCCGCTGGTGCGCCATACTTCGCCATATAGATCGACCAGGCCGGTCTTCGCAGCGGGAACATCGCGCCCGCCGCCGCGCATCTCCACGAAGCCGTTGATGAATGGCAGCTCATGGTCTTCCTGCAGAAAAATGATCGCGCCATTGTCGAGCACGATGCGGCGCGGCTGTTGTGGATGGAACGCGGGAAGCGTCGGAATCGGAATCTGCTTCCACGGCTGTGCCTGCTGAGTAGGCTGCGCTTGTCCTTTGACGACGACCGGCGAAGCAGCGATCGGAATCAGCACGAGCAGAGCGACTGCACGGTGGCGCATCACAGGCCACCCGCCTTCGGCGTCGCACCATCGGGCCTCTGCTGCGGCACGGTCTCGATGATGGCGTAGGTGCGGTTGTTTTCCGTGAAGACCTTATTCGCAACGCGGCGAATGTCCGCCTTCGATACCTTGTCAATCTTGTCGAGCTGGCGGAAGAGCTCGCGCCAGTCGCCGTAACGAAGCTGGTACGTAGCCAGGCTTTGCGCCAGGCCCTCGTTATCGGCAAGAGAACGCAACAGATCGGCATGCGCGCGCGTCTTGAACATGGCCAGCTCGTCGTCGGTCACGTCCTGTGTCTTCAACTTGTCGATCTCCTTATGGATGGCCGTGCGCATCTCCTGCGGTGTGTGACCCGGCAGCGGCACCGCATAGAACGCAAACAGACCCGGGAACTTCGTGCCGGGAAAGCCGCTGAAGCCTTCCGCCTCTGCAGCGATGCGCTGATCACGCACTAGCGATCGATACAGGCGCGACACGCGGCCGTTCGAGAGAATATCGGTGATCGCGTCATAAACCTGATCGTCAGGATCGAGGTAATCGCTCTTGTGATAGCCCTCGATATAAAAGGGCTGCGTCGCCTCCCGGATGATGACGGACTTCTCCGAATTCTGCACCGGCTCTACTGTCGTCATCGCCTCGGGCTTCGGTCCGGCCGGAATGGGATCGAAATACTTCTCCATGATCGGCACTGCCGTCGATGCCTTCACATCGCCGGCAACCGCAATCACGATGTTCGAAGGCGTGTAGTGCGTCTGGTGAAAGGTAGCGGCCTCGGTAGCATCGATCTGCGAGAGTTCCGACTCCCAGCCGACCCCCGGCCGTCCATACGGGTGCGCGACATACGCCGTTGCAAGGAACTGCTCCACCATCCGGCCGATGGGATTGGAGTCGACGCGCATGCGGCGCTCTTCCATCACCACATCGCGCTCCTTGTAAAACTCGCGCGGCACCGGATGGCCGATGCGGCCGCTCTCCATGTACGCCCAGAGCTCAAGCCGGTTGGCCGGCATGCTCCAGAAATATTCCGTGGAGTCCAGTCCCGTTGAGGCGTTGATCCCGGTCGCGCCGTTCTCCTCGGCAATCTGCGTGAACTGGTTGGGAACGACGTACTGCTGCGCATCCTTCTTCGCGGCATCAAATGTTTCGCGCAGTTGCTTCAGCTTCGCGGGATCCTGGCCGACACGCTTGCGATACTCGCGGTCGTATGCGGCGTACGTCTCCTCCACCTTCTGGAGCGCGACCTTTTCTGCGGGCCAGTTTGTGGTGCCGATCTCGTCGGTTCCCTTGAAAGCGAGATGCTCGAACATGTGGGCAATACCGGACTGGCCAGTCGGATCGTTCGCGTCGCCGGCGTCCACCAGCGTGTAATAAGAAAACACCGGCGCCTCGGGCCTCTCGATCAGCAGCACCGTCAAGCCATTGGGCAGGACCTTGGTCGTGACGCGCTTCTCAAAATGAGCCAGCTCCTGCTGCGCCAGGTCGGTCGTTCCCGTGCTTGCCGCGGGGCTGGTTTGCGCGCAAGCGGGCAACAGCGAAGTGAAGGCAATGATGAAAAGAGGTGCGGGCCAGCGCGGCATCCGGTGCGGTTGGGCAGGGTAACACTTAGTCAACAAGTACCTCCGCACCCGCGCGAGGCGCGAGCCTCGTCTCTCCAGATGCGGGTGGCCAGTCACATTTTGTATCTGCCATCGAAGCTATCCGTGGCGGCCCGACGAAGTCAAACTAACGTCCATTGCGAACACTGCGGTGTGGTCGTACGCACAACTTTCATAGCGCGGCCGGGTTTCGGCTGGCATAATAGGCAGCGCGCTGCTCCGAACTCGGTGCGAAACCATCGATGATTCCGGATCAGCGCAACAGAAAGCCGAACAAAACAGCAGGCGGTTGCCGATTACCAGCCAAGGCATCCCCTCTCGCCACTGGCGGCAAGGATTTTTTTAGGAAATGGCCATCATTCAGGTTTTGCAGCGCACCGCTCGTCCCTTCCTCTGTCTCGGTCTGCTCGGCGCATCTACATGGAGCTTTGGCGCCGTACCCCAGATCGCAGCGCCCCAGATCACGCAAGCTGTCAACAACCGGCAGCGGATCACTCTGAAGGGCAATGTTCGTCCGATGCCCAGGCGTGCGCGGGATCTCGGCGCTGTGGACATCAACGCGCCGGCCAGCCGTGTGCTGCTGCTGCTGAAGCGTCCCGCGGAGCAGGAAGCGGCGCTCCAGCAGTTCATTCAGGATGCTCACACACCCGGATCGGCCAGCTATCACCACTGGCTGACGCCGGCGCAGCTCGGCAGCCAGTTTGGACCGGCGGACTCCGACGTGCAGGCCGTCGTCGCGTGGCTGCAGTCGCAGGGCTTCGCCGTAGCCAAGGTCTCGCAGGCCCGAACCACCATCGAATTCTCCGGCACCGCAGGGCAGATCGAGAGCGCCTTCGCAACCAAAATCCATTCCTTCCAGATCGATGGCGTGAGCCACATCTCGAACATCGTCGACCCGCAGATCCCGGCCGCGTTGGCTCCGGTCATCGCCGGCATCTCGCCGCTCAACGACTTCCGTCCTAAGCCAATGCACACCGCGCCTGGTGCGCGCGTCGCAGTCCCTGCACCGACCAGCGCCAACCCGAAGGCGATGTCGATTCGGCCGGCAGGAAACCAGGCCAACATCACCGTCCCGAATGGCAGTGGAGGATTCGGCTATTTCGTGACCCCGGCTGACGCCGCCACGATCTACAACACCCCCAACTCGACACTGAACAAGAAGCACACGGGAAGCCTGAACCTTACCGGCACCGGCGTCCGCATCGGAATCGCCGGCGATTCCAATGTCGATCTAAGCAATGTGGCGAATTACCGGAGTCTCTTCGGATTGCCGGCCGTCACCCCGACGGTGACCGTCGATGGCAGTGATCCGGGTACAGGAAGTGACGATGAAGTGGAGGCATTGCTTGACCTGGAAGTGGCCAGCGCGATCGCACCCAATGCAGCGTTAACCCTCTATACCGCGCAGGACACCACCTTTCAGTCTGGATTGTTCCTCGCGATCCAGCGCGCTCTCGACGACAATGCGGTCAATATCCTCAACGTGAGCTTCGGCGGCTGCGAAGCAGCCCAGGGGCAGAGCGGCAATCAGCAGATTCTCAACTTCTGGGAACAGGCTGTAGCACAGGGCATCTCAGTGACCGTATCCACCGGGGACAGCGGCGCCGCCGGCTGCGACGATCCCAACACTGAGACACAAGCTAGCGTCGGCCTGCAGGTGAATGGAATCGCCTCAACCCCTTTCAACATCGCAGTGGGCGGAACTGATTTCAACCAGACCGCCAGCAACGAATCGACGTTTTGGAGTTCAACGAACTCCTCCATCGGCGGATCTGCCCTTGGTCCGATCCCGGAAATCCCCTGGAACGACTCGACGAGCACCGTCGGACCGCTCGCCAGCAATGTGCCAGCGACCAGTCAGGGCAGCACGAACATCGTCGGGGCCGGCGGAGGCGTGAGCGGCTGTCTTAACCCGACAATCGATCAAACTACCGGCGCGCTCGTCACCTGTGCCAATGCAAACACCGCATATCCCAAACCGAGCTGGCAATCCTCTTTCGGCACCCAGAACGCCCGCGAGCTTCCCGATGTCTCCCTGTTTGCGTCCGATGGTGCTCATGACTCGGCGTGGGTGCTCTGCGCCTCCGGCCTGGGAGGCAATCCGAACGGAACCGACTGCGTGATGGATTCCTCGGGCAACACACCGTTTCAGGTGGTCGGCGGCACCTCTGCGAGCTCGCCGGCCTTTGCCGGCGTGCTCGCGCTGGTGATCAACCAGCTCCAGTCCGGCGGGGCGACCAACGTCCGTCTTGGTCAGGCCGACTACACCTTATATCCGCTGGCGAAGCAGTTCCCGGCGGCCTTCCATGACGTGGCCACCGGCAACATCTCCATGGTGTGCGCATCTGGATCCCTAAACTGCGGCACGAACGGCTTCCTCACCGGCTATGACACGGCTTCCGGCTACGATCTGGCAACGGGCTTGGGCAGCGTGGATGTGACCCAGCTGGTACAAAACTGGTCCAACATCGCCGCCCCCAAATCCACCTCCAGTTCGCTGACAGTGAACAGCTCGACCAGTCCGGTGAGCATCGTGCACGGCAAGGCGGTGAGCGTCGGTGTCACCGTGACTGGTTCCGGCGGCACCCCGACCGGCGATGTGGCGCTGCTAGCCGGCAGTGGCTCGGCCGCGGCTGCAGCAGCGGTTCAGGGCGCTACCCCGTCGCCCTCCATCCTGACGTTGACCAACGGCACGGCAACCAACAGCAGCTACAGCTACCTTCCGGGCGGAAGCTATACCCTGACCGCGAACTACGGAGGCGATGGCACCTTTGCCTCCAGCGTCTCGAACGGCATTGCGGTGACCGTTTCTCCCGAGACCAGCACGCTGGAACTCGCAGTGCAGGACTTTCCGTCGGATGGCACCACGCAAAGCATCAACGGCAAGAGCATTCCCTATGGCTCCTATGTCTCGGTGAATGCGCAACCTGTTTCGTCCGCTCTGGCGCCATCGCAGACCAGCCAAACCTACCTCCAGCCGGCAACCGGGACCGTTACCTTCGCCAGCACGCCAGCGTCTTCGCTGCTGGACCGGACGGTGAATCTGAATAGCAATGGCTTCGCCGAAATTCCGGGCCAGACATCCCTGGCCTATCCTCCGGGCACCTATAGCGTCACTGCGAGCTACTCCGGGGATGCCAGCTATGGCGCCAGCTCGGCTGCGGCGCAGACCTTCACCATCACCAAGAGCAATGTCACGATCGCCTCGTCCAACGGCAGCACCAGCGGAACAGCGGTCGTTGAGGTCGATCCGTCGGATAACGGTCTTTTCACCAACGGCGGCCTCACTCTGCCCACCGGCACCGTCACCCTGTTAGATAGCGCCGGCGCCAGCGTAGGCACGGGCGCACTGACCGTCGTCAATACTGCGAATGGCCAGGCTGCACAGGCCACTATCACGGCTACTGGCGCCGCCGCTACGGTCAGCTATCCAGGAGATACCAACTACAACGCAGGCACTGCGGCCTTTACCGGCGGCGGCGGTTCTCCTTCCTTCTCACTGAGCAGCGCACCGGCAAGCATCACCATCCCCAGCGGCGGCTCTGCCGGCACAACCATTAGCATCACGCCCCAGGCCGGCTTCTCCGGCACCGTCGCTGTGAGCTGCGCAGTTACCGGCACCGGCACTCCGGCTCCGACATGTTCGCTGGCGCAGGCTTCTGTTGCGCTCAGCGGAACCGCAGCCGTCACCGATGCACTCACCGTGACGACCGTATCCTCGAAATCGGCGATCCGCACAGCCGCCAACCCGTCGGATCGCACCTGGTACGCGGCGGGTGGCGTCGCGCTTGCCGGCATTCTGCTGTTCGGCCTGCCGGGACGGCGCCGCCACTGGCAGCGCATGCTCAGCCTGCTGCTGCTGGTGATTGCAATGGGCGTGGTGGGTTGCGGAGGCGGCAGCGGAGGTGGTGGCGGCGGTGGCGGTTCAACGCCGGCCGGCACCTATACCGTAACCGTGACAGCTACAAGCGGCTCCGCCGT
>DASUWP010000155.1:0-3254 GCA_036378335.1 Acidobacteriaceae bacterium | reverse complement strand
GTTGCGAGGAGGGCGCAAGGACGAGGTTGAAGCGAGGGAATCAAGGCAGGCAGTAACTATCTTGGTTCCACAGAGTGTACTAGTTTGATTCCCCCAGTATGCACTATTATTGGTGCATGCCAACGCTGTACGCACCAGATGGAAGGACCACCGAAGCATTTCTCCCGCCAGTATCGGGGGCGAAGCTGATCTCGGCGTGGCCTTTCCTTGATGAAAGGCCACAAGAGTGGCCGATGGTCCCTCTAGGTCTACGGGAGAAATGCTTTATGGCGACACAGGCGATGGCAGCGCAGACATGGTTTGACGGCTCCCGCGGAGGGCGGAGCGGGGCGAGCAATGTAGCCGAGATCGCCGAGCGCAATCAGTCGCTGTTGCAGGCACAGCGCCGCGCGCGACGCGGTCCAACCCCGGAAGTCTTCTTCGCGAAGCATCTGGACAACACCCGGCTGGTGAAGGCGGCCGATCCGGTGCGCGTGAAAGAGATGCGCCGCTTTGCGATCGCGATGACTATGCTGTTTGCGATGGTGATGCTCTATGGCTGGCAGCATCTCTCTTCGATTGAGATTGGCTATCGCGTCGAATCGGAGAAGCAGCAGCTCCGGCAGCTCCAGGAGCAGAATCGTGAGCTTGGACTGAATGAAGCTCAGCTCTGCGACCTGAACCGGCTGGACCGCGAGGCGCGCCGGCTGGGCATGGATGCGCCGCATCCGGGGCAGGTAGTCCGTCCGGAGAGCGGATTGGATATGGATCTTGGGCCGGGCGCGCCGGTGATGGCGCAGGTCCGCATGCAACCGTAATTGTTACAAGCCTGGCCAGGAGAGCCAGTTTCACTTGAAGGGCTTCTCATTCGTTCCCGGCCAGCAGAACACGCGCGCAGTCGTTGCGGCACCGCGACGGCTGCGCTTTTTCTTTGTCGCGCTGATCTTTGCCGGCTGGGCTATGGTGATTCTTGGACGGCTGGTATGGCTCCAGGTAGCGACACATAGCGAATACGTGGACCTGGCGGCGCGCCAGCAGCAGCGCACCTTTCAGGTAGCGCCGCGCCGCGGGGTGCTCTATGACCGCAACCTGCACGAACTGGCGATGACCGTGCTGGTGGACTCGGTGTACGGCGTGCCTACCGAAATTCAGGACAAGGATGGCACCGCGGCGGCACTCGCCCGCGTCGTACACGCCGATCCGGCCGATGGCTTCACCACCGCGCACCAGATCGACGCGCGCCTCCACGCGTCGCGGAGCTTCGCCTGGATCGCGCGCAAGCTCGATCCGGCCACGGTCGCACGGGTAAAGGGACTCAATCTGAAGGGCATTTATTTTCAGAAGGAGTTCAAGCGCTTCTATCCGAATGAGGCGCTGGCTGCGCAGGTGCTTGGCTACGTCGGCACGGATGATGATGGATTAGGTGGCCTGGAGCGGCGCTTCGATCACGATCTGCACGGCACGCCCGGTCATATGCTGACCGCGCTCGATGCCAAGCGCCATGTGCTGGGCAGCGAGGCGCGCGAGCCCGAACCCGGCGACAACCTGATGCTCTCGATCGACGAGAACATCCAGTTCATGGCGGAGCGCGCGCTGGATCACGCGATGCAGAGAGTGAAGCCGCTCAACGGGACCATCGTGATCCAGGACACGCATACCGGACAGATCCTCGCACTGGCCATGCGGCCTACCTATAACCCGAACGATTTTCGCCATGCGTCGACCGGCCTGTTGCGCAATCACGCGGTGAGCGATATCTACGAGCCGGGTTCGACCTTCAAGCTGGTGACCTACTCGGCCGCGCTCGACGGGGCCGGGGTCCAACCGACAGACCTCGTGGATTGTCAGGGTGGGCAAATCACGCTGTTTGGCCGCACCATCCATGACGATGCATCGGATCGTGGCCTGGGGGTGGTGACGGTACAGCGCGCGCTCGCCGTATCCAGCGACGTGGCCGCGGTAAAGATGGCGTTGAAGCTGGGGCCGGAGCGCTTCTACTCCTATATCCACGCATTCGGCTTTGGCTCACGCACGGGTATCCAGTTGCCCAGCGAGACGCGCGGGCTGCTGCGTCCCACCAAGCGCTGGGGTGCCACGAGCATCGGCTCGCTGGCGATAGGGCAAGAGGTCGGCGTCACGCCGCTTCAGCTTGTCAGCATGGTCTCTACCATCGGCAACGGGGGTACTTATCTGCCGCCGACCATCCTTCTGGACACCTCAAAGCAACTGAAACCAGGCGAGCAGCTGAAGCCGATGGCATTTCATCCGGAGCAGGAGTTGCCCGATCCGCTGCCCGCTGGTGCGCACCGAGTCATCTCGCCCCTGACTTCGGCCAAGATGCGCAAGATGATGGAGAGCGTTGTGCTTGAGGGCAGCGGCCGCAATGCGGCGCTGGATGGCTACTCTGCCGCAGGGAAGACCGGTACGGCGCAGAAGATTGATGTGTTGACCCACACCTACTCGCACACCAAGCACATCGCCTCCTTTGTTGGCTTTGCGCCGGTCAACAATCCGGCGATCAGCATAGCGGTGATCATCGATTCGTCAACAGTGGGCAACTACCACGGTGCTTTTGTTTCGGCGCCGGTCTTCAAGGAAGTTGCGCAGGAGGTGCTGGAGTATCTGGGTGTGCCGCACGATGAGCCGATGCATGCGCAGCCGGCGACTCCGCCGCAGGACGTTGCCGAGGATGACCAGCCGCAAGATAACGGCAATCTGCAGGCGCTCTTTGCCGAGGTAAACAGTCTTCCGGCCGACGATCCGTTGCGCTCCGGCGACACGCAACAGACTGCCGCGCTTTCCTCCGATGGCGATTCGCACGGCGTCTCCACCACCCCAACCGTTGCGCCTGCGCCAGCCCCGACCGAGAACGCCGGCAGCAGCGATACCGCCGGACTGCGCGACGTAGTGCCGCCGCAGCCCGCATCTGCTCCTGCCGATAAACATGAGACTTTGCCCGCTGCACGACCGGAAAGCGGCACGCTGGTTACGGACACCAAGCATCGCGTGTCGGTGCCGTCGTTTGCGGGCGCATCGGTGCGCCAGGTGGTGGAGCGCGCCGGAATGGCAGGGCTTGCGGTGCAACCACTGGGCAATGGGCTGGCGCGGGATCAGGCTCCGGCCGCAGGCACGCTGGTGCCCATGGGCACGGAGATCATCGTTCGATTTGCGCGATAAGATTTCAGCACGATGCCGGCCCCAGTGACATTGAGTGAAGCATTGCGCGGCGTTGATGTGCTGCGCCGCATTGGTGACGATGCCGCCGTCACCGGAGT
>DASUWP010000154.1:0-8039 GCA_036378335.1 Acidobacteriaceae bacterium | reverse complement strand
TAGATACTTCGTTCCCAGCTTGATATTGACCACCGGGTCGAGCAGCTCGTTGTGATCAAAATGACGGATGCCATCCTTGCGGGCCATCTCGGAACCAACGCTGGGCAGGAGCTGCATCAATCCCCATGCATTAGCGTACGAAACCACCGTCGGATTGAACTCGGACTCCTGGCGGATCAGCGACGCTACCATAAAAGGATCAAGGCCATTCTTCGCGGACTCGCTCTCAATCGTGCCCCAGTACGGCTCTGGGAAGAGAATGTGCCAGTATGCCAGCGGAATCGATGCGATCGGCGCCGAAGTATAGAACGGCAGCGCGCGCTTCATCACACGCATGGCCTTCGCATCCTCACCATAGGAGTGATAAATCTCCGCCTCGGCAAACGCGCCCCACTCGTTGCTGCCCTCCGCAGCCTGGATCTCCGGAGCGATGTATTCGTTAAGGCCCGCGTTGGCGAGCAGTTTTGCGCGCACCACATGCGGATCATCCTCCGGCACGTCGTCGGTCAGGGCCGGGACGGTGGGCGGCTGGATGCTCTCAAGCTCCGGCGCATCCGCCGGCGTCACGTTGCCCAATTCAGCAAGCCGCTGTGTCGCCTGCTGCGCGTAGTAGTAGTGCAGGTATGTGTCCTTTATCACTAGATAGTACGCGGCGGCCTTGTCTGGCCGATGTTCCTGGTCCTGGTAGATACGCGCTCGCCAGTAAACGGCGCTGGGAATCTCCTTGCCTCCGGGATAATGTGCGATCTGCTCGTCGAAGAGGCGCGCAGCGTCGGAGTATTTCTCCAGCCTGTAATCGAGCCATGCGGCGCGCCAGTGAGCGCTGGGTGCGTAGTCCGAACAGGGACGGATCGCGCCTTTGCAGATGGTTGGGAAGCGCTGGACCAGTTCCGTGTAGTAGGCAGCGGCCGAGGGAAAATCCTTGCGCAGAAGATACATGTTCCCCGAGCTGTAGAGCGCCTCTGCTAACCAGGGGCTCTGCGGGAAGCGCTGTTCTATCTGGGTGACGTCCGCCTGCTGCTCATTCACGTCGCCGCGATCGCGCGCCAGCTCCATCAGCAAATAGAGACGGCGGGCGCCGGCCTCCCCGTTAGTGTCGGCAAGGCTGGCAATCTGCTGCCGGTATGCGCGTTTCAGCTTGTAATCGCAGGCGGCCGCAGCTACCAGCAGGCTGGCATGCTGCTCGGCGTCGTGCACGCCAGGATCGGCGGCAAGCGCGCGATAGTCGTCGTACGCCTCGTTGTATCGGCCGTTGGCGTAGAGCGCGTTCGCATGCTGTTCGCGCTCCGCCACCGTAAGTGCTGTCTCTGCACCCATGGCCTGCAGTTGCGTCTTGGCCTGGGCGGCTTCCGGACTGAGCGGATACGCCAGATACAGGCGACGGAAGCTCCTGGCCGCGGCTCCCGTATCCCCCGCGATCTGTTGTGCTCGCGCCAGCGCCAGCACGTAATCCGGCTTGTTCGCCATCGGCTCCCCGGCATGCTCGCTCAGCACATGGAGTGCCGTCTGCGGATCGCCCTGCGCCAGGGCCAGGTTGGCGAGCAGCACTGGCATCTGCGGGACAAAGACACTGTCCGGATACTTTGTAGCAAAGCCGTTCAGTACGGTTTCGGCCTTGGGCAGTTGGTTCGACTGCAGATTCGCCTGCGCCGTCAGGAACGCGGCATAGTCGTCCAGGGCGTCGCCCGCAGCATCCGCATGCGACAAGGCCGTCAGCGCCTCCGGGAAACGCCGGTCCAGCAGGTAGGCGTGGCCGAGCGACAGATAGGCAGCAGCAGCCGCATCGCCCTTATGGGTCTCGGCATAATGCGCGACACCCGCATAGGCGGCGGGAGTGCGGTTCTGCGCCAGTTGCTGGGCCATGGGCCGAAGTTGCGACGAGGCGACAAAGGCACGCTGCAGCCTGCGGCTTCGGGCGATGCTCTTGGCCGTCCTCCGGGAGCGCTTCGTTGCGGCATGGCGGACATGTGCCGGTGCCCGGCGCCGACCTCTGGTGTGCTGCGCGGCACCGTGATGGGCCGCTCCTGCCCCCTTGGCCGTCTGGGCGGTATGGTGGGCAGCTTTGGAGGGCTGCTTTTCCTGGGCAGACGCACTCAAAAGCATGGCGAAAAAAGCCGTCCCCAGCACCAGGCGGGCGCCAGTACCTCGAAGCAAATGCAGAAATGACACTTCCAAGACCTCAATGAGCAACGGCTCTGGTCAAAAGACTAAGCCGATTTCGGAATGAGTTGCTATTCGACTTCCGTGGGGGTAGCCGCAATAGCAACTCATTTTGGGCAATTTCATCGCCGGCACCGTTAGGACGAAATCTCTCTCGCCTCCGTTAGCTGGCGTGGCATGGACGCTGGAGAGGGCGCCCCCCCGGTTCTTCTCTACCAGGCGTACACAGTGGTGTTTGCCATCTGCATCGTCTGCACACCCCGGGACCCTTGTCCGTCCATCTGGAAATTGGTCAGAAGCACCGGCCCCCAGTTGAGTGCGAACAGGGAGGGCCCCATCGCTCCCGAGAAGTCCGATTCGGCTCCATCAAACGACACCGATTCATAGGTGACGGTCCCGCTGTCGTCGCGCGAATACGCAATCTGGATGTGATGCCACGCGTCTTTTGTCCATTTGCCGGGGTCGCAAGGCGCATTCGTATGCCGCCAGGTGGACAGGTGCCTTGTCGGCGTGCCTTCGTTCACCGTGTAATCCCATGTCCCACTCCAGCCGTCGCACTGTACGCCGTAGATCACGACGTCGCGGTTGGCCAGCACCTGGTTCATATCCATCTCTACATTCACCAGGTTTCCGCAGAGCGCGGTCCCGCAGTACTTGTTGACCATCAGGTATGTGTCGTACACAAAGTGCGTTGCCGTGGTGTTCCCCGGGAACGACACGTGGAAGCGGTGTCCACCGTCATTGGCATATTGGAAGCTGAACGTTCGCACTTGCCCGTTGAGCGGTGCCGCGCCCGCCAGCAGGCCTGTCCCTCCGGTAGACGTTCCGCTGGTTGCGGCATCATGCTCACCCACCCAGGCGCTCATTCCCTGGACATTTGCTGTCGACGCCACGTTAGCGGGGATCGCCGGCAACTTGTCCACCACTTCCACATTCACCGCCTGGTTACAGTTAGCGCCCCGATTGCCCCACGACTTGACGTGCAGGACATGGGGGCCCGCGGGTGCTGCTATCTGCGCCGCGATGCTGGCTACGTTGACGATTGTGTCTGGACCATTGTCGAGAGAGTAGGCCATAGCGGTCAGGCCCTGAGACTGGCATGCGCCCGCCGAAGCCTGAACGGCGAAAGGCGTGATCAGAACGGAGCCGGGGACGGGAAAACTTACCGTGACATCAGCCAGAGCAGGAGCTGCAAAACAGAGAAACGCCACAGCGGCACGAAGGTACTTCATGACAGACACCTCGGGGAGGGGTGCGCGGGTGCGACCCTTGGTTAGTTCCACAAACAGTGAAAGAGCGCGCCTGTCACGCCCGCCCAGTAGCCGGAATTGTTGGGGTTGATATCCGGGAGATTGCCACAGTACATGTGACATATAAATCACCCAAAAGAAGTGTTGTGAAAAACGTACTCGCAGCAGGCACCTTCTCATCCCGGTTGGCTGCGTCTCCTCGGCTCGAAAAACAGAGGACTATCGGCATGCCGCCGGACCCGACGCCTAGGGTCACCGTGATACTGATTTCTGGAGGTCGGCATCATCCCGTTGGGGAGGGCGTTCCCTGCTGCCCCTGAGGGGGTGCCCTGGCGCCCGATAGCTGGGAGGCGGCGCTCCCCCGGTTCGGGACGGGCCCGCCGCCGCCAATCAGCGATCTCCCCTCGATCGTGCCGTACCGTCTCCCACGGCAGCCGATACCGGCGGGAATACCGTGGCGGAAGGCTCGCTGTTGGTAAAATCATGGCAGGAGCCGCTGCATCCCGCCGGCCTCCATCACCGAAAGGCGCGATTCCTCTGAAACCTTCCGAGAGCCAGACCATCGAACCAGTGAACGCACCCGAAGAGGTGCATCCGGACGTAGCGCTCGTCGAGCGTGCCCGGGGCGGTGACGTGCACGCCTTCGAGACGCTGGTGAAGCAGTACGACCGGCAGGTCTTTCGCATTGCGCAGCACATCACGCAAAACCGCGAAGATGCCCAGGATGTCGTGCAGGACGCCTTTCTGAAGGCGTACGAAAAGCTCGACCAATTTCAGGGCAACTCCAAGTTTTATACGTGGTTAGTACGGATTGCGGTAAATGAAGCGCTGATGCGGCTGCGCAAGCGGCGCACCGGCAAGATGGTCTCCATCGACGAAGACGTGCAGACCGATGAAGGATCGGTGCCGCGCGACCTCGCCGAGTGGCGGCCGAACCCGGAGCAGGAGTATGGGCAATCGGAGCTCGCGGATATCTTGCGCAAGACCATCAACGGTCTGCCGCCTGGCTTCCGCGTGGTATTTGTTCTGCGGGACGTAGAAGGTCTTTCTACCGAAGAGACAGCCAGTGCGCTGGGGCTGAGTGTGCCGGCGGTCAAGTCGCGGCTGTTGCGAGCGCGGTTGCAGTTACGGGAGCGGCTGAGCCGGTACTTCCGCAAGAAGAATGAGGATGGTGTTCAGTGACTTGCTCGGAATTTCTGGCCGAACTCGACGATTTGATCGACAATTCCGTGACGCCCACCCTGCGCGCGGATCTCGAGTTGCATCTACGCGAGTGCGAGCACTGCGTCATCACCCTGAACACCACCCGCAAGACGATCGAAATCTATCGCCAGCATGAGCTCTACGAATTGCCGACCGCCCTCAGAGAACGCTTGCAGGCGGCCATTCTGGCGAAGTGTAAGCACGGCTGTTAGCCGTCGCTTCGCAGCCATTCACATAGCCTCGGTGCAATCGCGCCGCATCGTTTCGCTTCTAATGCTCCGACATGCGCATCTGCATCGTTGCCGATAACGCCTCGGCCCGCTTTGGCGGCGAGGCTATCCTGCCTCTGCACTACTTTCGTCTGTTGCGTCAGCGTGGCGTGGAAGTCTGGCTTGTCGCGCATAATCGCGTTCGCGCCGAACTCGAGGCCCTACTGCCCGAGGAATGTGACCGGATGCGCTTTGTTTCGGATACGGCAATCCATCGCCTCCTCTTTCGGCTGTCCGGCTTGCTGCCGCGACGTATCGCGGAGTCGACGCTCGGATTGCTCATGCTGATGTACACGCAGTGGACCGAGCGCAGCGTGGCGCGCCAGTTGATCCGCGAGCACGGCATCGATGTCTTGCACCAGCCAGCCCCGGTCGCGCCGTCCTACCCCTCCATGTTCTTTGGCCTCGGGCCGCCGCTCATCGTCGGACCCATGAACGGCGGCATGGACTACCCCCCCGCCTTTCGCTCCTCCGATTCCCTGCTCAGCCGGATCTTCGTCGCGCTCGCCCGTCCACTCACGGCAATCGTGAACCGGCTGCTGCCGGGAAAGCGAAATGCCGCCGTGCTCCTGGTTGCCAATCAACGGACAGCCGCTGCTCTACCCGCGGGCTACCGCGGCCGGGTGATCGAGCTTGTGGAGAACGGCGTCGATCTGGAGACTTGGCGCGCAACTTCAGCGCCGGCCCAGCCAGCGGCAGCGAGTCGCTTCATCTTCATGGGCCGGCTGGTGGACTGGAAGGCGCTCCCCATCGTCTTTGAGGCGATGAGGCGGGTTCCCAGAGCGACGCTTCTTGTCATCGGCGAGGGAGCGATGCGTTATCCATGGCAGCAGGAAGCGGAACGGCTGGGACTCGGCAGCCGCGTGCACTTTCGCGGATGGCAGTCGCAGCAGGAGTGCGCGCAGGCCCTCGCGGCTGCCACCGCGCTGGTCCTGCCAAGCCTGTATGAGTGCGGCGGAGCCGTCGTATTGGAGGCGATGGCAATGGCACGACCGGTCATCGCGACCGCCTGGGGCGGCCCCGCCGATTACCTGGACAATGACACCGGGTTTCTCATCCCGCCGGAGAGCCACGACGCGATGATCGCAGGCTTCGCCGACGCCATGCAGCGCCTCATCGACGAGCCGGAGCTCGCGGCACGCATGGGCGCCGCCGCGCGGGAAAAGCTGCTTAGTCACTTCACGTGGCAGATGAAGATTGACCTCATTCTCGAGGTCTATAAATCTGTCATCCGCTCGGTTTAACCGCGCCAGCAAATAAAACGCCGGAGCCTCAGCCCCGGCGTTCTCATTTGTCTTGCGATTAGACTTCCGGCTGCAAACCGTCGGCCAGCGCGATCAGGTCGTCGCCGATGGTGCGCGTCTTCGCGATTGCATCCTTCAATGGAATGCTGGTGATCTCGGTTCCGCGCAGGACGACGAGCTGTCCGAAATTGCCCTGATGCACCAGATCGATCGCTGCCGTGCCGTAGCGCGTAGCGAGCATGCGGTCATAGGCGGAGGGCGTGCCTCCTCGCTGCGTATGGCCCAGGTTCACGCTGCGAGTCTCATAGCCAGTCTTCTGCTCGATCAACTCCGCAACCGCTTGCCCGATGCCGCTGAGCCGCTCGTGGCCGAAGGCGTCCAGCTTGCTGCCTTGCGTAGCCTTGCCGCCAGTTGGCAGCTTCGTCCCTTCGGCGACCACGATGATCGAAAACTTCTTTCCGTGATCATGGCGATACTTGATGACCTTGCAGATGTTGTCGATGTCCAGCGGCTTCTCCGGAACGCCGATCGCGTCCGCACCTCCTGCGATGCCGCTGGTGATCGCAATCCAGCCCGCGTCGCGCCCCATCACTTCGCAAACGATCACGCGATTATGCGCCTCGGCGGTCGAATGCAGGCGATCGATGGCCTCGGTCGCAATGCCGACCGCTGTATCGAAGCCGAAGCAGGCATCCGTCCCGCTCAGATCGTTGTCGATGGTCTTGGGCACGCCGACAATCTTCACGCCCTTTTCGATCAGTGCGTTCGCAACCCCCTGCGTGTCATCGCCGCCGATGGTGATGAGCGCGTCAAGATTGTTCGCCTTGATGCTGGCGAGGCACTTGTCGATCCCGCCTTCCATCTTGCGGGGATTCGTACGCGAGGTGCGGAGGATGGTGCCGCCCAGGTGCAGGATGCCCGAGACTGCATTGGCATCGAGCGGACGAGTCTGATTCTCCACCACGCCGCGCCAACCCTCGAGGAAGCCGACGAACTCATCCTTATAGTGAAAAATCCCCTTGCGCACCGCGGCGCGGATCACCGCGTTCAATCCAGGGCAGTCGCCGCCGCCCGTTAATATGCCAACTCGCATTTGCTTCCAGAGCTCCTCTCAAAACGACTCAGTCAATCGAATCGAATCATACGTGCGCTGGAGCGGTGGATCAAACCGGCACTTCTATCCACAAGCAGTTGCGGCAGAGACTTGACAATTCGGTCATGCATATTTATACATAGAGATGTATATTTATGCAGCGGCCGCCCGACCCTATTCCGGTGCGGCCCTTTCTCTTTAGATCATGAAACTGGACAGACATACCGCGATTCGCCAACTTGTGACCACACGCGTGGTGACCAGCCAGGATGAACTGCGTCGCTTGCTGGTGAAGCGCGGCCATGAAGTCACGCAGGCCACGCTGTCGCGCGATTTGCACGCGCTCCGGCTCTTCAAGGGTCCGGGCGGCTACCAGATCCCGAGCACGCCGGAAGCGAATGGCGACGAAGACCTGCCGGACATCGCCGATATCCTGCGTGACTTCGGCCTGCGCGTGCGTCAGGCCATGAACCAGCTCGTTCTGGTGACCACCCAGGGCAGTGCGCAGCCGGTGGCGGCGGGCATCGATGACGAAGGATGGCCGGAAGTGGTGGGCACGATTGCCGGCGATAACACCGTATTGATCATCTGCCCCGATGCTAAGAGTGCGACGACCCTGCGGGTGCGTCTCGAAGGATTGATTGGTTAATGTCACAGGGACAATCACAAATCGCAGTTTTGGGCGTGACCGGCTATGCCGGCGCAGAACTCGCACGGCTACTCCTGCGTCATCCCCGGCTGGCCGGCGCTTCCCCGCTCTTTCTGGGCCGTGAAGGTGCAGCCCGCGAGTCGCTCACCGCTATCCATCCCCAGCTTGCCG
>DASUWP010000153.1:0-11930 GCA_036378335.1 Acidobacteriaceae bacterium | reverse complement strand
TTTGCGAGCTTTTAGTGTACCCGAGAAGCTGCCTTCAGACAATCAGATGGCCAGAAGAAGCCAGCCAAGGACAGCTCGTTTCCCGCGCGACCGGCATACTGTGTATTGACCCGTAATGAGAGCAAGCTCATCTGACGAAATTTGGGATGGCAACCGGCGTAGCCCCTTCGACCGAACCGCCCTCGCCTTCTGGGCCGCCTTCCTGGTGCGCGTGGCCTATCTCACCTTCGCCCACACCTATCGCATCCGGCCATTCCCCGACCACTTCGAGTACGGCTGGGAGATGGGCCGCATCGCCCGCGCACTGGTCACCGGCCACGGCTATGCGGATCCCTTCCTCGGCCATACCGGCCCGACCGCCTGGGTCACACCGCTCTACCCGTTCCTGATCGCCTTTGTTTTCAAGCTCACCGGTATTTACACGGCGACCTCCGCCTGGATCCTGCTTACCCTGAACTCCCTGTTCAGCGCGTTGACGGTCTACCCCGTCGCGGCCATTGCACAACGCTCGTTCGCAACCCTCGGATCAGCACGCGCCGCCAGCATCCGCCGCTGGGCCGTCTGGCTGTGGACGCTCTATCCAGCAGCCATGCAGTACGCGGTTCGCTGGGTATGGGAGACCAGCCTAAGCACCCTGCTCTTTACCTGCGCGGTCGCCCTTGCGCTGCGCATGCACCAGCGCTCCCCTGACCGGCCGGCGCGGTTCGCGATTCGCGATTGGGTGCTCTTCGGGCTTATCTGGGGCGCAATTGCGCTCGCCAACCCTGCCCTGGTGCTCTTTCTGCCCTTCGCCGGCATCTGGATTCTAGCTGGCGACGCCCGGGCGCTGCAGCGCGGGCTCATCGGCGCCACCCTGAGCGCGCTGGTCTTCCTCGCGGTTCTGACCCCCTGGGTGGTGCGCAATACGCGTGTCTTCCACCATTTCGTGCCGCTCCGAGCGAATTTTGGCGCGGAGCTCTGCCTGGGCAATGGCCCCGGCGCGACCGGCCTGCTGATGGAGTACGACCATCCAGCGAAGGACCCCCAGCAGCTTCGCCTCTACACCGCGATGGGCGAATACCGGTATGCCCAGATGCGGGGCGACCAGGCGAAGCAGACGATCCGGGGCGACCGCTGGCTCTTCGTGCGAAATACGCTGAAGCGGCTGGATTTCTTTTGGTTCGGCGTGCCCGCGGCCAGCGGAAATCTGGCCACCCGCTTCTTCCGCAGCCTGAACTATGGCTTCCTCAGCACGGCCGGGTTGCTGGGGCTCTTGCTGGCCCTCCGCCGCATGATCTACGGCGCGTGGCTCTTCGCGTTCGCGTTCCTCACACTACCGGCGGTCTACTATTTCGTGACCGTACACGCGCGCTTCCGCCATCCATTGGAGCCGCTGATCGCCGTGCTCGCCGTCTACCTGTTCCAAAGCGCGGAAAACAAGCGTGAACCGCTCTCTCGCGGTTGACCCTGGCCCCATCTCCAGCTAGACTGAATAGGTTCCGGCGATCCTGCCTGCGCCTCTACGCGTCTTGATATCAGATCGGTATCAGACCGGCGAAGAGGCCCCTACCGCAGTTCTGATTCGTTGCCCGGTCTTCCGGTAATGAGCAGTGCGCGAGTGAAAGCATGTATCCGCCCAACTGACTTTGAGTTTCCAGCTTCCGCCTGTGGAGCTGTGGAGGTTTTATGTACGCGGTGATCCGCACTGGTGGGAAGCAGTATCGCGTGGCGCCTGGAGATGTCCTGCGCATCGAGAAGTCTGGAGCCGAGGCCAACGAGACGATCGAATTCAGCGAGGTGCTCGCCGCCTCCACCTCCGAGGGTGCCCTCAACAAGCCCCAGAGCGCCAAGGTGACGGCGACGGTGCTGGGCGACGGCCGCGGCGAAAAGATCCTGGTCTTCCACTACAAACGGAAGAAGCAGTACAAGAAGCTGCAAGGCCACCGGCAGGCATTCACGCAGGTGCGCATCAACGAGATCGAAGTCGACGGCACCACCTACCGGTCGGAAAAGTAAACCCCGCTCGGAAGCAAGGCCTTCCAGCAATGCATAACCGGCAATACCGCTGAGGTTTCAGAGGACGAACAGATGGCACACAAAAAAGGTTTAGGCAGTTCCAAGAATGGCCGCGACTCCAATGCTCAGCGGCTCGGCGTCAAGCGGTTTGCCGGCGAGGTCGTGTCGGGCGGCTCGATCATCGTGCGCCAGCGTGGCACCCGCATCAAGCCAGGCCTGAATGTCGGCCGCGGCAGCGACGACACGCTCTTTGCCAAGGTCACCGGCAAGATCAAGTTCCAGGACAAAGGCAAGAGCGGCCGCTTCGTCTCCATTGAGCCTTCGGAAGTGAAGGAGCCGTCGGAGCTGACCACCGCATAAAACAACTCTCTGTCTGAGCAACATCCGGGAACAGCAAAGCCTGGGCATTTCGCCCAGGCTTTCGTATTTTGCGAATCGGGAGCTGGATCGGAATTCGTATCAGCGGGCGCCGGGCGGGTCCATTTCGTTGCGGCTCAGCACGCGGTCGACCACGCGCTCCACATCTTGCAGGAAGAAGGCCGAAGGTTCAGGCTGCCCGAGAGCGATGTGCGGAACCGGCTTGCCCAGCGCGACTGCGATCTCATTCCATTTCTGCAACTGCGCGCTGTTCTTCAGCCCAACAGCCAGGCGCTTGGGCTCCTTCTTTAGCAGGTAGACTAGCCACACCGACGCGGCGATCACGCTGCCCGTGCCCCGGACCAGCAGCCACGGCAGGAGATGCGAGAAGGAGCGCAGCAGGAACATGAAGCAGACCGCATCGACCGTCGCGAGCAGGCCGAAGCCGAGCGTGATGCCCACGATGCGGCTACGCCACGAGATGCCCAGTGCGTGCGCGGAGAGCAGGAGGAAGGCCACCAGGCAGAACTCCAGCACGCTGACGCAGCGCATCACCTGCAACGTCGTGATCTCGAGCGGGTGCGCGTGGAGGAACAGCGGCACGATCGCCGGCACTACGGACACAGCGACAGAAACCACCGCAACCCAGCGGAAGGCCACCAGCGCCAGACGACGCAATCCCGGCAGCGGTTCCAAGGCGTCACGAAAAATCTGCTGGGCCGTGAAGAAGGTCAGCAGGCCGGAGGCACCGTAGGCCAGCCAGACGAGCGCGCAATACACGGTCACTTCGCTGGCGCCCAGCAGGCTGGGAATTCCGAGCAGCGCACACACCAGTATCCCGCCGATGGCATTCACCAGCAGGTATGCACGCATGGCAGGGTAGGTGTGGTCCTTGCGCAGAACGCAGACATAGGCAACCAGCAGCAGCACCGTCTCGAGGACAGTGACACCCCGCAGCCACAGCAGCACGGATTGAGCAAAGGGGGAAAACATCTGCTTCTCTGAAGATAGCCCGGCGCAAGCATGGCGCTCAACGTAACGCCAACGTTTTGGAGTAACGATGGAGCGTTACTGTGGTCTCCAACGGGTGATCTTTGCCTGGGGTGAAGAAGGGTGGCGGCCGGCCAACGAAAATGCGCCGCAAAGTACTGATTTTGCACCGCGAAGAAGCACCTTTCGAGCCACCCCGAAGAGCCCTGCGCGTGATAGAATTGAGTTACTTACCGGGTTAGCTCAAGTCTTTTGGATACAGTTACTTAGTTAGCCGATCCACCCCTTGCGCAACAGCCCGGGCATTACGGAGTTTCATGTCCACTAAAGAGATCGCTGCAGCACTCCTCGAACCGGGTGACGACGACCCCAAGGGCTCGCAAAAAGGCAGCTACACCGGAAGCAATATCAAGGTGCTCGAAGGCCTGGAGGCGGTACGCCTGCGGCCGGCGATGTACATCGGTAGTACTGGCGAGATGGGACTGCATCACCTGGTCTACGAGGTGGTGGATAACTCGGTCGACGAGGCGCTTGCTGGACATGCGACGCGCGTGGACACCATCATTCACTTCGACAATTCGATCACAGTGATCGACGACGGCCGCGGCATCCCGGTGGACGATATGACACTGCCCGGCGGCGAAGTCATGCCGGCGGTTCAGGTCGTGCTCACCAAGCTGCACGCTGGCGGTAAGTTCGATTCATCCAACTACAAAGTCTCCGGCGGCTTGCACGGTGTCGGTGTTTCCTGCGTGAATGCGCTGAGTCAGGCCTTCGATGTCGAGATTTGGCGCGAGAGCACCTATGAGCAGGAGTACGCGAAGGGTCTGCCTACCACAAAACTGAAGAAGACCGGCACGACAAAGCGGCGCGGCACCAAGATCCACTTCCTTCCCGACAAGTCGATCTTTACCGTCACAGAATTCAACTACGACACGCTGGCGCAGCGCCTGCGCGAGCTCGCCTTCCTGAATAAGGGACTGTTGATCACGCTCACCGATGAGCGCGTGACCGATGCGAAGACAGGCGAGGCGAAGCGCGCCGAGTTCCGCTACGCGGGCGGCATCGCCGAATTCGTCAAGCACATCAACAAGGGCAAGCAGGTACTGCACGACAAGCCGATCCATATGGAGGCGGCGCGCGATAACGTCGAGATCGACATCGCGCTGCAGTACAACGACAGCTACTCCGAGACCGTCTTCTCTTTCGCCAACAACATCAACACGGTCGATGGCGGCACACATCTGTCGGGCTTCCGCACCGCGCTGACGCGCACCATCAACAGCGCGGGGCAGTCGCTGGGACTGTTCAAGGATGTGAAGGAGAACCTCTCCGGCGACGATGTGCGCGAAGGTCTGGTCGCCGTGATCAGCGTGAAATTGTCACAGCCGCAGTTCGAAGGGCAGACAAAAGGCAAGCTGAACTCGGACATCGCCGGCACCGTGCAGGCCTTCGTCAACGAGCGGCTCGGAGGATTTCTGGAACAGAATCCGCCGATTGCGAAGCGCATCATCAACAAGGCGATCGAAGCGGCGCGCGCGCGCGAAGCGGCGCGGAAGGCGCGCGATCTCACTCGCCGCAAAGGCGCACTGGACGGCGGCGGCCTGCCCGGCAAGCTCTCCGATTGCTCCGAGCGCGACCCGGATCGCTGCGAGCTCTACCTGGTCGAGGGCGAGTCCGCCGGCGGCACCTCGCGCCAGGGACGCGATCGCAAGTTCCAGGCCATCCTGCCGTTGAAGGGCAAGATCCTGAACGTGGAGAAGGCCCGCTACGACAAGATGCTGGGCCATGAAGAAATTCGCGCCATGATCACCGCGCTGGGATGCGGTATCGGTAAGGACGACTTCGATCCCACCAAGCTGCGCTACGGCAAGGTCATCCTGATGACGGACGCCGATGTCGACGGCTCGCACATTCGCACCCTGCTGCTCACCTTCTTCTTCCGCCACATGCAGGAGCTGATCCGGCGCGGCCACGTCTACATTGCGCAGCCGCCGCTCTATCGCATTAAGAAAGGCAAGTTCGAACAGTACATCAAGGACGACCGCGAATTCGTAAAGGTGATGGTGAAACGTGTCTCCGACGGCATGGTGATCCGTTACGGCGCGGATGGCGCGCACAAGCACCTGGAAGGCGCCGCCCTCACCCGGTTCATGGGCCAGCTCAACGACTATCTCGCTTTCTTCGAGAAGGTCGATAAGCGCATTCGCAACGAAGAGGTCACCTCGTTGCTGGCGAAGCTGGAGCTGATACGACGCGGCGATTTCGAATCATCCGATGGCAAGGTGCCCACGAAGCTGGCGCAGTTGCATAAGGCGCTCACCGCGATGAAGAAGAACTACCAATTCAAAGATGTCACCGAGCCTGCATTCGATGAAGAGCACCAGACGTGGTCTGTTTCCTTCACCGACGCACAGGGTGCTATGCGCAGAGTGGATTGGGCGCTGGCGTCTGCGCCGGAGTATCGCCAGATGATGGCGAAGCATGCGCAGATCCGCGAAGAACTCGAGCCGCCGTTCCTGATCGAATACGCAACCAAGGGCAAAGCCGCTGCGGAGGAGACCGTCGAAGAAATCGTGGCACAGGACGGCTCCGATACCGAAACCGGAGAAGCGCTGACCGCGAAAGCCGCACGCAAGGCACCGCGCAATCCGCATGAGCCGGTCGAAAAGAAAACTGCGCGCGATCTGTTCGAATACGTCATTGAGCAGGGCCGCCGCGATTATCAGGTCCAGCGCTACAAGGGACTCGGCGAGATGACGGCTCCGCAACTATGGGAGACGACGATGGATCCGGACCGCCGCACCCTGCTCTCGGTCAAGCTCGAGGACCTGGCCGGTACTGAAGAGATCTTCACCACGCTGATGGGCGAAGATGTCGACGCACGCCGCAAATTCATCGAAGAAAATGCGCTGGATGTAAAGAACCTGGATATCTAAAACCAGGATATGTAAACCAGCTCCACTTTGTTTTTCTCAAAAAGGCTGCTGCGATCCGCAGCAGCCTTCGTCTTTACGCGCGAAAAATCTGCTTGCCATTCTGTGATTGCCGAGCGCATCCTCCTGCTGGGCTCCTGCGCACGTTCGTTGGCCCTGTCTTTCCCCGACCCGCGACGCACGCTTGCTATTGTCCTTCCCCAAAACCGCAGGTCAGGAGAGATTCATGCGTAAACCGTATTCGCTAATCGTCGGGATCGCCATGCTGGCTGCCGCCGGCAGTGCGCTCGCTGAAAGCCCGTGGACGGGCACGTGGAAAATGGACCCCTCCCAAAGCAAACTCACTGGAGACACCGTCCACTTCGCATCGGGCGCAGGTGGGAGATGATGTACACCTCCGGCGGTCACACCACCAAGTTCAAGCTTGACGGCGTCCCGGTAAAGAGCTGGTCCGGGGACGAGGTGAGCTGGAAAAAGGTGGACGACCACACTTACGAGAACCACGTAACTGCGAATGGCATCGACGTGGGTACAGATACCTGGACCATCGCGCCGGATGGCAAAAGCCTGAAAATAGAAAGCAAGGGCACGCGGCCGGACGGCAATTCGTTCGATGACACCGCCGAATACACGCGGGTCAGCAGCGCCGAAGGGCATGGTCTCATAGGAAGCTGGAAGAGCACCAAGGCCAGCGTAAACGAGGAACAGATCTACAAGATCGCGGAGAAAGGGCCCGATGAGCTTTCCTGGGATATTCCTTCGATCAAGGGCGTGCTGGATGTGAAGCTGGACGGCAAGGATTACGCGCCGGTGGGTCCGACCGTGCCCAAGGGTCTTACCATCGCGCTCGTTCGTTCCTCTCCCCGCACACTCAAACTGGTGGAGAAGATCAATGGAGAGACGATCTATCACAGCACGATGACTTTGTCGGCGGACGGCAAGAAGTTCACGGAAGTAGGATCGCCCGCAAAAACAAACGAACCCATCACTGAGGTCTGGATAAAGCAGTAGCAACCCGCGGCAAACGAGAGACGGCGACGAGGGCTCGCCGCCTCTTCTCTTTTCAGCCAAGCTTCGGGTGCAACTTCTGAAAACCCGTCGCCTCCTGATACGCGCGCGCGAATGCGCATAGCTTCGCATCCTGATACAAGCCGCCAAGAAACGTGAGGCTCACCGGTGTTCCCGGTCCGCCGATCGAATCATCGTCGCCGTCGTCCACCTTCGGCGGCACGGGCGCATCCTCGCCGCGAATGCCGTTGGGCAAAATCACCGCGGGATGTCCGGTAAGATTCGTCGCCACCAGCTGGTCACCGCCGCTCGGCGTGACGATCACATCCACCTGCTGAAAGAGCGTAGCCATCTGCTGGATCGCGAGCGTGCGCGCGCGGTTCGCCTGAATGTACTCAACAGCCGGATAGAAGCGCGAGACGCGAAAAAGGTTGGGCCAGTCATCGGCGCTCTGCTCAGTCAGCAGCTTGTCACGCCCGCTCATCGTCAATTCGTCAAAGGCCGCGGCGGCTTCCGCGGTCAGCAGCGGTGACATATCGCCATAGGGCAGCTTGGGTAATGCCACTGCTTTCAGATCGACGCCCATCGCGCGCAGCTTCTCCAGCGCGGCCTGCTCGTAGCGGCGATCGTATGCGCGGCGGGCACGCGCGGCTGCACGGTCGCGCTCTGATTTCAACCGCTTTGCCTTCTCGATCTCCGTCTCAGAGGCCGGCGGTTTGGTCGCCTCCTCCGGATGCTCCAATTCGAACGCATCTTTCAAATAGCCCACCCGCAATGTGCGCCAATCGAAATCCGCGTTCCAGGAAAAGCTCGCGTCCCGCGTCGCGAGGTCTTTGCCATCCGGACCATGAATTGCGTCGAGCACGATGGCGCAATCTTCGACCGCGCGGCAGAGCGGGCCCAGCTTGTCCATTGTCCAGCTCAGCGCCATCGCACCCGTGCGCGGAACAAAGCCGAAGGTAGGCCGCAGTCCTGTAGCCCCGCAGCGCGTCGATGGCGACGCAATAGAGCCCAGCGTCTCCGACCCAATCGCAAACGCGACGCAGCCCGTCGCAACGGACGATGCCGAACCCGCCGACGAACCGCTGGAGCCCTGCTTCGGGTTCCATGGATTGCGGGTACGTCCGCCGAACCATTTATCACCCATGGCCAGTGCACCCAGCGTGGTCTTCGCCACCAACACAGCGCCTGCTGCGTCGAGCCGCTTCACAACGGCCGCGTCTTCATCGAAGCTCTGATGCTCAAAACCGCCCGCGCCCCATGTTGTTGGATAGTCCTTCACCGCCAGCAGGTCCTTCGCGCCCCAGGGCAGCCCGTGCAGTGGCCCGCGATACTTACCGGCAGCAATTTCATGATCCGCTTCGCGCGCCTGCGTCCTCGCACGCTCTTCGGTGAGCGTGACCACAAAGTGCAGCATGGGATCGTATCGCTTCAGCCGGGCAAGATACATTTCCGTCAGCGCGGCCGAAGATACTTTCCTCGTCCGCACATATTCGGCGAGTTCGCGCGCGGAAAGAAAGGCCAGGTCTTCGAGGTTCGATGGGACCCGCGCGACGGCAGGCGCCTTGCTCACGCGCATGGGACGGCGCTCGCTGCTCACCGTCGCGCCGGCAGGTAGCGGGTCGAATACATACGCCGGGGCGACGCTGTTCGGAATATGGAGCGCGCGGATCGCGCCATAGGATGTGCGCTGCTGATTCAGCCCATCGAGCATCATCATGCGCTGCTCCGGAGTTAGGGGCACAGCCGCGAGCGCGGCTGCAGCCTCAAGCATCGCGTCTGTAATGGGTTGCGAAGTTTTCGGCGGCTCGCTTCCCTGCTGCGCCTGCGCGGCCAGCGTGTAAAGCACGCCCGGCAGCAGCGTCCCGGCAACTCCTGCAGCAGAACAGACCCTGAGAAAGTGGCGACGATCGAGTGGCATGGCGCTCCGGTTGGTTGGCGATGCAGGATGGTAGCATTCGCGCATGGCGCTGCTAGAGGTGCAGGCAATCTCGAAGAGCTATGCCTCCGCCTCCGGCGCGGTGCTGGTCGTAGACCAGGTCTCTTTCACGATCGCGCGCGGCGAGACGCTGGGCGTGGTCGGCGAATCGGGCTCGGGCAAGAGCACCGTGGCACGGATGGTGCTGGGGCTGATCGAGCCGACCGCCGGCGAAGTGCGCTTCGATGGCGAAGTTGTCGCGCGAGCGCGCGGCGCGCGGCTGCGCTGGATGCGGCGTCGCATGCAGCCCGTCTTTCAAGATCCCTACGCCGCGCTCAATCCGCGCATGAGTGTGGAGCAGATTCTCTGCGAGCCCTATCGCATCCACTCCGCGCTGGCTGGCAGCGAAGCGCACCTGCCGCGCGGACGCAAAGCACAGCACGAGCGGATCACCGAACTGCTGAAGAGCGTTGGGCTCGACGACTCTGCGCTTCCGCGCTATCCGCATGAGTTTTCTGGCGGCCAGCGCCAGCGCATCAACATCGCGCGCGCGCTGACCTTACGCCCGGAGCTGTTGGTGCTGGACGAGCCGGTATCGGCGCTCGACGTGAGCGTGGGCGCGCAGATCGTGAACCTGCTGCGCACGCTGCAGCGCGAACACGGCATGGCCTACCTGTTCATTACTCATTCCATGCCGCTGGTCCGCTATTTGTCCGATCGCATCGTCGTCATGCAGCGCGGCAAAGTCGTGGAAGAGGGTGAAGCGGATGCCCTGTGCCGCGCACCGCGTCAGCCGTACACGCAGGCACTGATCGCAGCGACGCCGCAGCTGCCCGCTGGAGCTTAGGCGAGCGCCAGAGGAATCGCGGTCTCCCAGCGCCCCTGCGCCTTCAGGATCAACTCGACTGCCTCGCGCGCTGCTCCCTCACCGCCGCGGCTCTCTGTGACATAGTGGCTGATCGCCTTCAGCTCCGGCGCCGCATTTGCCACAGCAATCGCGAATCCGGCGCGACGGCTCAGCGGCATGTCAGGAAGATCGTCACCCAGGTACGCGGTCTCTTCATCCGTCACGCCGGCCTTTTGCAGACACTCTTCGTAGGCGTGTGTTTTCGTGGCCTGCCCCAGATACACGTAGTCCACTTCGCACTCGCGCGCACGCTGCGCCACGGCCGGCGACTTGCGGCCGGTGATGAAGCCGGTGCGGATCCCCATCGTCCGCGCAAGCTTGAGCGCAAGACCGTCGTGCGGATCGAAGTTCTTCATCTCGGCAACGCCGCCATCATTGGGGAGCGAGATGAGGCATACACCACTCGAGATGGTGCCATCCACATCCATGAGCAACAGGCGAATGCGCTTGGCGCGAGTCAGGACATCGGGTGCAGGTTCAGGCATGCTGCGATTGTCACACGTCAGAGCTAATGCTGGTGTCCCACGTGGCTATGGTCGTGCGCCTCTTCCACAACTTCAACGCAGCCATGCACCTCGCCGCACGCGGCGTGCTCAAACTGCACCGTGGTGTGGTAAATGCCATAGCGGCTCAGCAGGTGCTCGCGGATGTCGCCCAGGATGCGATTGCTCTCCGAGGGTGGAATGTCATCGATGGTGACGTGCGTTGCCAGCGCGCGTGTCTGCGAGCCCAGGCTCCACACGTGCAGATCGTGCACGTCGAGCACGCCCTGGATCGTCGCGAGCGAGGTGCGGATCTCCGGGACAGAGAGCCCACGCGGTGTGCCCTCCAGCAGAATGTTGAGCGTCTCACGCACAATGGAGACCGAGCTCCACAGGATCAGCACAGCGATCACCAGCGACAGCGCCGGATCGATCCAGTTGAGGTGTGTAAACAGAATCGCAACGCCGCCTACGATGACCGCCGCGGTCGATAGCGTATCGCCCAGCATGTGGATGAAGGTAGAGCGGATGTTGATATCGCGGCTGCCACTGAAGAGGAATGCGGCGATCACGCCGTTCATCACCACGCCCGCGGCGGCCACAATCATCATCAGTTTGGGCTGCACCGTTACCGGGCTGCTCAGCCGGTGCACCGCCTCGATCCCAATGCCAACCGCAATGACGATGAGGGTCAGCGCGTTGAGAAATGCCGCTAGCACGCCAGCGCGCTGGTAGCCGAACGTCTTGGCATCCGAGGCGGGACGCCCCTGGAAGTACACCGCCACAAACGAAAGCAGCAATGCCAGTGCGTCTGAAACATTGTGGCCAGCTTCCGAGATCAGCGCCAAGGAGTGCGCGCGCAATCCGGCAATGAAGGTGATCAGCACATACACCAGCGTGGCCGCCAACGACAGCCGCAGGATGCGCTGTGTGCGAGGGGTCTGGGCGCCGTGAACGTGCATGCCTATAGTGTATTGGCCCGGTAGTAGAAACCTCAATTGTCCGGAAGAGGGACAGGGGATGCTTACGGGGTCTCGATACAGCAGCTCGATTCCGGTTGCATCCGCTCGGGGCCGTCTAAAATGATTTAGACTCCACGCATTGTGATGGATCCAACGATCGAGAACCTGATTCGCCTGCAGCAGCTCGACGGAGAGATCCGCCAGCTTCGCGCCTCACTGGAGGCGACGCCCCGCCGCATCCGCGGTATCGAAAATGAGCTCACCGCGCATGCGAAGACCATCAGCGAGCTGGAGCAGCGTCAGCGTGAGGAGGAAGCCCGCCGCCGCCGCGATGAGAGCGACCTGAAAGATCATCAGGCAAAGATCGCCAAGTCC
>DASUWP010000152.1:0-9905 GCA_036378335.1 Acidobacteriaceae bacterium | reverse complement strand
CCGGCCGCGCTCCGCCTTGTGCTCGGGGTTGAAGCGGAAGTGCACCCGCGTGTTGTGCCGCTCGCTGGACTCCATCACCACGTCGCCGCCGCGTCCGCCATCGCCGCCGGATGGGCCGCCTCGCGGCACAAATTTCTCCCGGCGGAAGGCCATGCAGCCATTGCCGCCGTCGCCCGCCTTCACTCGGATTCTTGCTTCGTCAATAAACATCGCTTATCGCTTCAGTCTATCGGAGTAGCTCTCGGCACCACTTATGGGGCATGGAGCTGCTGCCGTGTCTCAAGCATCATCGAAGCAGGCCGGCTCCAAAGCCGCATGCAGACCCGCAGTCGGGACCGGCGTTTAGGAGTAGGGGCCATGCCGCAATGCGGCGCGCGTCGGGGATCGATCGGCAGAAAGTTCGCACTCTGCTGCGTCGCTTCAGCGATGCTTGTTGCGTCTCTCTGGGGCCAATCCACAACCCAGGGCGTGGTGGGCGGCATGGTGGCCGGTCCGGGTGATGTCGCCCTCGCCGACGCCGAAGTCGATCTCACCAGTATCGATACTGGTCACATCTATCAGTCGCGCACCGACGCTCAAGGCAACTTCCGCTTTCTCGGGCTCCCGCCCGGCATCTACGAGGCATGGGTCACTCAGAGCGGCTTCGCGCGCCTGCACATCACGCGCGTTCCAGTTGAAGTCGGCCGCTTCACTCCGCTGCCCGCGCACCTCACCATCGCTCGCGCGGAAGAAACGATCGAAGTCCGTGAGCCCGGCGCTGTCCTCGATCTGAGCTCGCCCGCGCTCTCCACCAACATCGACGAAACCTCCATCGACGAGCTCCCTAGCAACAGCCGCCGCTGGTCCTACTTCGCATTGCTCACGCCCGCTGTCGCGCCGGACCAGCAGGGTTACGGGCTGCTCAGCTTTCGCGGCATCAGCGTGCTGCTCAACAACAACACCCTCGATGGCGCAGACAACAACCAGGCCTTCTTCTCCGAGGAACGCGGCCGAACGCGTACTGCGTACTTCACCAGCCAGGCATCTGTCCGCGAGTTTCAGGTCAACACCTCGAACTACTCTGCCGAATATGGCCGCGCCGCCGGCGGAGTCGTCAACACGGTTACGCGCAGCGGCACCAACCACCTGCACGGCAGCGCGTTTCTGTTTGACCGCGACAACGCCTGGGGTGCGCGCAATCCATTCACGCAACTGGCGCAGTTACAGCCGGATGGCACTGTCGCCGCGGTTCCGGTAGCTCCCACGGATAATCGCCAGCAGTGGGGAATCGCTGCCGGCGGCCCCGTCCGTACCGATCGCATCTTCTGGTTCTTCACCTACGATCAGTTCCATCGCAATTTCCCGGCCATCTCGCGCCCAAGCAATATCACCAAGTTCTTCGATACGTCACTCAGCTCGTCGAACCTTGAGCTTCTGCGCGAGCGCCTCGGCGTTCCCTTGCCCATCTACGCGTTAGAGCAGTATCAACAATTCGTTTCCGGGCTCATAGGCGAGACCGGCCTGGTGCCCCGCACCGCCAGCCAGATCATCTTCTTCCCCAAACTCGATTGGCAGCTCAACGATCGCAATCACGTCTCGCTCCAGTACAACTATCTCCGCTGGAACTCTCCGCAGGGTGCACTCACCCAGACGGCCGCGAGCTATGGCGTCGCAAGCTTTGGCGACGATCACGTCACCGACGACGTCCTCATCGGTCGTTGGAATACCTTCCTCACTGCCAATCTCATGCATGAGCTACGCGTGCAGTACGGGCGCGACTTCGAATCCCAATTCAGCGCTCCACCGTCCGTCTTCGAGCGGCCGTTCAGCCACAATCCCTTCGGCCGCTCCCCGCAGATCACGCTCATCAGCTCCGGCTCTGGGCTGCGCATCGGCAAGCCGCCCACACTGGACCGCGCCGCGCTGCCCGACGAACACCGCACCCAGGTGGCTAGCACCTTCAGCTACGTACTCGGCAAACATCTATTCAAGCTCGGCTACGACTTCAATCATGTCCTCGACGGCATCGACAGCATCTACAACGGCAACGGCAGTTACGATTACTCCAGCCTGCTTGACTTCGCCTCCGACGCGCTCGCCCCCAGCCACTGCGATGCCAACGGCAGCGGGCTCGGCACCTCGCCCTGCTACAACTACTTCACCCAGCAGCTCGGCCCGCAGGCCTTCAGCTTTGATACCAACGACTACTCCGTCTTCCTCAGTGATGAGTGGAAGGTGAAGCATCGCCTCACGCTCTCCTATGGCGTGCGCTACGAGTATGAGCAACTCCCGCCGCAGAACAAGCTGCTGCCCAATCCCTCACTGCCCCAGACCGGCTTCGTCCCGAGCGACCGCAACAACTACGGTCCGCGCGTCGGCGCCGCGTACGACCTTACCGGGCATGGCAACACCGTTCTTCGTGGCGGCTACGGCATCTACTTCGGGCGCATCATCAACTCCACCATATTTTCTGCCTACACGCAGACCGGCTCCCCCGCCGGCCAGCTCGGCTACTACTTTCGTCCTGGCGATGCAGGTGCGCCCTCGTTTCCATACATCTTCAGCGGACAGGCGGTAGTGCCGGAGAAGCCAACCGCAGACTACTTCGATTCCAACTTCCAGAACCCGCGCATCGTCCAGGCCGAGGCCTCGCTTGCCCAGCGCATCTCCCGCGACACGGAAGTGACCGTCAGCTATCTACGCAGCACCGGTCAATCCCTGCCCAACTTCATGGACACCAACATCGATCTCACCACCGCTGTGCCGATTACTTACACGGTGAAAGACCCCCAACACCAGGGACCGCTCACTCAACCCACCTATTCCACCCATCTCTTCATTCAGCGCCTCAACCCTGCTTATGGCTCGATCACCGATATCAACAGCATGGTCGGGTCGCACTATCAGGCAATGGTGGTGAAGGTCACGCACAACGGCGGACGCTGGCTGCACCTGCGCGCCAGCTACACCTACGCGCACGCGCAAGACAACAACCAGAACGAAACCACCTTCAGCGACGCCAACGACGTCCTCGATCCAACCGACCTGGCTCTCGAATACGCCGACTCCAACTTCGATGTCCGCCAGCGCGCCACAGCCGGCATCGTGCTGCGCGCGCCCTGGAAATTCGAGGGATGGCGCGGGGCCCTGGCCAACGGCTATGCGCTCGCGCCCACCGCGACCGCGCAGACGGGATTGCCGTATTCCATGCGCACCAGCGGATCAATTCCATACATCCGCTACATTAACCAGTTCGGACAAACCGAAAAACTCTCCGGCTTGGCCGGCAGCATCAACGGCTCAGGCGGCGCCACCTGGATTCCCGCCGTTGGCCGTAATACGTACCGTTATCCCGGCACCTACACCGTCGACCTCCGCGCCTCACGCACGATTCCACTCAGCGAAAAGACTCGCCTTGAGCTCATGGTGCAGGGCTTTAACCTTATGAATCATCAGAACGTGACCCAAATCAGCACTCTCGGTTACGAAATCAGTGGGGCTTCCAGCGCCAGCACGAACCCCACTCTCACCTGGCAGTCCACTTTCGGCAGCGTGACGAACAGCAACAGCACCAATCTCTATCGCGAGCGCCAGCTCGAGCTGGTGCTGCGGCTCCGTTTCTGATCAATTCCCGATTCTTCACGTCAGGCTTTTTCGTCCAAGGAGGCACCCACCTCTGCCATCGATTTACCGCACGTTGATCGGACTTTGCGAGACTGCGTGGAGAAGTCGAGCAAAGGCCCTACGAGGGGTCTGCCTCGACAAGAGGTCCTGTCTACGGTCCCCCGCGTCCGGACAGGATCAATTCAACACTCAGTTTGAGTCGTTGCAGTTCGATCCTTGAGGAGAGCCACATGTTTGCCATAAGACCCCGCAGGGTCCTCGCCCTGCTTGCGTTCGCTACGATTGCGCTCGCACCAGCCACTATCCACGCACAGTCCACCACAGATGGCGCAATCGGCGGCACAGTCTATGATCCAGCGGGTGCGGTTGTTCCGAATGCCTCAATCCGCATCCACAATACACAGACGAATGCGGAGGCGACCGCCACTACAGACAGCAACGGATTCTTCCGTGTCATCCAGCTTCAGCCCGGGGGGTATGACGTCACCATCAACGCATCGGGCTTCTCGCTATTCAAGGCACAGGGCACAGTCGTCACTGTTGGGGCTCTCACGAATCTAAGCCCGCACCTCACAGTGGGCGCCGAAGGGCAAACCGTTACCGTGACCGGCGAAAACCCGCTGGTCAACACCTCCACGCCGGAAGTCTCCTCCGTTGTCGATCAACGGCAGATCGATAATCTGCCCATCAACGGCGGCCGGTGGTCCAGCTTCGCACTGCTGACGCCGGGCGTGGTCTCGAACTCCTCCGGCTTTGGTTTGCTCAGCTTCCGCGGTCAATCCGAGTTGCTCAATAACAACACGATCGATGGCGCGGACAACAACCAGGCGTATTTCTCAGAGGAGCGTGGCCGCACTCGCCTGCAATACTCCACCTCGGAGGAGGCGATCCGCGAGTTCCAGGTGAACACTTCCAACTACTCGTCGGAGTATGGCCGTTCCGCAGGTGGTGTGATCAATACCGTCACCAAGAGTGGCACGAATTCGCTCCACGGTCAGGCCTTCTTCCGCGATCGCGACAATGACTGGGGTTCGCTCAACGACTACACAACTCTGACCACGCGGAACGCCGCGGGCGCCTTTGTGACCAATCCATATAACCCCAAGGACTGGCGCAAGCAGTGGGGATTTGGAATTGGCGGCCCCATTATTAAGAACCGGCTCTTCTGGTTTTATGCCTACGATCAATCGCGAAGGAATTTTCCCGGCGTCGCCCGCGTAGGCACCCCGAATGTTTTCTTTGCTGTTCCCGCCGCGTCAACCTCTGCCAGCGCCTGCCCGACCGTCGCTAAATCCGCCGCCAACTACCAGGCAACACTGGATGCCTGCAACCTTGCCACCCGGCTGATGCTTGCCAATTACGACGCAGGCGCCGCCTTGGAGCAGGAAGGCGTAAGCGCGCTAAACTCCGGGACGCTCGGCGGCGTGCCGCGTACCGGCGAGCAGGTGATTAACTTTCCTAAGCTGGACTGGGTCATCACGCAGAAGCACCACGCTTCCTTCGAGTACAACCGCCTCCGCTGGGACTCACCCGCAGGTATCCAGACACAGAGCTCGAACACCTACGGTGTGGCTAGTTTCGGTAATGATTACGTGAAAGAAGACTGGGGTGTTGCAACCCTCGAATCGACGCTTTCTGCAACGATTCTGAATCAGGCGCGCTTTCAGTACGGAAGGGATTTCGAGTACGAAAGCAGCCAGGTCCCGACAGCCTATGAGTCGCCTTTTGCGAGCAACACCTTCGGGCGGCCAGCTCAAATCACGATCGATGGAAGCACCGGCTACCAGATCGGTAAGCCCGCCTTTCTGGAGCGCCGTGCCTATCCCGACGAGCGTCGCATTCAAGTCGCTGACACGGTGACATGGCTGCGCGGCAATCATGCGCTGAAGTTTGGCGCGGACTACAATCGCGTCCTGGACTACATCGGCAATCTCTACAACGAAAACGGATCCTACACTTACACCACCATCGGCGATTATCTCTCCGATTACTATCACTTCACGCAGGGCCTCGGGCCGGCAAATTACATTGGGAACTACTCGTCCTATTCTCAGGAATTTGGTCCACCAGCCTTCCAGCTCACCACCAACGACTACGCCTTCTTCGTTGAGGATGACTGGAAGATCCGGCCCCGCCTCACGCTCAACCTCGGCGTGCGCTACGAGTACGAGTCCATTCCCGGCGCCATCCTGCCGGACAACCTGCCGGCGCTGACATTGAGCGGCACGTCGTCGCGTCCGGATGCAGGCACCCCAAATGTGCTGCCCGGCTACAGCGAGAGCCTGAAGCAACTCACCAGCCACTCCCCGGATGATAAGAACAATGTCGGCCCGCGGATCGGTTTCGCATGGGATATCCACGGCGATGCACGATCAGTCCTGCGCGGCGGCTACGGCGTGTATTACGGGCGCATCGTCAATTCCAATATTCTCCAGACTTACGTCGCCTCCGGAAATACCAATGGCCAGACGACCTATTCCGGAATTAAGCCGTCAACTAATTTGGGAACCGCGGCCGCTCCGCAGCACCTCAGCTTTCCGAACATTCTGACGGCCGCACCCGGTGCGAGCTCGGGGAGCACAACCATCGCATTCTTCGATAAAAACTTCCAGGCGCCGACCGTGCAGGAGATGGACTTGACGTTACAGCAGGATGTCGGCTGGAACACGGTCTTTTCACTTAGCTATCTCGGCTCGCTCGGCCGCCATCTCATCAATGGCATCGATCGCAACTTCAACGCGTCGACAATCGTTCCCATCGCATATCACGTCATTGGCCAGGCAGCCGGTACACAGAAGGGCTCGCGCGTCGGACCGCTGGCGGATGGCAGCACCTACAACACCAGCCTCTACACTGGTGCGCGCCCGGTGGCAGGCTACGGCGCCATCGTGGATGTGGCCAGCAACGTGAACACCAGCTATCACGCGCTCGCGGCGCAAATCTCGCACAAGTTTGCGCGCGAGATTCAGTTCGATGCCAATTACACCTGGGCCAAGGCGCTGGACTACAACCAGTACATCGGCACCGGATCTCCCGCGAATAATGTCGTCAACCCGCAGAACCCCAATCTCCGCGCCGAATATGGGCTTTCACCAAACGATGTGCGGAATCGCTTTGTCGCCAACATGGTCTACAGCCCCACCTTCCAGCTGAGTGGGTGGAAAAATTCGCTGGCAAGTGGCTGGGGGCTTTCGCCCATCTTCCAGGCGCAGAGTGGCTTGCCATATACGATTGGCACCAGCGGTACCTTTGGCGGAGACACCGCGCTCGGCATTCCGGCGGCGTCTCTGGCGGGGCCTCTGGGCAGTGGCGTCAGCCGATTCCCCGGGCTGCGGAATTCCTATACCTACCCGCGCACCTTCATTCTGGACGCTCGTCTTTCGAAACGAATTCCCTTCGGAGACAAGTACTCCTTCGAGCTTTTCGGAGAGATGTTCAACTCCCTGAATCATCAGAATGTGACTGGGGTCGCCACCACCGGGTACACCATCAGCGACACCTCGGCCGGTCCCACTCTCACTTATCAGAGCAACTTTGGGTCTGTACAGAACTCCAACTCCAACTACATCTACAGCCCCCGCCAAGTGCAGGTCGCTGCCCGGTTTAACTTTTAACTGAGGCTTCCTCATCACAGCGCGGCAGCTTCGGCTGCCGCGCTTTTCTATTCACTAAGCCTGGTTCAGTAAAATAGAAGTATCCGTGTCGTTTACCGAACAATACGATGTCGCTATCGTCGGCGCCGGTCATGCCGGGTGCGAGGCCGCTATGGCCGCGGCGCGAATGGGCCTGCGCACCGCCCTCTACACCTTCAACCTGGACCTGATTGCACAAATGTCGTGCAATCCCGCCATCGGCGGCATCGCCAAGGGACACCTGGTGCGCGAAGTCGATGCCCTTGGGGGCGTCATGGGCGAAGTGGCGGACGCGGTTGGCATCCAGTTCCGTCTGCTCAACACCTCCCGCGGCCCGGCCGTATGGTCGCCGCGTGCGCAGTGCGATAAGCAGCAGTACCGCGTGAAGATGCGTCAGGTGCTCGAGGCGCAAGCCGGCCTGTATATCAAGCAGGCCGAAGTGATCGATCTCCTGATCGACACCGCGCCAGACGGCACACGCCGCGCGCACGGCCTCAAACTCCGCGATGGCCGCACCGTCGAAGCAAGTGCAATCGTCATCACCACAGGCACGTTTTTGAACGGTCTCATCCACTGCGGCGAGGAGCAGTACCCTGCGGGCCGCAGCGGCGAGCCGCCCAGCGTCCTGCTCGGTGAAAGCCTGAAGCGTCTCGGGCTGCGCGGCTGTCGTCTTAAGACAGGGACGCCCCCGCGCCTCGACGGCCGCACCATCGACTGGTCGCGCTTCGCCGAGCAGCCAGGCGACGCCGACCCGACGCCCTTCAGCTTCCGTACCACCACGCTGCCGCAGCGCCAGGTCTCTTGCCACATCGCGTACACCACGCCCGAAACGCTGCGCATCATTCGCGAGAACGTCTCACGCTCGCCCATGTACTCCGGCCAGATCCAGGCCATCGGCCCGCGGTACTGTCCGTCGATCGAAGACAAAGTCGTCCGCTTTCCGGACAAGGAGCAGCACCAGTTTTTTCTGGAACCCGAAGGCCTGGACACGCACGAGGTCTACGTCAACGGCATGTCCACGTCGCTGCCCATGGACGTGCAGTGGCAGGTGGTGCGCTCCATTCCCGGCCTGGAAAATGCCGAGATGCTGCGGCCCGGTTATGCCATCGAGTACGACGCCATCGATCCCACCGAGCTCGATCGCAGCCTGCGCGTCAAGTCCATCCCCGGTCTCTACCTCGCCGGCCAGATCAACGGCACCTCTGGCTACGAGGAAGCAGCGTGCCAGGGCCTGATGGCAGGCATCAACGCCGCGCTCGGCGTACGCAATGAGTCCGCATTCACGCTGGATCGCACCGAAGCCTACACCGGCATCCTGATCGACGACCTCATCAGCAAGGGCACCAACGAGCCCTATCGCATGTTCACCTCGCGTGCGGAGTTCCGTCTCCACCTGCGCATCGATAACGCCGATCGTCGTCTCACACCCACTGGCCGCCGCCTCGGTCTTGTCGACGATGCAGCCTGGGACGCGTACGAAGCACGCCAGCAGCGCGCCGTCGCACTCGAAAAGCTACTGGCCACCACACGAATTGACGCCGATCGTTGCGCCGACGCACTCCATCTGGAATCCGCAAGCATCGCCGGCCAGACCTATGCGCAATTGCTGAAGCGCCCCGAAGTCACCATCGAGCATCTGCGGCCGCTGCTTCAAACCATCGCTCTTCCCGACGAGACGCGCAGCCTCCTCGACCCCATCCTCGGCGCAGCTACACTCGCCGCACGCGCCCGCAACGAGCTGCGCGCGATCGAAACGGAAATCAAATACGCCGGCTATCTCGACCAGCAGCGCAAGTCGATCGAAAAGCTGAAGCGGGCAGAGGGTGTCAGCATACCCGCATGGTTCGACTATCAGGCTGTTAGCGGTCTCTCGCGCGAGATGCAGGAAAAACTTGGCCGCGTACGTCCGCAGACCGTCGGCCAGGCCAGCCGCATCCCCGGCGTCACGCCTGCGGCGCTGTCGCTGATTCATGTCTACATTGAGATCCAGAGCCGGAAGCGCGCCGAGTCCGCCTCGGCAAGCCAGAACGCAATCGTTGGCTCCTGACGCCGATTCATTCCGAGGCGAAGCCTCACGCTTCTTTGTCATCCTGAGTGAAGCGAACCTTGCTAAGCTACGGCCACAATGCACACATTGAAAGAGCTGCTAGCACGCGGCTATGAGGCCCGAGCAAAGAATGATCCCACCGAGTCGCGTGCGGCATTCTTTGAAGCGGTACGCGAAGCGTCGCTTGATGCCGATCGGACCTCTTTAGCAGAGGCGCTTTGCGGTCTGGCCCAGGCGGAGCGCGACATTGGCAACCTCCGTCCTGCGAGTCACCAGTATGCGAATGCAACAGTCCTGTACCGTGAGATAGGGCCGCCGGCTAAGCTGGCATACGCGCTTCGTCACGAAGCAGACGTACTTCGGGAAATGTGCCAGCCTGCCGAAGCCGAGCCACTCTATCTGGAAGCCGAAACAATTTACCGCCAACTTGGCGGCCAGAGCGTCCTCGACCTGGCGAACACGCTCAGAGGGTTGGCTTTGGTGAATGAAACGACAGGCAACATTGACCAATCGAAGAAGCTCTGGAACGAGGCTCGCAAGCTCTATGCAGACTGCAACGTCCAAGCGGGTGTTTCCGAGTGCGATAAGAAACTCTCTCACCTGACGAAATAACGATTGCCCCC
>DASUWP010000151.1:0-8121 GCA_036378335.1 Acidobacteriaceae bacterium | reverse complement strand
GGCGTATGGGTGAACAGCACCTCGCCACTCTGCGAGTGATAAAGCGCGCCGCCGGTCAGATAGCCGCCGATGGCGACGCGAATGACCGCCGGCGACGAGAATGCATTGTTCGAGCGCCAGCGCATGGGAGCCAATTCGTTGCGCAGCTGATGCATCGCGGGCCAGATGTAGTCGAAGAACTGGATCTCCGCCACCGGCTTCATGCCGCGCGTGGCCACGCCAATTGCGCGACCTACGATGTTCGCCTCGGCCAGCGGCGAATTGAAAACCCGATCGCCGCCGTACTCGCATTGCAGCCCGGCGGTCAGCTTGAAGACGCCGCCCTTTCCCTTCACTGCTCCGCTCTTCAGGTTCTCTTCACGGCTGCAGTCCGCAACATCCTCGCCGAAGACAATGATGCGGGAGTCGCGCTTCATCTCATCCTTCAGGCAGGCATTGATCAGGTCCGCCATCGTGCGGTCGGGACCGTTAGCCTCCGCCGGCTTTTCCGCGGCAAACGAGTCTGATGTGGGATCGATGTTCGGCGAGTACACATAGTTGTAAATCGTGTCCGCGGTGGCAAATGGCGCGCGCAGCGCCCGGTCGGTTGCCGCCTGTATCTCGTCGTCGACCGCCTTCTCCAGGCGCGTAATGCCTTCAGCATCGATCACGCCTTCGCGCAGCAGCCGCAGTTGCAGCTTGGGCAGCGGATCGCGGAGGTTTTCCGCTTCGAGCTCCGCGGCCGGGCGGTAGAGTTTGTCATTGTCAGAAAGGGAATGCGAATAGGGGCGAGTCACATGCCCGTGCACAAACGCCGGGCCCTTTCGCGCGCGGCAATGGGCCACGGCCTTCGCCATGGCGGCATAACTCTCTACCGGATCGGTGCCATCCACCTCGGCAAAGAAGAAATTAGGGAAGTTCGCCACCAGTTTCGAGATATTGCCGCCGGGCGTATTCACCTCTACCGGGGTTGAGATGGCATAGCCGTTGTCTTCCACGACGATGAGCAGTGGCAACTTCTCCAGCGATGCCGTGCTCACTGATTCCCAGAATTCGCCCTGGCTGGTGGAGCCTTCACCAATGGAGGCATACACAACTTCGTCTCCCTGGAAGGTTGCGTTATGAAAAGCACGGTAGTCGTTCGCCTGCCGCTCCAAAGCGTTTGGATGATTGGCCAGGTAGCGGCCGGCTTCGGCGCACCCCACTGCCTGCAGCATCTGCGTGGCCACGGAAGAGCTTTGCGAGACGATGTTCAGCCGCTGGTTGCCCCAGTGTGACGGCATCTGCCGTCCGCCGCTGGATGGGTCCGCCACCGCGCCCACCGCGTGGAGCAGCATCTCGTCCGCGGTCACGCCCAGCGTCAGGCAGAGGGCGCGGTCGCGATAATAGGGATAGAACCAGTCGTAGCCGGGCTTCAAGGCCTTGGCCGCCGCCACCAGCAGCGCTTCATGGCCGGCGCCAGAGATCTGGAAGAATATCTTTTGCTGATTCTTCAACAGTATTTCGCGATCGTCCAAACGCCGCGACAGGTACATCAGGCGGTAGACATCCACCCATTCCGTGCCCGTCAACCCGCTCAGTTCGCCGCCGGCGCTCTTGGTGCGCCGCTCTGCCGCCACACTCCCCATACACACTCCTGACTGCCTTCCCAAGTCAAAACGACTGGCGATTGTATCCTGCCAGCGCACTCCACGGCACCTGCATACCGTACGAGTTTTATTATCGCGGTTTGATTCACGATTGTCCCTCCCGCCTGAGACAGGCTGCTGCAGGCGAAAAGGATGAGGAAAGCGCGAAGGCTCACGCAAAAGGGCTGTCGGCGTTTGCAGCCATCCCGGCGTTGCCGTAGAAGACGATGTGCTCGGCCCAGATCGCGGAAGCCAGAATGGCGAGTGTGTACAAAAATGTTGTTCCGGGGGCCGACGTTCAGCTGGTGGTTTTTGCAGCGCCGTCTCGTGCCGGTCTCCTGAAATAGTCCCCTTCACGTTGCCGAGAACATTTTCAGTGCCATTGCCCTCGAACGGCTCCCAGACATCTCCGTGGACGAGTTCCGCGCTCTTCCCGTTTCGTTCCGCTGAGTGCTGTGGCGCGCCCGCGGAAATCAGGCCGCATCGGCCGATAAACCGTTCGATCCCGTCGCGGTCACCACATTCCGCTAAACACACTTTCCCGTCCGGCCCTTGGAGAACGTTCCTGCCACGTCACGGGCGGACTACTATGGTCAGGTTAAGATTTTGTTCATACTCGGCAAAACGTTGCTACATGGCAGGCATCTGCATCATTTGACTAGTTTTTTCCACCCGTGCTCTAATCAGCCTTCCTCGAAGCTGAGGCTTTCCCGGCTGAGCGCTGCGGCGGCAACGGCGGGCGCGCACTAACCCAATTCTTTCGGAGAACTTGCATGCAGAACGTCGGCCTGTGGGCCGTGGGGTTTCAGATAGGCTCCCCCAGCACCCCAGACAGCGGCAGTATTTATTTGTGGGGCGCGTTGGTAATCGGCGTCCTGGGCCTCCTTGTTGCATTTGTCTTCTCCCGGTCTGTGCTCTCGATCGATGCAGGCACCGGCGAAATGCAGGCGATCTCCAATGCCATCCGCGAAGGCGCCGAAGCGTTCATGTCCCGGCAGTACGGGACGATTGCCATCATCGCGGTAGTGCTCGCCGTACTCCTCTTTATTGGATACCGGCTCTCGCCCTTCACCGCTCCGTTCGCCAACAAGGTCGTCATCAGCTTCCTGATTGGCGCCATCTGCTCGGGGCTCTCCGGCTTCACCGGCATGTTTGTCTCGATTCGGACCAATATTCGCGCTGCCAGTGCTGCCCGCACCAGCCTGGGCCGCGCTCTTCAGACCGCCCTGCGCGGCGGCGCTGTGACCGGGCTGGTCGTCGTTGCCCTCTCGTTGCTCGGCATCGGCATCCTGTTTCTGCTCTTCGGCGGCCTCCAGCATCCTGAGGCGACGCCTTACGAACTGGTCGGCTTCGGCTTCGGCGCATCGCTGGTTGCCCTGTTTGCGCAACTTGGCGGCGGCATTTACACCAAAGCCGCCGATGTGGGTGCCGACCTGGTCGGCAAGGTCGAAGCCGGTATCCCGGAGGACGATCCACGCAATCCCGCCGTCATCGCCGACCTGGTCGGTGACAACGTCGGCGACTGCGCCGGCCGCGGCGCGGACATCTTCGAGTCCACCGCCGCTGAAAACGTCGGCGCGATGATTCTGGGTGCTGCACTCTTCCCCGTCTTCGGCATCAAGGGAATCCTCTTTCCGCTGGTCATCCAGGCGATCAACCTCATCGCCTCCATCATTGGAGTCAGCGTCGTTCACTCGCGCGAAGACGAAGACCCGATGCACGCGCTGAATCGCGGCTACTACGTCACGTCCTTTCTTGCGCTGCTGGGCTTTGCGGCAGCCGTCTACTTCATGCTGCAGGGCCGCTGGTGGCTGCTCGGTTCCGGCATCGTCGGCATCATCACCTCATTCCTCTTTGTCCGCATCACCGAGTACTACACCGAGACCCGCTATCGTCCGGTCCGCTCCATCGCTGAGGCCTCGCTCACTGGTCCTGCCACCAACATCATCAGCGGCCTCGCTGTCGGGATGGAGACGCCGGCCATGCCGGTCATCGTCATTAGTCTCGCGCTCTTGCTCAGCTACTACTTCGGCGTGCGCGGGCTGGCCGATCACGTGGGAATCTCCAACTACGCCCGTGGCATTTACGGCACGGCGATTGCCACCATGGGCATGCTCTCCGCGTCGGCCTACATCCTGGCCATGGACACCTTCGGCCCCATCACGGACAACGCCGGCGGCATCATTGAAATGTCCAACCAGCCGGACGCCGTGCGCGAGAAGACCGACAAGCTGGACGCCGCCGGCAATACCACCAAGGCGCTGACCAAGGGATACGCCATTGGCTCCGCCGCTTTGGCTGCTTTCCTTCTCTTCTCTGCGTATCTGGAAAGCGTTCACGATATAGTGGCGCATCGCTTTGCCGATGCTGGCCAGGTATTGCCGGCAAATTGGCAGTTTTCGCATGTCAACCTGGCTAGCGTCCCGGTATTCGTCGGCGCGCTGCTGGGCGCCATGCTCACCTATCTCTTCTCCTCCATGGCCATCAAAGCGGTGGGCCGCACTGCGCAGTTCGTCATCAAGGATGTACGCGCGCAGTTCAAAGAGAACCCCGGCATTATGGAAGGAACCTCCAAGCCGGACTACGGCCGCTGCGTCCGTATCGTCACCGGCGCGGCACTGAAAGAGATGGTGCTGCCCGGCGCGCTTGCTGTCGCCATGCCGCTGGCGGTCGGTCTCATCTTCCGCCATCTGAGCGACAGCTTCCGGGTCCGCGATGTCGGCGTCGACACGCTGCTCCTCCATGGCCATCCGGTAAATCTGACGGGAGCGGAAAGCGTAGCCGGTCTGCTGATGGTCGGCACCATCTCCGGCATTCTGCTCGCCATGCTGATGAACAATGGCGGTGGCGCATGGGATAACGCCAAGAAATTTATTGAGACCGGTCAGTACGGCGGCAAGCGCTCGGAGGCCCACAAGGCAGCCGTTGTCGGAGATACCGTCGGCGATCCCTTCAAAGACACAGCTGGTCCATCGCTGCATGTGCTGATCAAGCTGCTCGCAACGGTAACGCTGGTGCTCGCGCCACTGTTTCTGTAGAAGCCCCTCAAGGAAAAAGGCGCTGCGGTCATCTCCGCGGCGCCTTTTTTGCCGATACGTAGCTGAATCAGCCGCGCATCCGCTCCTTGACGCTCTTGGCCAGCTTTTCAATCTCAGCCGCCTTCTTCACCACGTCCACAGAAAGCGTGTCCGCGTTGGACTTGCCGACTTCTTCCTTCAGCTCTTTTGCCAGTGACAGCAGCTTGTCTGTGTCCTTCTCCAGCTGCTTTTGCCGGTCGGTATTGCGCGCCTTCTCCATTTTTTCCTGGCGCATGCGCTCCATCGGATCGCCGGGATTGGACGGCTCGCCAAAGTTCGGAGGGCCTCCTGCCGGCTGCTGCAAGCTTGGCGTCTGTGGTTGCTGCAACTGCGCCGCTGCAATGGTATGAGGTCCAGCGCCCTGGACCGCCACCCATGACCCAGCCAGCAGGAGCGCGGCGCAGGCTCCTACCCCCCAGCGCAACTTGGCAAATGAGCATCGCATCCGTTCATTATAGAAACGACTGCAAACTCTGGACGTGAAAGGCCTGCATGCTCCTTTTGCTCGCGCCGCCCAACCGCCGCCCGCCCCTGCGCGAGGCATTTCAATCCATGTGGCAAAACTGGGTCGACAGCGCACAGGATTTCCTGGTCAACGACCTGAAACATCTGATCGCGATCCTGGTCTTCGCCTGGATTGCGTTCTGGCTGGTGAAGGTCATCACCGATCGCATGCGCCGCGCGGCCGAGAAGCATGCCGGCGTTGGGCTCGCACGAACCTCGCAGGTACGCACTCTCGCCTCTGTGCTACGGGCCACCGGTTTCGGTATCGTCGGCTTTTTCGCCACCATCAGCATCCTGCGCGAAGTCTTTGACTTCAATCCCACTCCGCTGCTCGCCTCCGCGGGCGTCGCCGGTGTGGCTATTGGTCTTGCGGCGCAGACCATCGTCAAGGACATGATCAACGGCATGCTGTTTCTGGTTGAGGATCAGTACAACGTCGGCGATTGGGTCACGCTCGCGGGTGTCACCGGCACAGTTGAATCGATGTCACTGCGCAAAACCTCTGTGCGTGGCGGCGACGGCACCCTTTATCTCATTCCCAACAGCCAGATCACCAACGTGGCCAACCAGAGTCGCGACTACACCACCACCACGCTCAACATCTCGGTCGACTTCTCCGCCGATCCTGACAAGGTGATCACGTTGCTGAACAAGATCATCGGCGAGGTGCGCCAGGAGCCCGCATACAAAGACATCTTCCTCGAAGATCCCAAGGTGCTCGGCGTTGATCAGATCAAGGGCTCGGAAGTGATCTATGTCATCAGCGTGAAGACGCAGGCGCGCAAGCAATTCGAAGCGGTGCGCGAGATGCAGAAGCGCCTCCGGCTGGCGCTGGAAGAGAACAATATGCTGCCCGGCAGTCCGTTTCGCGTTCCCGGCGGCAGGGGCATTGCTATGCCGGGAGAGCAGGCGAAAGGTGCGCCGGCGCCGGATCCCACCACCAACAAACCGAACGAGACCAATCCATTTTCGGGCGAATAGTCTTTAAGGCCGAGTTGCAGTCGAGGAAAGCAACTCTTCCACTGTGCGCACCGGAGGAAGACACGTCGTTCCCCGGCAGACCACCGCAAAGGTTGCCTGTTCCTGTAACTGCGGCAGTTGCGTAAGCGTAGCCTTGAGCACTGGCGGCAACGCACCATCCCGCAGCACGGCTGGCGACGCTCGCAGCACCGTCTTGTTTACCGCGTAGCCGCTACGTGCTGCCGATTCCATCGCAGCCGCCAAATCGTCCTCGCCCACGATGACTATCTGCTGCGGCGCGTTCAGCAGGCGCTCGAGCGCCAGTCCGTAGGAACCGGCAAAAAGCCCGAAGTGCTCGACGATGCCCGCAAACGCTTCCAGCGTATCTTCAGCGAGTTCGCGCAGCTTCGCGTCGCCGTTCAACTCCTCCAGCCGCAGCAGCGCACACGCGGCGGTCGGATTCCCCGCGGGCGTCGGCGTGTCCTGCAATGGCTTGCGGCGGGTGGAAAGCGCACCGATCGCGTTCGGGTCGGCCGCGGTGTCGAAGAAACCGCCGCCGGTCGCATCGTAGAAATCGCGTTGCATCCGCTGGGCCAGCTTCATCGCGGCGTCGTAGTAACGCATCTCGAGTGTCAGCTCCCACGCGTCCAGGCAAGCGTGTACCAGCAAAGCGTAATCATCCAGCACACCCGGAACGCGCTGGCCATGCTCGCCCGCGGCGTACGCCACCACATGGGCGAGTCCATCCTGCTCCGACCATGCCTTGCTCAGGATGCGGTTCAGTGTCTTGATGGCAAACTCGCGTGCGCCGGCCACCGGCAATACCGCGCTCGCCTGCAGATAGGCAGAGATCGCCATCGCGTTCCAACCCGTGTACACAGTGCGATCGACGTAAGGAGTGGGCCGCATGGTACGCGCCGCAGCCAGCTTGGCTCGTGCGCTGGTCAGCAGGCGAGTCAACTCGGCCGGCTCGCGCTTGAGATCGTTCGCCAGCGAGTCCAGTGGCCGCTGGATGTGCAGCACATTCTTCGCCGGATTGTGATGCATGTCCCCAAGCTCGCCGATGTCGTAATACGTCCCGGTCAGTTCGAGCTCATCGGGGCTCAGCACCTCTGCCGCTTCGGCGCGCGTCCACGTGAAATAGTCGCCGTCATCGTCGAGCGTCATGTCGGCGTCCTGCGAGCCGTAGAAGCCGCCATTCTGCCGATCACTCAGCCACGCATCCATCCATGCGACAGTCTCGCGGACCACGGTGCTGAACACCGGATAAGGAAAGCTCTGCCAGGCGTGCACGTAATTGGTCACCAGGCCGGCGTTGTCGTAAAGCATCTTTTCAAAATGCGGCACGACCCAGCGCTCGTCCACGGAGTAGCGATGGAAGCCGCCGCCGACGTGGTCGTAGATGCCACCATTGGCCATTTTTGTGAGCGTTACCAGCGCTACCTCACGTGCCTTCGCATCGCCTTTGCGCGTCGCTGCATCCAGCAGCAGGTCCAGCGCCGCGGGATGGGGAAACTTCGGCTGCGCGCCAAAACCGCCGTGATGCGGATCGAACTGCGCGATCGCGGAATGCACCAGCTTGTCGCTGATCGCGGAGCTCAACGATCCACTGCGTCCGGCAAATGCCTCGCCATGCTCGATGGCGGCAAGGATCGAGTTCGCCGACTCCAGGACTTCGTCGCGTTTCGCGTGCCACGCGTCGGACATGGTCAGCAGCAGGCGCTCGATACCCGGGCGGCCATAGCGATCGTGCCGCGGAAAATAGGTTCCGCCGAAGAAGGGGCGGCCATCCGGCGTCAGCACCGCCGTCAATGGCCATCCTCCCTGCCCGCTGACGGCCTGCACCGCGGCCTGATAACGGCTATCCACATCCGGCCGCTCATCGCGATCCACCTTCACGGCCACAAAGCGCTGGTTGATCAGCGGAGCCAATGTCTCGTCTTCGTAGCTCTCGCGATCCATCACGTGGCACC
>DASUWP010000150.1:0-2566 GCA_036378335.1 Acidobacteriaceae bacterium | reverse complement strand
GAGCGTTCCAATGTGTTCGTGGTGTTCTTCGCTGGTTGCGAGTGGCTTGCCTATCAGTAGATCGGTGACCGTCACGCGTGGAGTTCCTCGACGCCACGTGCTGCACCGTGGCCAAGTACCTATTCAATCGCGCGGGCGCATAAAAAGTCCGTAAAGCCGGAAGGTGTGCCCTATACGCGAATCAATCAACACACTGCTTGTTGCATGGTGTGCGTCGTGCCGCATCCAATGCGACGGCCCTGCACCGCTGCCGCGCAGCTTCACACAAGACCGCCGCGCGGCAGCACGTGGTGTGTCTGAGCCGTCAGCTCGTTCAACCGGCCTGAGAGCCTCTTCTGCTCCTGCCGGATCTGTTGAATCTCCCGCTGGCAATTCGCATGGAGGTCGGCTGCTGGGGGCGGCGCCTGCGCCGACAGAAGATACGCAAACCCAAGCAACACGGCCGAGGGAAGGACTTCGATAACTGATTTCATGGTGCGCCTCAGCCCCCCATTACAGGCCGCTAACGCATGAAAAGTCCGCAGAAGAAGCGTAAAGAATCCGTAAGATCAGGCGCTCTCGCCACTCGAGAGAAGGCGATATCCCACCCAGGGTTCACTCTGGATGTAGCGGACGCCGTCGCCGCGATCCAGCTTCTTCCGTAGCTGCCCGATCAGCACGCGAAGGTACTCCGGTTGGTCTTCCGCGTTGCTTCCCCAAATGGCGCGCAGCAGCACCTTATGGGTCATCACACGCTCCGCATTCAGGAGCAGCAGCGTGAGAAGCTCGAACTCTTTCGGCGTGAGGTGAAGCTGCTGGCCGCGAAGCTGGACGATATGGGCCGCCTTGTCCAGAACGAAATCGCCAACGGCAAAACGTTCCATCGTGTTCTCGACAGCTTGAGTGCGGCGCAGCTGTGCGCGCACACGGGCAAGCAGTTCAGGCATGCTGAAGGGCTTGGTCAGGTAGTCGTCGGCTCCCTGATCCAGTGCTGCAACTTTCATCGCCTCTGTATCCCGCACACTCAGGACAATAATCGGCGTCGCTGCCAATTTGCGAACGGCCTGCGTGAACTCCAGGCCATTCATCTCCGGCATCGCAAGGTCCGTGATGATCACGTCCGGTCTCGCCCAAGTGAACTCCTCATAGGCCTTCGCGCCGTTCTCAGCTGTGCTCACGGCGTATCCGCTGCTTTGCAATGCCGTCTTCAACACGCGCGTAATTTGCTTCTCATCGTCCACGACCAGAATTCGTTTCATCGCACCTCCTGCGTAACGATGTGCAGATCGACATGAGGTGCCTCTGCCATGAACTTCTGCAAAGCCCAGTAGTAAAGGTAGGAACGCAATCCGTGTGTGGCTGAGCGCCCAACAATGGCCTGCGTAATGCGGTGTTCTCGGACAAAGGATGCGGTGGAGCGAGCAGTATCCTTGCCCTGCAGACTGATCGTCTGCGCTCCCAGGTTGCGCGCCAGTTGGAAGCTCGCGTCCAGAGCAAGTTTTCTGTCGGCTTCTCCATCCCTTTCGGTCTCCACGTGCAGCACATAGAGCTCCGCCCCGAGAGCCTCGGCCAGTCGAGCACCCCGCGCAATCAGATCTCGCGCCTGCGAATTCGCGCTGATACACACCGCAACCTTTTCCGCTATCGACCAGTGCGGGCCTAGCCGCTTGCGCTTCGCATACTCGTCCAGCGTCCGGTCTACAGCCCTCGTCACCCGCTGCAACGCCATCTCTCGGAGCGCAATCAGATTGCCACGCCGAAAGAAATCAGCCAGCGAACGCTCTACCCGGTCAGCCGGATAGATGTCCCCGCGCTGCATGCGCGTCACGAGAGCTTCGGGAGTGAGGTCGCTCAGCACGATCTCGTCCGCCCGGTCCAGCACCCAATCCGGTACTTGTTCCCGCACCGCAATTCCCGTCAACGCCTGAACGCGCGGCGTCAGGCTCTCGACGTGCTGTACGTTCACGGTGCTCAACACGTCCACACCGCTTTCGAGCAGAAGCAGAACATCTTCGTACCGTTTCGCGAACCGGCTGCCTTCCACATTCGTGTGCGCCAGATCATCAATCAGTGCAACCTGCGGCGCTCTCGCCAGGATCGCCTCGACATCTCCTTCGGAGAAGATGGTGCCCTTGTACTGAACCTGTTTTTGGGGAACCTGCTCCAACTTCGCGGCAAGCTCGGCTGTCGCGCTCCGCCCGTGGGTCTCCACAACCCCTATCACCACGTCTTCCCCACGGGAGCGGCGACGTATGCCCTCGCTGAGCATGCTGAAGGTCTTTCCTACACCGGGAGCATACCCGAGAAAGACCTTCAACCTGCCGCGATGCGATTCGCCGCCTCCGGCATTTCCCTGAGCCAGCAGCCACTCTTGGGGCGTGTCCCGTCCTTGATCGGTTGATTCCTTCACGCCGTAGACTACCCCCATGCATTCGCGCCGGTTACTCACCACAACCCGTTGGCTTCTGGCGTTCGGCGCGCTGGCCGGAATTGTAACCCTCTATCGTTATTGGGTTCATGTAAACCCAACCACAGTTGCTCTGACACTCGTCCTCTACGTGCTCATCATCGCGGCGCAGTGGGAACT
>DASUWP010000149.1:0-2516 GCA_036378335.1 Acidobacteriaceae bacterium | reverse complement strand
GATTGGCGCCTTTCGAGAAGCAGTCGCTCGACCGGATGTTTTGCTGCTCGGCATGCAGTACTTTCTCTGGAGCCTTGGCATCTATGGCTTCGTCCTGTGGCTTCCCACGATGCTGCGCACTGGCGGCTCGCTTTCGATGGCCAATACGGGCCTCTACGCTGCCTGCCCGTACGCAGCGGCTGTGGCGTTGATGATTGTGGTCTCACGCTCGTCGGACAAGGCGCTGGAGCGGCAACGATTTGTGTGGACGCTTCTGCTGAACTCGGCGGTGTTCTTGTTCGGCTCGTTTCTCTTCGCTCAGAAGAGCTTCTTCGCTGCGTTCGTCTGCCTTATCGCCGGCGGAGCCTGCATGTACGCGCCGTACGGTCCTTTCTTCGCTTTGATACCGGAGCGGGTACCGCAAACTGTCCTCGCTGAGGTACTCGCGTTTGTAAATAGCTGCGGTGCTCTGGGCGCCTTCTGCGGAAGCTACTTCGTCGGATGGCTGCAGTCCCTTACCGGAAACGCCAAAGCCGGATATCTTCTGATGTCGGTATGCCTGGCCGTGGCCGCCGTGATTACTAGGCTTCTTCCGGCCATTCCGGTCAGCCGTAGTAGGCTGACCGCGGAGCTTGGATAATCAGATATGGCCACAAGCGTTCCACGCGAAATCTCAGCAGAGCAGGTTCTGGATAGCCGAGCGGAGATCTTCCACGGACTCAGGACCCACGCGCCCGGCCCAGGCGGCAGTCTCCCAATCACTCCGGAGATGCTGATTACGCAACCCTCCGGCAATCTGTTCGGCCTGACCCAGAATGCCGGGATGGGATGGGAGAGCACTCGTCTGCTCGACCCGGAGTTCCTCATCCTGAGCACGCATGGAGGTGTACGCGCCCAGGATGGCACGCCAGTGGCGCTCGGCTTTCACACCGGCCATTGGGAAGTGGGACTGCTGGTGACGGAAGTCGCCAGAGAGCTTCGCAACCAGCACTGCATCCCGTTCGCGGGAGCGTGCACCGACCCCTGTGACGGCCGCACGCAGGGAACGGAGGGAATGCTCGATTCGCTTCCCTACCGAAACGATGCCGCAATGGTCATCCGCCGCCTGATGCGGTCGCTGCCAACTCGAAGAGGTGTCGTCGGCATTGCCACCTGCGACAAGGGTTTGCCCGCCATGATGATGGCGCTGGCTTCGTCAGGCACGCTGCCAAGCATCCTCGTCCCCGGCGGAGTCACCCTGCTGCCCGAAAATGGCGAAGACGCCGGCAAAGTGCAGACCATCGGCGCACGTTATGCGCAGCAGCAAATCACTCTTGAATACGCCGCCGAGGTTGGCTGCCGCGCGTGCGCCTCGCCGGGCGGCGGATGCCAGTTCTTAGGCACGGCGGCAACTTCGCAAGTCGTTGCCGAGGCGTTAGGGCTGGCGCTGCCTCATTCGGCACTCGCGCCGTCCGGCGAAAAAATTTGGCTGGATGCCGCCACACGATCGGCGCGCGCCATCGTTAGACTTGGACAGCTTGGTATCGCAACTCGCGACGTGCTAACGGATGCTTCGATCCGGAACGCAATGGTGCTGCACGCGGCCTTCGGCGGATCCACCAACCTTCTGCTGCATGTACCCGCGATTGCGCACGCCGCCGGTCTGAAGAGACCAACCGCCGCGGATTGGGTTGCCATAAACCGCGAGGTGCCACGCCTCGTCGATGCCCTGCCAAACGGCCCAAGAGGTTACGCAACGGTGCAAGTCTTCCTTGCAGGCGGAGTGCCCGAGGTGATGCTGCATCTTCGGCGTGCCGGTCTGTTGGACTGCCGTGTGCCGACAATCACTGGGGAATCGCTCGATGACAATCTCAACTGGTGGGAACAGAGCAATAGGCGCCGGGAGCTCAAGGCGGTTCTGAAGACTCTCGATGGTGTGGATGCCGATGACGTCATCCACTCGCCCGATGCAGCGCGCAGAAGGGGTTTGACCTCTACGGTCTGTTTCCCCGCAGGGAACCTGGCGCCCGAGAACAGCGTGATTAAGAGCACAGCGCTTGATCCTTCCCTGATCGATGAGGACAACACATACCGGCACACCGGACCTGCCCGCGTGTTCACAACGGAAGCCGCCGCGATTCAGGCGATCAAGCGCGGAGAGATCGGACAAGGGGATGTTCTCGTGCTTATCTGCGGCGGCCCGCTCGGATCGGGTATGCAGGAGATCTACCAGATCACATCAGCCCTCAAGAGTCTGCCACATTGCAAGCACGTCGCCGTGCTGACGGATGCGCGGTTCAGCGGCGTCTCCACTGGCGCCTGCATTGGACACATCTCGCCGGAGGCGCTCGCCGGCGGACCCATCGGGAAGGTTCAGGATGGCGACATGATTGAGATCGTGGTTGATCGTAATGCACTCACCGGCACGGTAAACATGATCGGAGAAGCGCACGAGCGTTTCTCGCCCCAAGAAGGCGGCCGCCGTCTCAGGGCAAGAAACTCCCGCGCCGACCTCGCCCCGCACCCCGCGATTCCGGATGACACACGGCTATGGGCCG
>DASUWP010000148.1:0-10769 GCA_036378335.1 Acidobacteriaceae bacterium | reverse complement strand
GCCGATCGCCCGCGCTTTGAAACCGCACTGCTCAGTTTCTTCGCGATCACCGGATTGCTCATGGCCATCATCGGCCTCTATGGCATCACAGCCTGCGCCGCAACCCAGCGCACCCAGGAGATCGGCGTGCGCATGGCGCTCGGCGCAACCCGCGCGAACATCCTCCTCCTCGTCATCTGGGAGGGCGTCCGCCTCATCCTGCTCGGCGGCGCACTCGGCCTTCTCTCTGCGCTGGTCACCGCGCATCTGCTGCGCACCATGCTCTTCTCGATCGGCCCCTACGATCCGCTCAGCTTCCTCGCAGTCGCAGCACTGCTCGCCATCGTCGCGCTAGCCGCGATCTTCATCCCCGCCCGCACCGCAACGCAACTCGATCCGGTCACCGCCCTGCGCTACGAATAGCAACACCCCAACTCGTCATCCCCACCAAACTGTCATCGCGACTTCCGCAACAAACCGGGTGCCCCACATCTCGCTCTTGAGATGTGGGTCGCACAATCCAGTCGCGAAGCATCCGTTGTAAACGGCAGCACAACCGAAAGGGTCAACACCCGAGGGAACTGAGTCGCTTTGCCGCCGGGTGCACCCGCACGAGGAACGGTTTTTGAGAGGCGTTACCTGTCGCCCCTACTTATCCATATCCTCAAACGCAAAACGGCCCAGCTCAAATGGACGCGAGGTCTGCGGCTTCGAGTTCAATGCGTTGAACGGATACGGATCGGTCGTCATCGTCGGAAAGCCCCAGATCTTTCCTGTCCGCAAGTCCACCACCATGCGTCCATACAGTTGCTTGCTTCCGTCCGAGGACTTCAGCATCTGCACCCCTGGCTCGATGTACACCGGATACGCGGTGTTTTGTGCACGCGCAGCATCAGGAGCCGCATAAGGTCGAATCGCAATCGCAGCCAGCGCCATCGCGATGATGGAGAGAAGAACCTTGGTCACGAAATCATTCTTCATTGTCTAACCTCGAAAAGTTGAGCCACTGCAAAGACCACCTGATACTACTGCTTCAGTCCTGGAGGCGAATCGCTGTCCACAGAAGCGCCGGGTGCCCACATCTCAAACAGATGTGGGTCTCAGGTCAACCGCCAATCCAGCAGCAACGACCAACGGGAGGCGCTCAGCAACTCGCGCCACCGGCGCGTCCGCCCGGATCGCTAATCCCCAATGCGGATGCGTATGCCGCCCCGCACCGCCTGCTTCTGGCCCAGGGTCAGCGTCGGTGTGCGTCCCACTTCAATCCGCCGGTCCAGCAGATTCTCCGCCGCCACGAACGCCTCATAGCGCTTATGGAAGGTATGCGATGCATACGCATTCATGGTGAAGAATCCGCTCAGCCGAAACGTATTCGCGTCGTCATCATACTGCTGCCCGCTCACCCGCGCCTCCAGCGCCAGCATACCCAGCCGCCGATCCTGTCCCCGCAGTTGCAGCGTCCCGGTCTGGTGCGGCACTTGTGGAATCCAGCTCCCCACCAGCGACGGCTGCTGGTCAAAGCGCGTCACCGTCGCATCGGCATATTGGTAGCCGCCCACCGCGGTCAGCCAGTGCAGTGGCTGCCATTCGCCTTCCAGCCCCACGCCGCGGCTCGCAATCTGTCCCAGGTTCGCGCGCTGCTTGGTGATCGATGTCGGTGTCGTGCTGATCGTCAGCGCTGTGATCGGCCGGTTCACGATGGTCCAGAAGTAGCTCGCGCGCAGCGTCGCATTCCATCCCGGCGGCGTCAGCACCACGCCCGTCTCCCAGCCGGTCGCGCGCTCGGAGCGCAGACTCGTGTTCTTCAGCGTCAGCTCCTGCCCCACCTGCCCATTGCGATACAGCTCATTCTCGGTGGGCGATCGATACGCGCGGAAGCCCATCGCCGTCAGCGCCACCGCCGATCCGAGCCGCCGCACCACGCCAAGCCGCGGATTCGCCACCGTCTCGGTTACCTGTGGCAGCGGCGCCGGTGTGGGCAACGTCTGCACCGCGTCAAAGTTCTGGAAATGGTCGATGCGTCCGCCGGCGCTCAGCGTCCATTGCCGCGGCGTCCACACCGCCTCACCGTACACACCCGTCGTCCGCTGCCGCGCGGAAATCAGCGTTCGCACCTTCGTGATCGTCGCGATCTCGTTGTCCTCGCCCCTTACATCGCGTGTATCCGCACCGCCCAGCACCACCAGTCGCGCTCCCAGCGGTTGCGTCCATCGCACAGCCCCGCCCAGTTGATCGCTCGGCGTCTGGGCAAATCGCGTCAGCGTCTCTGCCGTGCGTGTTGCATTCACAGAAGAGAAGCTCTGCCGGAAGTGTTCCGCGCTGCCGTACGCGCGCAGCAGCAGCGACCCACCTTGCGCAGCCGCCGGCGACCAGTCCACGCCCGCCTCGTATCGCCAGATCCGTGTGCCGTTCGTCGTCAGCGGCGTGCCGTTGCTGCGCGCCTCGTTCAGCACATTGCCCAGCACAAACGCCCGCCCCGCGCTCCAGTCGCGCTCGCCCACCACGCGCCCATTCTGCGCATGCACGTTCGACTTGATGTCTACCGGACCACGCTGCTCCGGCGCGACCAATATGTAACCATCGGTGAGAACAACGCCGCCGGTCGCCAGTCCCGACCAGCCCCCGCCTCCGCCATTTCTGACCGTCCCGCTCAGCAGCCCCGCCTCATCAAAGGTATGAAACGACCCTTCGCTCGAGACCAGCTCTGCATGGTTGCGCGCCGTTGTCACCGGCAGCATCTCGACGACTCCGCCAATCGCGCTCGACCCGTACAGGTCGCTCGCGCCGCCCCGCACCACCGTCACGCCGCCAATGCTCAGCTCCGGCAGCTCGTCCCAATAAATCCATCCGCCAAAGGCGTCGTTCAGCGGAATCTCGTTCGCCAGCAGCAGCGTGCGACTCGCCGCCGTCGAACCCAGCCCGCGCAGCGACACACCCTGCGACGTCGGGTTCGCTACCAGGGAGCTCGATCGCCGGAACAGTTCAAATCCGGTCACCTGCCGTAGCCTGTCATCCAGCGTCACCGGCGCCGCCGTGCGCAACTCCTCGCCCGTCACCAGCCGCACACTCGCCGGACTCGCGCTCTCGGCCAGCGGCGTCCGATACGCGGTCACGGAAATCTCCTCATGCGCTCCCAGCGGCGACAACACCACGCGCGCAGCCGTATCTGCCTTCACATCCGCTTGGGCAAACGAAGCAGACTGCACCCGGATCACGCCATCCTCTGCAATGCAGGGAAGAACAAATTCCCCTTCCAACCCACTCTTTGCCGTGACAGCACCCGTTGTCAGCACCGCTCCGGCAATCGGCGCGCCCGACCCGTCCACCACCGTCCCGCGCACATCCTTCGTGCCCGGCCCGCACGGCTCCGCCGCGCTGGCCGACGCCAGCGACAGCATTGCGGCGATCAGCCATACGGCTCGCCTTACAACTTGTTCCGTGGGGCGCATGGTTGATCATCCCACGCCGCGCAAGCACCTTCCTATGCCACCTCCGGCACATCCTTAAAAGGACCCGGAATCCCACCTGGCTGACTGTGAGCGCAGACGTCCGACCCTGCGGCCGGCCCTATAGATGCAATATGCGCGGCAGATTCCAGTGCATCGCCACGCTCACCATGCGCAGCAGGAAGCACGCAGCGCCGCCAGCCAGCATCGCCACCGCACGCGGCGCCTTCGCCTTCAGCGCCAGCACCATCACCACGCTGCCCGCCAGTGCAGCCGACGCATACACATCCCGATGCAGCACGCCCGGCACTCGTGCCAGCAGCAGGTCGCGTATCGTACCGCCGCCCACTCCCGTGATGCCGCCCATCACCACCGCCATCACCGGGTGCATCTTAAAATCCAGAGCCTTCTCCACGCCGGTAATCGCAAACAGCGACAGCCCCGCCGCATCCAGCGTCACCAGCAGTTGATCCGGAAGACTCCGCTCCCAGTAATAGAGCAGCGATGCGGCGCCGGCTCCCAGGAACGCGATTCCCAGATACCGCCAGTCGCGAATCGCCGCCGGCGGCACCGCCCCAATCAACAGATCACGGACAATGCCGCCACCCACTGCGGTCACAAACGCCAGCACCAGCAGCCCCAGCGCATCCAGGTTGCCGCGAATCGCCGCCAGCGCGCCCTCCAGCGCAAACACCAGCGTCCCCAGCAGGTCGAAAGCGCTCAGCAGGGAATCGGAGTTAGCCCGCAACCGCTCCGCAACCGTAGGCATGCAAGCGAGTGTAACCGCGGCAGGCGCACAAATCGCTATGAATACTCGCCGCTCTGGATGGCCGCGATCACAGCTTCTTTCGAGATGCCCGCCTGCTTCAATACCTGGGCAGTTGCCGAAGTTTCCTTCGCCAGCGCAGCCGCCATCAAATGCAGCGGTTGAACATGTCCCACCCGTATGTGCGTGGATGCCGACGACCCTTTCCCGAGTTCCTCGCCCAGCTTGATCGCAACGGCAAGCACCTCCTGCAATTCGTCGGAGAGCGGCATATCGACTGAGTCCGGCAGAGCTTTCGCTGCGGGCAGCAGCGGTTCAAGCCGGCGTCGAACGTCCGCCGCAGTTTCCGCCACAAGAAATGGATGGTGCTGCGGCAGTACCGGTACGTACGCACCGGCGGCCGCGTTTTCTGAAAACACCTTCAGAAAATCTCCCTGGTCCTCGGCAACGGCTGCCGCGATCAGGTCTTCCACTTCGATCGCCGCCGCGCCTCGCCGCCCCGCCATCTTGCGCGATAAAAAAACAATCCTTCGTGCTCTGTCTGAAAAAGCATCGAACATGCCCGCCGCCTCCGGACCTGCCGCGAGTGTAGCCGTATCGGATCTCTGATCCCTAACCCTGATCCCCGTTCCTCAAGCCAACCCATTCCGCCGGATCACTTCCTTGTAATAACTCGAGCTCAACTTGGGCGTCCGCTTCTGCGTCTCAAAATCGACATAAGTAATTCCGAACCGCTTCGAATAACCATCCGCCCACTCGTAGTTATCCAGCAAGCTCCACAGGAAGTATCCCTTCACCGGCACGCCCTCACTCACCGCCCGCTGCAGCTGCGTCATGTAGTTCCGCAGATACATAATCCGGTCCGAGTCGTACACATGCCCATCCGGCGTCAGCACATCCGCCGACGAGCATCCATTCTCCGTGATGTACAACTCCTTCGCGCCGTGCTCCGCGCTCCATAGCTCAGACACCAGCTTCGGCGCCCAGTACAGCGCCTCCGGCCCCACCGTCAGCCAGTCGCTGTACGTATGTGGATACGAAGCGGGCGGCGGCACCATTGCATAGCCCAGCTCCGACGATGCATCCGCACGCACAAAGGAAGCGGTGTAGATATTCAGTCCGGTAAAGTCGAGCGGGCCTCCGATCGCCGTCAACTCCTCCGCCGTAAACTTTGGCGCGTCCGCTCCTAGACGTTTCAAATACGCGTCCGTGTACTTGCCCTCGCGGATCACCGTGCCATACATCGCATTCTCTTCGCGGATCGCCTTCTTCGCCGCTTCGATATGTTCCGCCGTCTCAATCACCGGCGTTGCGGCTATCAGGTTGTCGGCAAAGCCCACCTTCGTTCCCGGCTTGGCATGCGCGCGAATCGCCTGCAGCGCCAGCCCATGTCCGAGCACTGCATAGTGCGCCACCTGCGCCAGGTCCTTCCGGCTCAGCTTCAACCCCGGCGCATGTTCGCCCGAGCCATAACCCGCGCCCACAAAGCTGCTCAGCTCATTCAGGGTCATGAAGTGCTTCACGCGATCCGACAAATGCTCCGCCACCACCGCCGCATAGTCGGCAAAGGCCTTCGCGGTATCCCGATTCTGCCAGCCGCCCTTGTCCTCTAAAGCCTGTGGCAGGTCCCAGTGATACAGCGTGCAGTAAGGCGCAATCTTCGCCGCGAGCAGCGTGTCCAGCATGCGATCGTAAAAATCAAAGCCCTTCGGATTGCGCGCACCAGTCCCTTCAGGAAAAATCCGCGGCCACGCAATCGAAAACCGATACGCCGTCAGGCCAAGATCGGTCATCAGCCCGATGTCTTCCTTGTAGCGGTGATAGTGGTCGTCCGCCACGTCGCCCGTGTCGCCGTTGTGCGTCTTGCCCGATGTGTGCGAAAAGGTGTCCCAGATCGACATCCCGCGGCCATCCTCGTGGACCGCACCCTCCACTTGGTACGACGCCGTCGCCGATCCCCACAGAAATCCCTTGGGAAATTTTCTTGCTGCACTGCCATCCGGTGTACCGGTGGCCACGGCACCGCTACTCTGTGCTGGCCCCGCTGCCACTCCACCCGGAAGAGCCGCCGCACCTGCCGCCGCGCCTAGCAACTGCCCAAACTTCCGTCTCGATATCCGCTTTATCATCCTGTCGCTCTCCATCTGGCGTCCACTACACTATCACCGCAATCGATTAAGCAAATCGTTATTGCAGAGTCTGTACACAAGACAGGCTCGCCTGTCCCGTTCTCCTGTGCCGCTTTTCCAAACGGATCGCAGCGGATAGACCGTCTCCGGCCAAAAAAAAATGGGACCGCTCAGCGCGGTCCCTTTTCTTCCCATCGGACAGTTATCAATGACGATAATCGTCCCGGTCGCGGCGTCCCTCCATATGCTCGACGCCTACCTGATAGCCCCTGCGAAACGCCTCGCGATACTCATGCCGCACCTCGTGCGGCACATCCGGATGACGGTACTCATCGCGATTGTTCACATTCGGCGGACGATGATTGTCAAAATCTCTCCGTGCGCCCTCGATACCATCATGGAAGCCACGCCGCGAGATATCACTCCGGTATTCGCCCGGATACTGCGTCCACGGCTGGTTGTAGTATCCCGGAGGCGGCGGTCCCTCCTGCGCCCTCGCTCCGGCCACGCCGATGGTAGTCAACCCCAGACCGATCAGTACCGCCATCATTCCTAGTCGTGCTCGCATGTACCCTCCTTGCCTTTCCTGTTACACCTTTCACTACTGCGAGAAAACTGCTCCCGAAAAAGCGCTAGCCAGAGCATTTCGATGGGCCCGTTCCCGCTACCGTTGCACTCGTACGAAACTTCACCATGCAAGTGCGGCCCATCTGCATGTATCAACCCAGCCCCATTTGAAATGTGGCGCAAACCCTCCCTCCTCATCAGAAATAAACAAGCAATTTTCGCGCCGTGCCGAGGCAACCCAATTCCACCAATCGGTCTCAGGCGAACCGGGCAATCCGCGCCAAACGCACCGTTGCTCTGTGCGCCAAAGGCGTCGTTGCCCTGTGCGCTAAAGGCGTCATTGCTCAGACAGCCAGTCCCTGCCATCCTGATTTCATGGCTATCCGCACCCTCTCCTCCCGCGAGGTCTATCGCAACAACTGGCTCAGCGTTCGCGAGGACGACATCGAGCGCACGAATGGCACCCACGGCATCTATGGCGTCGTCGACAAGCACGACTGCGCCGCCATCCTTCCCATCGACGGCGACCACATCTGGCTCGTCGAGCAGTACCGCTACACCATCGGCGAGCGCGCGCTCGAGCTGCCGCAGGGCGGCTGGGAATCCGAGATCGACAACCCGGAAGAGCTCGCGCGCGGCGAGCTGCGCGAAGAGACCGGCCTCGTCGCCGGCCGCATGACCGAGCTCCCCTGGATGTGGATTGCCTACGGCTTCGCCCGCCAGCGCCAGCACGTCTTCGTGGCGGAGGACCTCACCCCCGGCCCGCACGAACGCGACTACGAAGAAGCCGACATGGAAATCGTCCGCCTTCCCATCACCGCCTTCGAAGAAAAACTACGCACCGGCCAGATCCGCGACGTCTGCACCATAGCCGCCTGGGGCAGCTACCAACTCTGGCTGAAAACAAACCGGTAACGAAATCGGGTGCCCCACATCTCGCTTTTGAGATGGGATTTTGCAGATCCAAACTCCGTCATTACCTTGGCTTGGTTTTGGATAAATGCGAAGTATCATCCCTAAAATGCGAAGATTGTTCGCCATCTTCTGCCTTGCTTCATAAGTTCAAAAGTGAAGCACGCTCAGGCAGTAGCGCGCAAAACAGAAACGCCCGCCGACTCGGAAAGAATCGGCAGGCGCAATTGCTCCTAGTATTGGGAATCAGTCCAGTCGCTGCACAATCGGACAATTGATAGAAAATCCCGAGCTTGCAAACGCCGCGCCGCCCGGTCCGGTAATCAGGCCGTCCTGCACGAACGTCAGGATTTGGAACTCCTCGCGCAATTGGCCGCGAAATCCCCGGCTGATCGCGTCCGGCGTCCACTCATAAAGCTGTGCATCCCACGCTGGGCTGTAATCAAGTGCGATCGTCGGAATGCCTCCCAGAACATTGTTCGGCCGGTATCCATCCGCAAGGTCTGCCGACAGCCCCTGGCGAAGCGGATTGTCGCAGCTCTCCGATTCCGGTCCGTTCGTTGCGATGAAGATGCGCTCGACCGGACTCGAGAAACTGTCATCATGACCCAGCACCAGCTTGCCCATCAGCGGAGCATACGTGTTGTGCTCGATCGACGCGGCAAGCGGAATGCTCGCATCCATCGACACGTACCACACCGGCCGACCGAAGCTGAATCCGTTGATCAGGTTCAGCGTCACCGTCATGTTCGCAGGATCGATCGCCACCACCTGATCGTGCACCTTGGTGTAGTCCACGCCCCCATTTGGAAAATTGATCTGGCTCGCGTCTACGCCGAATGCCACCATCGGCGCGTTGTAGATCACATTCGCTGCGTTCTCGATGCGCACAAACGGGCTGTAGTTTGCATCGCCCACTTCGCCAGGCGTAAACGACTTCGGCGGAAATTCCGCTCCCGTCGGCCCAGGCACAATGTTTCTCTTCGGCGCGAAGTTCACCGTGCCGTTATCGAAGACGATATTGCCGTTCGCATCCAGGTTCCCGGTTCTGGCCGCGTTGGAGGCGAAGGTCAGCTTCGCGGAATAATTCAGCCCCAGCTCTGCCGCCACGCCCTGGTCGTCTACATCGGTCAGGATGTACCAAACGTTTTTCTTCGTGCCCTTCAGCGTGCCCTTGTAAAGCGGAAGCGTGATGGTGCCATGCGCCGCATCCACGGTGCCGGACTTCAGCAGCTGCACCGGCCCCACCAGGCTCGGGTTCGTTGTCGATGGGGATGGGCCAAAGTACGAGATCGGCACGGATGCTCCCACCGACGGCGGTGCCGGGAAAAGATCGCAACCCGGCCCGGGACCGATCGCACCCGGGCCTGGACCCTGCTCGGAATTGAACGTAGTCGGGTCCGCTGTTGAAGACAATGAGTTCTCTACACTCGCGGACGAGGTCGCCGTCGTTCGCTTTGCACGAAGATGAACTGACATCGCATCGGACGAGATAGGTGGCTTTGCTGCAATCTGAGCATTCGCTGTGAAAGGTGATATCGCGCTGGCACCAGCAATGAGCGCCAGCAGGCCCCGTGTGACTCTGATCATCTACTGCTCCTTGTTTGTAAAGAGGGAAATCGCAATTAGGATTTGCATTCGCGCACACGACGGAGCAGTCGTGGCGCGAGGCCACGCTGCATCACCCTGAATCGCACCGCGCAGCCATAGGAGTCGCAGCGCGCCCGGAAGGTTACAGGGCAACCTGCAAATGACAGGAGCAGCACTTTGATATTCATCGAAGTGTAAATTGTCCTACTGCACCGGGGCGAAATCATCCGTTCCCCTCCAGCTATTCCTGCCCATGCAATCTCAGCGGACTACGGTGAGATCATTGCGAGCCCAGGCCCGGCATCGCACTCCTGCAACCTCGTCTGCACTCATCCACATGCGCCAAACCGCCCGCGTAGCGCATAATTTCCAAAATGATCTTTAGTCCTGCCTCGAGCCAATCCATGACGATTCGCCGATGCCTCCTCAGCATCCTGATTGCTCTCGCCACGGTTACAATCACGCGCGCCGAAGAACCCATCCCGGCATCCATCTGCCAGCTGAAGAAAGACCCGCCCGCTTACAACCACAAGCTCGTCGAGGTCACCGGCTTCGCCACCCATGCCTCGCACAACTTCACCCTCTACGATCCAGCCTGTCCTTCCTGGCCCGCCATCTGGCTGGAATACGGCGGCACCATCAACTCCGGCACCGTCAACTGTTGCAAAACTCTGAACGACCGTCATCGCTCTCAACAATTCGTGGTCGATGACATCCCGCTTCCGCTCATCGTTAATCAGCAATTCCAGGACTTCGACAAGTCCATACAGCCGCCGCTGCCCGCCGGACAGTCCGGCGCGGTGGAGCACGCCACACTGGTCGGCCGCTTCTTCGCCGGGCAGCAGATGCAGGATTCCGAGAACGGAAAGTACTGGGGCGGCTACGGATACCTGGGCTGCTGCAGCATGCTCGTCATCCAGGAAGTGAAAGACCCCGACACTCGCTGGCGTGCCGACCTGGACTACGGCGAGTCAAACGAGAACCCGGAACTGATTCGCCAAGGCTGCTCATTGCGCATGCTGCTTCCCGAAGAGCAGGACGCCGCGATGATGGCCGCCCAGCGCGATGCGGACAGCGGAGCACGCGAGTGGGCCTTCACCGATCCGGCCCGCGTCGCCGCCGACGCGCTCGCCCACACCGCCCACATCGGTCACGACTCCGCTGCCATGAAACTCACGCACGACTCACCCGCACGCAAGACCTACGAATGGAAATCCGCCGGCCCTTCCAAGGATTACATCGTCGTGGTCAGCCGTCCTTATTGGCTCGCCTTCTACGCGCACGATCCGAATCGCGTCGCATGGGTCGCGGCCATCGCCTACGAAAGCTCCTGCAACGGCGCAACAGAGTGATCCTAAGCAGCCCGTGTGCCTCTGCCTG
>DASUWP010000147.1:0-16526 GCA_036378335.1 Acidobacteriaceae bacterium | reverse complement strand
ATTTCGCGATGATTTTGATCTCATCCTGTGCGACGCGCCCTGCAGCGGCACGGGGACACTGGCGCGCAATCCGGAGATCAAGCTGCGGCTCGTGGTGAGCGGTCTCGTGCGGCAGCAGGAGCGGCAGATCGCGATCCTGCGCTCAGCCTTTCGCGTTCTCGCGTCCGGCGGACGGCTGGTCTACTCCACCTGCTCGTTGGAGCCGGAAGAGAACGCAATGGTCATCGAACGATTCCTTGCGTCAGAGGTGTCGGCGCGCTTAGAAGATGTGAGAGAACGGCTCGATGCGATGGAGGCGGAAGGGAGTCTTCAGTCAAACGGAGCGCAACGGTTACGCGAGACTGCTTTGCACGGGAGCTATCTCCAGACACTCCCTGGCGTTCTGCCCTGCGACGGGTTTTTCGCGGCGATCCTGACGCGACCTTGACTACAACCCATCTCATAAATGCCGCTGGTCGGCGAAGCTTGGCAGAATTACTTCCGTATTGCCGACAATACTCCCAGAACAATCAGCTCAAAGTGTCTAAGGTGCCCCGGTATGCTTGGATACATGGGACGGCACAGGGAATTGAAGATTCGTCGCATGCTTGTGATCGTGTTAGGTGTACCTGCTTTCATGGCGGCACTCGTGCTCGGGCTGTGGGCGAATGACGTGCGTCAGGACCGTGCCCACACCATTGCGGTGGAGGCACCAACGCCGGTCTTTGTTGGTGGGGGACGTGCGTGCGATACGCACCAGCAGATTGGAATTGTGGAACAGGGTGCGGTGTTTCCAGTTCACCGGATCAGATACTGGAAGGATTGCGCTACGCTCGATGTTCGCTCCGCGGATGGTCGAGTTAGTCACTTCGTTTTTGGTGTCGGCCATTTCGCCGTAAAGCCGCCGCTGCCATAGTGGCCGTATTACCGGCAATACGGAAGTTATGCCGAAGCCGGCTCGTCGATTTATGAGATGGGTTCTACTGCGACTACTGGGCGAGCGTGAACTGAATCGTGCCGCTGCCCTCGACGCGTTCGCCTGCGGCCGGCTGCTGCGCAATGACTGTGCCCGGCATGACGGGCAGAGCAGGCGCGGCGGGTGCTTCGCCTGGCGCAGCGATCGCGGCGACCGCCGGAATCTCTGCTTGACGATAGAGCGGCGGCGCCAGCTTCAGACCGGCCTTCTCCACGGCAGCTTCCGCACTCTTCTCCGGCTGATTGGTGAGGTCCGGCATCACGTATCCGGTTGCTTCCGGCGGCAAGGGCGCGCTTAACAGCAAAGCGACTGTGGGGCGATCCACGGACGCGGCGCCTGCGTCGGGCGATTGCGCAATCACTGTACCGGGTCCGGCCAGCGCGTACGGCATATGCGCGATGGTGCCGAGTTGCAGGCTGGCTCGCCGAATATCCAGTGCAGCGACGCGCTCGGGATCGTGGATAAGCGAAGGCACCGCAACCTTCTGTGCGCCCAGGCTTTGACCGAGCCGCACCTGCCAGCCCGTGCGCACCACAGTTCCTGCCGCGGGCGACTGTGTCACGATGCGCGAGGCCGGCACAACGGCGCTGTAGAAATGATCATCGATGCTGATCTCCAGACCACCCGCGGCGGCTTTGCGGCGGGCGTCAGCCTCGCTCATGCCGCGGAAATCAGGAACCTTCACTTCGGCGCCATGAATTGCGAAGTGCATCGTCGTCAACGCCGACACCATGGCGACGACGACCAGCAGTACCAGCACCAGCGCGAATTGAAAGAGGCGAAGGATCATGCGTCCGCGTACTCGATCGTGAAGGTGATCTGCGCAGTCTTCTCCAGCATGGCCGAGACGGAGCAGTATTTCTCCTTCGACAGCCGGACTGCGTCTTCCATGCTCTTGTGGTTGACGGCGCCGGAGACGCGATAGACCAGCTCGATTTTTGTGAAGACGCTGGGCGACTCCTTTGCTTTCTCGGCATTCGCGGAGACAGTCAGCGCCGTGAATGGCTCCCGCTTCTTGGTAAGAATGCTGATGACATCGACCGACGTGCAGCCGCACAGGGCCATGAGAACGTATTCCATCGGCGTTGGGCCTTCGGCGCGCGCAACATCGAGCGTCAGCGTATGCCCGCTATCCGATGTGGCTGCGTAGACCTGATCGTGCCGCCACTCCGCCTTCGCGATCATTCTTCTCCTCCATACTGTTGCCACCGTCCGGGCGATTGCAGCGCCGCCCCTCGTGCCGGTTGTCGGCGGCCGGCTCCGGATGTATGAGCATGCTGTCGACCTCCGGGCGCTCCAGTTTCAACCGGTCCTCGAGCGCAGTGATCACCGCGTGCACGCGATGCATGGGCAGCGCATCCGGGAGCGTACAGTGACACGAGAGATGCAGGTGATCTCCCATGCGCGAGACTGACACTTCGTGTATGTCGATGATCTCCGGCAGGGTTCGCGCCACCCCGCGCAGAAGCTCCTGCAGACGGCGGTCCTGCTCGATGGTGGCCGAGGCTTCGATGGTAGCGGGCTCGCTCTCGATATGGGTCAGCACGTTGCTCACCTCGGGAGCGGCACGGTACATCTGCTCTTCCAACTCGCAGACGAAGCGGTGCGCTTCTACCAACGGAAGCGATTCGTTCACCTCAATATGCTGCTCGATGCGCAGACCGCCTTGTTCCTGCTGCACGCTCAGATCGTGCAGGGTGACATTGTTGAGCGCAGCGACACCGCGAATGCGATCAAAGATGCTTTCGCCCAGCACCTGGCGGGGTATGGTGCGAACCGTGACATCGGCGCCGGGCACCACCGCTTTGACCGCCGCGGTGATGCGCTGTACCAGCAATTCGATGTGCTCAGCGGTATCGAAGCGGGGCACGGCAACCCGCAGATCGGCGAAGACGCGGTTGCCGGAGCGGCGCACGCGCACCCGCTCCGGCTCGATCACGCCTTCGATGTGTTCTACGGCGCGGACAATGCTCTGTCGCGCTCCAGCCGGTGCTGTATCGAGCAGTTCAAAGGTCGTGCGGCGCGCGAGTCCCCAGGCAAAGCGGAGGATAACGGCGGAGACCACGAGTGCGGCTAGCGGATCGGCAAAGCGCAGCCAGCCGAAACCGAAGCGCACGCCCGCATACGATGCTGCGAGTCCCACGGCGACTGCCACGCTGGACCAGATGTCGGAAGCGAAGTGCAGGGCATCGGCCTCGAGCGCCTGCGAGCCGGAAGCTGCCGCAACATGCTTGAGCGCGCGAGACCGGCTGAGGTCCACGGTGATCGAGAGCGCGAGCACGGCAAAAGGCCACACCGAAGGACGCACCGTCACCGGCGCGACAAAGATGCGTATGAGGGCTTCGACCACGATCCAGACACAGGACGCGCCCATGAGAAAGGTTTCCGTGAAGGCGGAGAGCGTCTCCACGCGCTCATGGCCGTAGGGGTGGTCCTCGTCGGCGGGTTTGTCCGAGATGCGGACGGAGGCAAAGGTCAGTCCGGCGCCCAGCATATCGAGGCCGGAGTGCGCAGCGTCAGAGAGCATGCCAAGGCTTCCGGTCAGCAGGCCGGCAATCAACTTCAGCGCAGTCATGCCGCATGCCGCCAGCATGGAGACCAGCGCGGCAGTTCGCTTTCGCCTCACGACGGAGTCTTTCGACTCTTTCGCGGCGGCCTCTGGCGGCGGGGACATATCCCCAGCCTACACGCGGCTCTGCATGCTGGGCCAGCAAGGCGACTTACAGTTTGCGGGCGGTGTACAGGCCTGCGATGCCGAAGGTGTAGGGGGTCCAGCGCGCATCGCTAAAACCGGTGCGCTCGAGCGCTGTGAGCATCTCCGGGGGAGCGGGGAAGCGGCCGACCGATGTGGGCAGGTAGGTATAGGCGCCGCCTGCTCCGGAGAGCAGACGGCCGATGCGCGGGAGCACGCGACGGAAATAGAACGCGTAGACCTTGCCGAGCATGCCGCCAGGCTCGCTGAAGTCGAGAATGCCGAGCTCGCCTCCCGGTGCCAGCACGCGATGAAACTCGCGCAGGCCGGCTTCGTAATTGGCAAGGTTGCGAAAACCGAAGGCGGTGGTCACCAGCTGCAGGGCGTCATCATCGATCGGGAGATGCAGCGCGTCGGCCTCAATCGGGATCGCTCCGTGCTTGCGGAACTTCGCGGCGCCGCGCAGCAGCATCTGATGCGAGAAGTCGATGGCGAGCACGGGGGAGGCTTGGGACGGGCGACGGCGCAGCAGCGCCATTGTCATGTCACCGGTTCCGCAGCAGATGTCCGCGATACGTGCCTGTGGTTGTGACAGAATATGGCGAAAGCGCCGAGCCGTACGCCACCACCAGAACCGGTCGATCGAACCCGAGAGGATGTGGTTCAGCAGGTCGTATCGGGGCGCGATCGAGTCAAACATGGCCTGGACGGCTGCGGCAGCATCGTGCTCGCCTGTCGTGCCCGCCGGTTGTGCGCCACTCGCTGTCATGTTTGCCGGTCCCATCATCCTGTGGAACGGCCCAGCTTCAGCCCGCGTTGGATCGCCCGTAGAAGTTCACCGTCCGTCAGGTCATTGACCACCTGCGCTCGCCCGATGCGCTCCAGCAGCACGAAATGGCGGATCCCGCCAATCCGCTTCTTATCGCCCGCCGCTGCATTCAGCAGCCGACGCGCGGTGAGGCGGGGCAGCGGCGGCAGGCCGAATGCATCGATCGCGGCCAGGATGCGGTCGGCTTCTGCGGAAGGCAATCCGCGCATGCGGCTGGCTTCCACTGCGACCCGCATGCCCCAACCCACGGCTTCGCCATGCAGCAGCCCGCGATAGTGAGTGAGCGCTTCGATGGCATGCCCAACGGTGTGGCCGAAGTTGAGAATCATGCGCAGGCCGGCTTCGCGCTCATCCTGCGAGACAACACATGCCTTGATGCGCACCGATTCCGCGATCACGTGGGTCAGTGGCGCGGTTTCCTGTCGCAGGAGAGATTCAGTGTGCCGTTCGATGAACTCGAACAGAGCTGCGTCATAGATGAGTCCTGCCTTCAGGCTCTCGAACAGTCCAGCGCGCAGCTCTGCAGGAGGCAGGGTGCGCAGCACGGCGGTGTCGGCAAGCACGAGCCGCGGATGATGGAAACTGCCGATCAAATTCTTGCCGGCGGCGAGGTTTACGCCCGTCTTACCTCCGACAGAAGAGTCCACGTGCGCGAGCAGCGTCGTCGGCACCTGGATGAAGTCGATGCCGCGCATGTAGATGGCTGCGAGAAAGCCGGTGACGTCGCCAATGACACCGCCGCCGAAGGCGATCAGGACGGAGCTGCGGTCGGCGCCGGCGGTAGCAAGTTGTTGAGCCAGCCGCTCCAGCGCCGCCAGCCGCTTGTGATGCTCGCCCGCCGGCAACTGCAGAACCGTAGGTGACTCGCTGGCGGGAAAGCCGGCCAAGAAGGCTTCCGACCATAGCGCCCATATCTCTGGCGCGGTGATGACGAACGTACGGCGCGGCCTCTCGCCAAAGATGGCATGCAATTGCTGCGGCAAACTGGCCAGCAGGCCTTCGCCGAGGAGCACGTTGTAGGTCGCGGATGCAGTCTGGATCGGGAGAGTGCGCACTCGGCTCATCGTACCGCAGGCAACGCGTATAGATGATGAATCCCGGCGTATGCGGGTGATAGCCTCGGCTCATGGGGAGAGTGGCGCTCGACATTCCGGCGGTTACTGATTTTCTGATCATTGGCGCCGGGATTGCCGGTCTTCGCGCCGCTATCACGTTGGCTGCAGCGGGCAGCGTCCTAGTTGTCACGAAGGAGGCGCTGGGCGAATCGAACACGCAATACGCGCAGGGCGGCATCGCGGTTGCGATCAGCGGAGCAGAGGATGTCGAGCTGCACCTGGAAGATACGCTCGCTGCCGGTGATGGTCTGGTGGACGCGACCGCGGCGCGGGTGCTGGTGGAAGAGGGCCCGGCTCGGGTGGAAGAGCTGCTGCGCTGGGATACGCGCTTCGATCGGTACGCCGCAGGAGAGCACGCCGGGGAGCTGATGCTGACCCGCGAAGGCGCGCACAGCCGCAACCGTATTCTGCATGCGAATGGCGATGCCACCGGCCGCGAGATTGGACGCGCGCTGCTGGCACGAGCATCCACGACGCCGGGTATCACGCTGCTGCCCTGGACGCTACTGACCGATCTGCTGACGGCGGATGGCCGCGTGTGTGGCGCGCGGCTGCTGGATGAGAATGGCGAGATCAGGACAGTGCGGGCGCGTTCCGTCCTGCTGGCAAGCGGCGGCGCTGGGCAGGTATATAGCGACACCACCAATCCTGCGGTGGCTACCGGGGACGGCATCGCGGCGGCGCTCGCCGCCGGCGCCGAGCTGGCAGACATGGAGTTTTACCAGTTTCATCCCACGGCGCTGAGCCTGCCGGGCGTGGCGCGCTTTCTGCTCTCCGAGGCGCTGCGCGGTGAAGGCGCCTGGCTGGTAAACGCCGCGGGCGAGCGCTTCATGCATCGCTACCACCCGCTGCTGGAGCTGGCGCCGCGCGATGTGGTGGCGCGGGCCATCACGCGCGAGGGCTTCGGGAAGCGGCCGGGGGAAACGCTGCCGGTGTATCTGGACATGCGCCACGTCCGGGGTACCAACGGCAAGGGCATCGATCTGGACGAGCGCTTTCCCGGTATTTCTGCATTTCTGCATCAGCACGGGCTGGACCTGACACGCGATCTGATTCCGGTACGACCGGCGGCCCATTACCTGATGGGGGGCGTGCGGACCGATGTGGACGGGCGAACATCGCTGCCTGGGCTCTACGCCGCGGGCGAGGTGGCGTGCACTGGTGTGCACGGTGCAAACCGGCTGGCCAGCAACTCGCTGCTGGAGGGGCTGGTCTTCGGCGCGCGCGCGGCAGAGAGCATGCGGCGGGAAACCGATATGCAGGTGAAGCTTGCTGACGTAACGGCGCCGACGCCGCTGCACGAGACCGCATCCCTCCCGCCGGTTGAGGAAGCCATTGAACAACTGCAGCAGCAGATGTGGAAGCATGCGGGCTTGTTGCGCGATGCGGAACTGCTGAAGAGCATCGATCTCGCGGCGGCGAGCCGATATGGAGAGGCGGTCCCATCCGCTGCTTGGAAACGACGCGATTACGAGGCTCGTTCTCTGGCGCGGGTGGCGCGAGCGATTGTGGTCAGCGCGTTGGCGCGGGAGGAAAGTCGCGGGGCGCATTACCGCAATGACTTTCCGAAGCGCGATGATGCGCGCTTCGCGACACACTCGCACCTGATGGGCGACAGCGTTCGCTTCGGACCTCTGCTGGCATCTCGCACCATCCCTGCGCACCGGGAGTCGCCGGTATTACGTTGATTGCTGCGGGGTTGAGTGCTCGGTTCGCTCCGGCAGCAGCAGAGAAGCGGCCGCGGAGATAGCCACGGTGACGAGAATGACGAGCAGAGACCAGAGCGTCGGAACTTCGAACCAGCGCGTCGCCATCATTTTTCCGCCGACAAAGACCAGAATCGCCGCCAGGCCATAGTGCAGCAGATGCAGCCGGTGGAGAAGGCTCTGCAGCACGAAATAAAGCGAACGCAGCCCCAGGATGGCGAAGATGTTCGAGGTGTAGACGATGAAGGTGTCATGCGTGACGCCGAGCACGGCGGGCACGGAGTCGATCGCGAAGACCACGTCCGTGACCTCGATCGCCAGGACGGCAAGCAACATCGGCGACACGCGCCAGCCGCGGCTTTGCACCCAATGTGAGACGGACGGCGGCCCACTTCGGCTTTTTTTCTGGCGGACCAGCCGCCACGCGGCATAGATCAGCAAGGCGCCGAAGATGTACTGCATGGCTTCAAAGCGATCGAGGAGCGCAACTCCGGCCACGATGAACAGCGCGCGCAGCACGATGGCTCCCAGAACGCCATAGATCAATGCGCGATGCTGCTGGCCGGCGGTCAGGCCGAAGCTGCCGAACAGAACGAGAAAGACGAAGAGATTGTCGATGGAGAGCGAGCCCTCCAGCAGATACCCGGAGACGAACTCAAGCGCGCGCTCCTGGCCTTGCGTGTGCAGCACGAATCCGGCGAAGCCCAGCGCCAGCAGGAAGAGGAAGCTGGTCCAGACAAGCGCGGTGCGGAAGCGCGGGCCCTCAGGCTTGCGGCCAAGCACGACAAGGTCGACGACCAGCAGCGCCAGAACAATTGCGTGAAAACCGATCCAGTAGCTGAGGGGGGCGCCGGCGATCATGCGGGCTCAATGTGCATTCAGTAGTCGGATGCTTTCCAGAAACACTTCGCCGGAGATGGTCAGGCTCTTCGCGCTGATTTTGTCGAGCGTGTCCTCGGGTGTGTGATGCCATCCATCGGCATGCGTGGCATCGTGCGGCCCGTAGTCCATGTCGATGACGTCGGCAGAGGGTACGCCCCGCTGCACGAATGGGAGATGATCGTCCTCTTCCGGGACCTCGGTCTTGAAGAAGTGACTGGCGTTGCCGGTCTTCTTCGCGGCCTCATAGACCAAGTCTTCGATTTCTGGCGTCGCGGTAGTCACTCGGGCGACGTCCAGGTCGCGGTCACCGATCATGTCCGCCAGCAGGAAGCCCTTGATCTTTTTCAAGGTGCCGTCCATCTGCCACTTCGCCGCCAGATGCCGGCTGCCATAGAGCGAGTCGGAATTGGTCCACTGTTCACCCACCGACTCTTCGCCATCGAAGAAGACGAGCCACACGCTGTAGCCATCCAGTGTGTGGCCGCGCAGGTGATTTGCGATCTCCAGCAGCAGGCCGGTGGTCGCTGCGCCGTCGTTCGCGCCGACAAACGAGGTGTTGCGCAGCCAGTAGTTCGTCTCGTAATGCGTGGCGAGCACGATGACGCCGTCCTTCTTGCCCGGGAAGCGCACGATGAAATTCGTCATCTGCTGCGGCCCGGCGGGCGTGGAGGCTACGAATGTGTCGGCCTGGAGGGTATCGTGTGCGAATTGCTTCTTCAGGTAGTTCTGCGCGCAAAGCAGTCCGGCGCTGCCGTTGAAGCGGGGTCCGCAGGCCACGAATTGCCGCGCGTACTCGAGTGCCTTGGCCCCACTGAATGGGAACGCCGGTTGCGCATGCAGCAAGGGAAACTGCAACAGCAGTGCGGCGAGAAAACAGAATCGGCGGATCAGGAGGCAGCCTCCTGCTTCTTGCGGTCACGCCGAGAGGGATGCACGATGTACGCCACGAGAATGCCTAGTATGTAGAGCGCAAGCAACGGAGTGGCAAAGACCAGGACCTGGAGCGGGTCCGGCGTGGGCGTGATCGCAGCCGCAATGATCACGATGACGAGAATGGCGTATTTGATGTTCTTCCAGAGCCATTTGGGAGTCACGATTCCGAACAAGGCCAGGAAGTAGACGAGCACGGGAAGTTCAAAGCTCGCGCCCATGCCCAGAATCACTGTCATGAACAGATCGCAATACTCCGTGATCGTGACCATGGGGGTGAAGTGCTTGCCATAGCCGAGAAGAAAGTCAAGCGCGCCAGGATAGACGTAGTGGTATCCAAAGAAAGCGCCGGCGAGAAAGAGAGTCACCGTGGCGCCCATGAACGGCCATACGTATCGCTTCTCGTGGCGGTAAAGGCCAGGTGAGATGAACAGCCATACCTGATAAAGGATGAACGGCGACGCAATGATCGCACCGGCGATAAAGCTCAACTTCAAAGAAAAGTTGAACGGCTCGATTGGATTCAGATAGACCAGCCCGGTCGGCAGATGATGCCGCTGCAGCGCGAAATTGAGCGGCTGCTCCAGAAGCTCGGTAAACCGGTTGTGAAAGCCGTAGGCGACAAAAAAGCCGACCACCAGGTAGGCGGCGGAGTGGATCAGGCGGCGGCGGAGCTCTTCCAGATGCTCAATCAGGCTCATGCCTGGTAGGTCGGCACGTTCGGTTACCGCATTGCGCGCGCGCTCGACGAGGTCTTCATCCATGGTGGGTGGGTACGGCATCTCCGGACTGCTTATAGACTTCCGGCTGGTTATAAGAAGGGTCTGCAGCGGCGGCCCGCAGTGCGTCCTGCGCATCGGCCTGCAGCTCGTCGAGTGCCTGCAGCTCATCTGGCGCCCGCGCTTCATCTAATGACTGGCCTGCTGCCGTCACCTCTGTGGCGCCTTCGGTGTTCTCGACAGGACGGTAGGGCGACCGGCTGCTGACCGGAAGGCCGCTGGCCGGCGGCTGGATCGTCGGGGTGGTGGAAGCTGGGGCGGTGGAAGCTTCCGGATCCAGGGGCGGAGGTTCGGTCGCGGCGGTGTCGCTGTTGGTTGGCTCCGGATTGCCTGGCTCTGGATTGCTTGGCTCTGGCGCGCGCACACCTTCGATCGCCGGCTCTGTGCTTGTCGTTTCGGCGCTGACTGTCTCACCGGCGGTGATGGCAACCGGAGTCGCCGGCTGCGTGACCACCGCCTGAGCGGAGAGCTCCTTTTGGCGCTCGGCCTGTTCGGCGGCGCGCAGTTCCTCTTCAATCTGGAATTTGAAATCGTTCGAAGCTTTGCGGAATTCGTAGAGCAGTTTGCCGATCTGGCGGCTGATCTCGGGCAGCTTCTTCGGTCCAAAGACAATGAGCGCCACAACGACAATCATCAGCGTGTCGCCCACACCGAAGGTGGCTTGGCTAACCGGTGGCAGCGGGGCGTCCGCCACGTGTGCCAGAGAGGAAAGGCCGAGGCAAAGGATGGCTGACAGTGGCATTCCTTTCCAAATATACCTTCCGCTGGCGTGGCTTGCCTTTTGTGCCGGGAGGCGTGCTGGAAGCCGCGCCGCCCGGCCCCGGTTTTTGCGGATGGGCTGCTGGTACATCGCGGATAAGACGCTGTATGAACCGTGTATTACATCGTTGTATTAGAATAAGAAGAACAGAAGAGATGTCCAGCGTGTGGATTTTGCGTCCCGCTCATCCGGACAAACATCTTTTGTAACGAGGTTGCAACATCCCCGCAGGCTGGGCGAGGCACAAAGCTCGCAGCGAGCCGGCTGCAACCCGAGAGTGCTTTCAACATCCCCGTTCGGCGCCAAAGAAGGTGGCCGGACTGAAGGCGGAAGACGATGGAATTGCTGGTAGAAGATATCCCCGCTACGCGTGTCGCTGATGCCCCGGTTTTCGGTCTAGGGGGCGAAGCCTGCTCGCTTGAGAATTACCTCACGCTGCCCGATCACACCATGGATGCGCGCATTGCCGCGGCTCGCCGACAGCTTGGCAGGAGCACCGTTCTGCTCGGCCACCACTACCAGCGCGATGAGGTGATCCGTTTCGCCGATTACACCGGCGACTCTTATAAGCTTTCGAAGATCGCGGCCAGCACGGATGCGCGCTACGTGATTTTCTGCGGCGTTCATTTCATGGCCGAGAGCGCCGATGTGCTCGGCAAAGCGGGTCAGCAAGTCATCCTGCCCGACCTGAACGCCGGCTGCTCGATGGCGGACATGGCGGAGATCAGCCAGGTCGAAGCCTGCTGGGAGTCGCTGAAGCGCATGGGCGTTGGCGAAGATGCAGTCATTCCGCTGACCTACATGAATTCGACCGCGGCGATCAAAGCTTTTTGCGGAGAGCGCGGTGGTCTGGTCTGCACCTCATCGAACGCGGCCACTGCCTTCAACTGGGCCTTTGCCCGGCGTGAGAAGATACTGTTCCTCCCGGACCAGCATCTTGGCCGCAACACCGCCTATGCAATGGGCATTCCCATGCACGAAATGGTGGTCTGGGATCCGTGGCAGATCAATGGCGGAGTGGCGCCGGACCGGCTGCGCGCGGCGAAGGTGATTCTCTGGAAGGGCCATTGCTCTGTGCACCAGCGGTTTCTGCCGAGTCATGTAGACGCGATGCGCGCTAAGTATCCCGACGTTCAGGTCATCGTGCATCCGGAGTGCCGCTGGGAAGTCTGCCAGAAAGCCGACGCGCTGGGCTCGACGGAACGGCTCATCGAATTGGTCGAGAAGGCGCCGGAGGGCAGCACCTTCGCCATCGGCACGGAAATCCATTTGGTAAATCGCCTGGCCAAGAAATATGCCGCGAAGGGCAAGCACGTGATGACGCTGGACGATACGGGCTGCCTCTGCACCACCATGTACCGCATCTCGCCGCAGCATCTGGCATGGGCGCTGGAAAACTTAGTGGAGGGGCGGGTAGTGAACCGCATTCGCGTCGCTGAAGATGTGAAACACTGGGCAAAGGTGGCGCTGGATCGCATGCTGGAAATCGGCGTTCCCGCGCCGAAGGCCCGTCCGGTGGAAGTGCCGATGGCGGAGGCCGAACTGAGAAGCGCATAAGGGAGCGCATGAAGACCTTCACACTCGAAGAGGCGAACGCCCTTCTGCCCGTGGTCGAGTCGCTGCTCGAGCAGGTAATCGCGGCCAAAGAAGAGGCAGAGCGGCTGGAGGGTGAAATCCAATCCCTCCGCCAGCGCATCTTCCTGTCGGGTGGTATGACGGTGGACATCACGAGCGTAGCCCGCAATCGCGCGGAAGTGGAAACGCAGGTGCAGAAGGCGAAAGAATCGCTTGGTGAAATCGATTCTATTGGCGTGCAGGTAAAGGACTTAGATACAGGCCTGCTGGACTTCCCCTGCCGTATCGACGGCGACCTCGTGTTGTTGTGCTGGCGGCGGGGCGAGAAGCGCATTGAATACTGGCATACGCTCGAGTCGGGTTTCCGTGGAAGACAGCCGCTCGACGAGCGCTTCGGACGCGGCTGGCGCGACCGGCCGAATTGAGGACTGCTCATCCGGGCGGCCGGCACGCGGTGAATTCACGGGGAATTGACACTTTTCAATAACTATTTTCCAATTGTGACAGCATGCCAACTGCACACATTCCGGGGCAAAATGGGATCCCTCGCGACCGATCGTTCCGGGATCTTTGTGCCGCGCATGGCATCGCCGTCACGCACCAGCGGCAGGTGCTGTTTGAGGTGATGCAGAGCATCCCTGGGCACCCCAGTCCGGAAGAGGTCTACGAGCGTGTGCAGGCGCGCATTCCTTCCATCTCGCTCGCCACGGTCTACAAGAACATCCACTTGTTCATCGCCAGCGGACTGTTCCGCGAGGTAAGTCTGCACCATGGCTCCTTGCGGGTAGAGATGAACGATCGTCCGCACCACCACATGGTGTGCACCCGGTGCAAGGCGATTTACGACCTGGATGAGGAGCAGCTTGGCGAGTTGCCACAACCGCACCAGCTGCCCAATGGTTTTGTGGCCGAGCGCTACTCGGTGGACGTTCTAGGGCTTTGTGCCTCCTGCCAGGACGCAGAGCCTTCCAGCTTCGAATAGCAGGCCCTCCCTCTTTCGTCCAGTTTCCCCATTTGCAAAGGTGAGCGTTCCGGCGCTCCCATGCGTCGATGCGAATGTACCCGCGCAGGATAGGATTGAAGCGCTCTGTTCGCGGCTGTGCTGTGTTGCAGGCGGCAGTTCGGTTCCGTATTTCTGGGCGCATATAGGATGAGTGACATGCTCGGCAGACGGCTTTGGAGTCGATCGGTTGTGGGGTTCCTGTGCGGCTCAGCATTGCTGCTTGCGGGGTGCGGTGATTTTTTTAACAAAGATGGCGGCGGCGGTGGCGGAGGGAATACGGTTGGCAGCTACACCTATGTCGGCACGCAGACCGGCTCGTTGGTCGGCTACTCTGTATCGTCCACCGGGGCGCTGGCTACGCTCTCCGGCTCTCCCAGCCAGTTCGCCACAGCGGCGATAAACTCGCTCGCCGTCACCCCAGCCAATAAATTCTTGTACGCGGGAGTCACCGGGATCGGGGTCTATGGCTCGAGCATCAACAGCAGCACCGGAGTCACGACGCTGATCAACACCAGCGCATTGGTGCAGGACGTTGCACCATCGGCACTGACGGTCGATCCCTCGGGCAAGTTTCTGCTGGTCGCTGGTCTCGCGAATGGCGCACCTGCCGTGGGTGAATACGCCATCAACACGGATGGCACACTGGCCGCGGTGACAGGCTCGCCGATCTCGATTACTTTTCCCAGCGGCACGGATACGAGCAACATCTCGCTGCAAAACATTGCGGTTGCGCCGAACAGCAGCTACGTTTTCGTGACCATGGGGCAACTGGGGGTGGCGCCGCTGCCGTTCAACACCAGCGGCGGACTCTCGGCGAACACGCAGGTCATCAATCCGAAGAAGACCACCAGCGGCATCGCCAACCAGGACCTGGGGCTTGCCGTGAATTCGACCAGCACAGCGCTGTTTGTCGGCGAAACGAATGTGGGCGTGCGCGTGTTCACGATCAGCAGTACCTTCCCGGAGATCAGCGGATCGCCATTTGCAGCGGGCGGGCAGCCGCGCTCTCTTACATTCGACGGCACGGGCGACTACCTCTATGCCGCGAATGCCTCGGATAACACGATCAGCGGCTATTCCGTGCTCTCCTCCGGCACGCTGAGTGCGCTTGCCGGATCGCCCTTCTCCTCGGTAGGTACGCAGCCTTTCGCGCTGGCGCTCGATCAATCCAAGAAATTTCTTTTTGCGCTGAATCTTGGCGGCAGCCCGGACGTGCAGCTCTTCTCGTTCGATGCCACGACCGCAGGCAAACTCAATCCGGGCGCGACGGCGACGAATGCGGCAACGCCCGCCGCGATCGCCAGCACGCACTGAGGTTGCGCTTCACCCAACGAGCAACATTGAATTCGTGACACTGTTGAGCCATCTCCCTCACCGTTTCGAGCCACAGGACTCGCCAGCTACCGCGCGCACCTGTATATCTGAAAGAGATCGTGGTCGAGCAACCAGAGCGGATTCCCTACACATGTATGCCCAGCCGGCGGAGGCGAATTCGGCCTTTCCGTCAAGACAAGCCGCTCGGCGTGGACTTCCATGGCTATCGTAGTGGGAAATCCGCTCTTCTATGGAGCAGGCGCATTCTTCCTCTCGTTTCGCGCGCGGTCTTGGCGTGCACGATTGCGTTCGTCTGCGGCTTGGTGCTTTCCGGATGCCATCATGCTGCATCCGGCACGGCTGATGTCGTATACGTCGCAGTCAAAGAGGCATGGCTGCGCGATCGTGTCGCGCCGGTATCGAGCAAGGTTGCACCGGTCACGAATGGCGAAAAGCTGAAGGTGCTCAATCGCGAACGCCGGTTCCTGCAGGTGGAGACGCCGGACAACAAAACCGGCTGGCTCGAAGAACATTTTGTCATCGATCAGCCGACCTACAACGCCTTCCAGGCGTTGAACCGCGATCATGCCAAGGACCCGGTGGTTGCCACGGGCGTGCTGCGGGATGAGCTCTTCGCGCATCTCTCGCCAGGCCGCGATACGGAGCGCTTTTTCCTGCTGCCGGAAGGCGACAAGCTGCAATTGCTGGAGCGCGCGAGCGTTAAGAAGCTCACCCCTGAAGAGACCTACCGTGAGCAGCAGCGCAAAGCGGCAGAGGAGCGGGCAGGCGGTGCCGCCGACAGGCTGATGGAGTTGATCCAGAAGGGCAAGGGTCCGACTCCGAAGGGGCCAATTGAGCTGGGTAAATCTGCGGCGCCGCCGTCAGCGCCGGACAGCGCCTTTGTTCCCACACCGCCGCCCGTGGACCCCAATGCGCCTCCGCCGCAGTACGAGGACTGGTGGCTGGTGCGCGACGCTCATGGCCGCGTGGGCTGGCTGCTGGCACGCCGCCTGGATGTGGATGTGCCGGACGAGGTGGTGCGGTACGCGGAGGGACAGAGGATTGTCGGCGCATACCTGCTCGCCAAAATTCCGGATGCGTCGTCGCCCTTCCCGGACGGGCAGGCGCCGGAGTACGTGATGGTGCTGAGTCCTTACCAGGACGGGCTGCCGTACGCCTTCTCCCGCGTTCGCCTGCTGGTGTGGAACGACCGCAAGCATCGCTATGAGGGCGGCCTGCGCATGAACGACGTTGTCGGATACCTGCCGGTCATCGTCGGACACGAGGTGCTCGATCCGAAAGGCCAGCGGGTGCCCACCTTCACTCTGAAGCTGGGCGCGGCCGGCGCGCAGCCGGCGCTCGATCCGGAATCGGGCAGACTGCTGCCGGTGCCAACGGTAGATGTCAAGTACCGGCTGGATGGCGAGACGGTGCGGCGAATTGGACAGGGGAGTGAACCGATGCCCAAGCTAGCCTCGAGTGCTCCCGCCGAGGCACAAATGCGCAAGGCGGAGCGCGCTGCGCGCCGGCATCATCACTGATTGCATCAGTGGTATCGCGCTCGGGTGAATGCAGTCTATTGCAGTAGCCGGACCTGCCCACTGGCCAGTTCATAGACCGCGCTCACGACATCAAGGCGCTTCTCTTCGACCGCCTTCGCGATGACCGGATGAGCCTGCCGTAGCCGTTGCGCGTTGTGCCGCACATTGGCCTCAATCGCATGTTCCAACTGGTCAGTTGGCCCCTGCCGCATCGCTTCCACTACTCCGGGAGACACTGCGTCCAGCAGCATTTGCAGGTGTCCGGGAAGTGGTTTGCGGTCCTTCTCGTACTGCAGTACCGCTTTGACGGCGCCGCAGTTTGTATGTCCCAGCACCATGACCAGTGGCGCGCCGAGTACTTCGACCCCGTATTCCAGGCTGGCCAGGATGTCTACGTTCATGTAGTTGCCGGCAACCCGGCAGATGAAGAGATCTCCCGGTCCCT
>DASUWP010000146.1:0-2959 GCA_036378335.1 Acidobacteriaceae bacterium | reverse complement strand
TATCTGAAACCGATCTCGACCCTGCGGCGCCCGCTCGAATCAGTCACCTATGAAACGCGCGAGGCGACCAAAGCGGCCTATGAGCGCTCCGATGTCTGTGTGGTGCCGGCGGCGGGCGTCGCAGCGGAGGCCATGGTGGCGTTTGTGTTGGCACAGCTCGCGCTGGAGAAGTTCGGCGGCGACTCGGCGGCTGAGTTGAGGCGTAACTATGATGGATATCTGGAGCAGATCCGCAATTATTAAGGAAGGTTCGAAGGGCGCGGCAGCTCCCAGACGTTAGAACGAAGCAAGCATGATTTACCCCATCGTCAAGTTTCCTGATCCTATCCTGCAGCGGCCTTCCGCGCCGGTTACCGAGTTCGACGACGATCTGCGCAAGCTGGTGGCAGACATGTTCGAGTCCATGTATGCGGCGCAGGGTATCGGGCTCGCGGCTCCGCAGATCGGGATTGCAAAGCGGCTCACCGTCATCGATCTGAGCAACAAAAAGGAGCCGAAGGACAAGATTGTCCTCATTAATCCGGAGATCACGCTCAAGGAAGGCAAGCAGCTTGAAGAAGAGGGCTGCCTGAGTCTGCCGGAAATTCGCGAGAAGGTGCGACGGTCCGCGCGCGTGATGGTGAAGGCGCAGGACGAGTACGGCAACTGGAGCGAGCGCGAGGGGACCGAGCTGCTGGCGCGCGCTTTTCAGCATGAGATCGATCACCTGGATGGCGTGCTCTTCATCTTCCGCATTAGCGCGCTGAAGCGCGACCTGATCCTGCGCCGCATTAAGAAAATGCAGCGCGCGGGCGAATGGTAGAAGCGTGAGGCTGGTCTTTTGCGGTACGCCCGCGTTCGCTGTGCCCACGCTCGAGGCGCTGCGGAGTGCGGGCCATAGCATCGAGCTGGTTCTCTGCCAGCCGGATCGCCCAAGCGGCCGCGGCCTCACGCTGGCTGTGCCCCCGGTGAAGCAGGCTGCGATCGAGTCAGGCATTCCGGTCATGCAGCCGGAGAAAATCCGCAAGAATCCAGTGCTGCAGGCGCGGCTCGAAGCGATCCACCCGGACGCGATCATCGTCGTCGCTTACGGACGTTTGATTCCACCCTGGATGCTGGACCTGCCGAGATACGGCAATCTGAATCTGCACGGGTCGCTGTTGCCGAAGTATCGCGGCGCAGCGCCGATCCAGTGGGCGGTGGCGAATGGCGAAAGCGCCACCGGCGTGACCACCATGCGGCTCGATGAAGGCATGGATACAGGCGACATGCTGCTGCGCCGCGAAGTGCCCGTGGGTCCCACGGATACGGCGGAGGATATTTTTCCGCGGCTCGCGGAAATTGGCGCGCCATTGATGGTGGAAACGCTTGCCGGCCTCGATGCTGGAAGCATCACCCCGCAGAAACAGGACAACAGCCTGGCGAGCTATGCGCCGATGTTGACGCGCGATGATGGCAAGATCGATCCTACGCGTCCCGCGCAATCCATCTACGACCGCTGGCGCGGTTTCCAGCCCTGGCCCGGCGCGTGGACAACGGTGCGCGGGAAGAAGCTGACCTTGCATCGGCTGGTGCTCGCGCCTCCAGCGCAGCAGCGCGGCGAAGCTGGATTCTTCCGGGTGGAAGGTGATCGGCTCTTCTTTACCGCCGGGGACGGCGCGAGCCTGGAAGTGATCGAACTGCAGCTTGAGGGCAAACGCCGCATGTTCACCGCCGATCTGCTGCACGGCCACGGAGTCGTGGACGGCGACCGTCTCGCTTCGTGATGGCGCCCCGTGTCACACCCGCCCGCATGGCGGCTTTTCGCGTGCTGCTGGCCATGGTGCGATCCGCCAACACACACTGCGACGATCTGCTGCGCGCGCCTGCGATGGAGTCGCTGTCGCAAGCCGATCGTAACCTGACGACTGCGCTGGTGATGGGCGTGCTGCGCTGGCAGCTCGCACTGGATGCGGTTGTCGCGGGATATCTGCAGCGGAAGACTGCGCTGGATGCTGAGGTGGCGATCGCGCTGCGCCTGGGTGCGTGGCAGCTTCTGGGCATGGATCGTATCCCGGCACATGCCGCGCTTGCAGAAAGCGTCGAACTGACCAAGCTCAGCGGCCACCAATTCGCATCCGGGTTGGTGAATGCGGTGTTGCGTCGCGTAGCCGAGAACAGTGCGTCCATCGTTCTCGATCCGCTGAGTGCTCACCCAGCATGGATGATCCAGCGGTGGACGCGGCAGTACGGTCCCGATGCTGCGGCTACGATCGCGGCTTACGATCAGCAGCTTCCTCCGGTAACAATCCGGTTGCATGGCGCGCCGGATGGGCACGCGGAGTCTGTGGCTGCCGGCGCCTTGCTGGCTCGTGCGCGACGCCTATCGGAGAGTGGCGAGTTGCCTGAGGGCGCTCGCATTCAGGACGAGGGATCGCAGTTAGTAGCGGAATTAGCGGGTCAGGGAAGCCGGATTCTGGATTGCTGCGCCGCGCCCGGCGGCAAGACTGCGATCCTGGCCGAGAACAATCTGCAGGCTGAGATTACCGCGTGCGACATCAGCAAGGCGCGATTGCATGCCATGCGACGCAGCTTCGCCCGCGAGCCGCAGACGGCGAAGATTCAATGTGTGCTGGCTGACGCAACCGATCTGCCATTTCGCGATGATTTCGACCTCATCCTGTGCGATGCACCGTGCAGCGGCACGGGGACACTGGCACGCAATCCGGAGATCAAGCTGCGGCTGGCTGCGAGCGAGCTTGCACGACAGCAGGAGCGGCAGGTCGCGATCCTGCGATCGGCATATTGCGTCCTCGCGCCGGGTGGACGGCTCCTTTACTCTACCTGCTCGCTTGAATCGGAAGAGAACGCAATGGTCATCGAACGATTCCTGGCGTCAGAGGTGTCGGCGCGCTTAGAAGATGTGAGAGAACGGCTCGATGCGATGGAGGCGGAAGGGAGTCTTCAGTCAAACGGAGCGCAACGGTTACGCGAGACTGCT
>DASUWP010000145.1:0-16402 GCA_036378335.1 Acidobacteriaceae bacterium | reverse complement strand
ATCACGAAGTCTGGCGTAGCGCGACTGTAGTGTCGCCGGCGGCAGTGTAAAGAGCTTCGCCCAATGCGGACGGGGTTCAAAGGGAGCAAGCTTCGCTTCGATCATGGGCAGGATCTTCTTAACGGCAGGCCATTCCGGTTTCCAGGTGAAGTGGATGGCGAGCGAAGGGCGCTGGTAGGCCATGCTCATCCACAGCGAATCGGGCGCAATTGTGCGTAATTCAGTGACGAATAAGTGGGGCGTGATGTGGTCGCGGAGTTGCTCGACCGCGCGAATCGCCTCGTAAGCATGCTCACGCGGCACAAAGTATTCGGTCTGCAACTCCGCACCGCTGCTGGGAGTGAAGTTCATGCGGAAGTGCGGCAGCCGCTCGTACCACGGTCCCGGTACGCCAAGCTGCTCAGTACAGGCTTCCGCAGGATGGCCAGTGATTGGGTGCAGCTTCTCCTTCGCGCGCTTCGCGTTATAGAACTCCTGTGGCCACGTGTAGGGCTTTCCTGGTTCGACGCGCCGCTTGATCCACACCTGCGTGGCGCGCTGGTTCTGCCAGTCTGTGAAGAGGCTGACGCTATAGCCGCTGCCGAAGATGGCATCGAGATTATGCTCCAGCTCACTGAATCGCAGGTCCTGGTAGACAACCTGCTCCACCTGATATGTGGGTTCGAGATCGAGCGTGAGGCTGGTCACGATACCGAGCGCGCCCAGCGCGACAATGGCGCCCGCAAAATGATCAGCGTCTTTTGTACGCGAGAGAGTGAGGCGCTCGCCATTGGCGGTGACAAGCTCAAGAGCTGCGCAGGCGCAGGAGAGATTCTGGTTGTGAATGCCTGAGCCGTGCGTCGCAGTGGCACAGGCTCCGGCGGCCGAAATGTGTGGAAGAGATGCGAGATTGTGCAGAGCAAAGCCGTGACTGTCGATATACGGCGCGAGCTTGCCATAGGTGACGCCCGCGCCGATGGTGACGGTACGTGCCGCAGGATCGATCGTCATTTGATCGAAATGCTGGAGCGAAATCTGCTCCGATGTGCTATCGGCGATGGCGTTGAAGGAGTGACGCGTGCCGAGCGCCCGCAGTTTTCGGGTGCGCTTCACGATGGCTTGCACTTCCTCGACACTTGCAGGTGTGTCGAGCCGATCCGTGCTGTAGGTGTAGTTGCCGGACCAGTTCTTGCGCGTCGCGGCGGGTCGCTCTGCGCTGTCTGCAGCGATCGATGATTGGCCAGCGACAAAGGGTGTGAGCATGGTGCCGGTAAGTGCGAGGCTGGAGGCCTTCAGGAATTCTCTCTTATCCAAGTCTGTTCCCCGAATCTGTGCGCTCTCCGAATCTGTGGCTCGGAATGCTGCCCACAGGTATAGAAGCATGCGGGCGCTCTGGCAAGCGTTGGATGTTAATCCGCGCGGAGAGCCTCGTTCCGCCCGATATGCGCGGCGTGCCAGGCAGGAGCGCCCCAGGCCACAAAGGCGGCGAGTACCAGAAGTCTTGGAGTAGCAACCAAGGTCACAGGATCATATGTACGAGCGCCATAGAGCATGCCCGCGAGCAGGTGTACACATGGCAGAGCCGCAGCTAAACACGGAAATAGCGCGCTCACCTGTTGCCTGTCCACGGATAACCAGGGCGGCGAGACGAAATCAGGGTAATCCTTCGTTGCCGCACGCCGGTTGGGGGCCCCGTCCGTTGCAGCAAAACTGTTGCTCATCGCATAAATCTGCTGCGGAACTATGAGCGATTCCCCCGCTTATGTGTATGCTGGCGTCGGGCGGAAACGTGCGCCGGGCGCGCCGGGAGGACGAAGCTATGCAGAGCCGGGTAACAGGCACCACGATGCCGGTGCTGGAATTCTTGCTGGACCACAACGACGCGATCATTTCCGAGGCGGGAGAACTCTCCTGGATGTCGGCGTCAATCCAGATGATGACGCATACACAAATGGGCGGCGGAGGCGGCATCTTTGGAGCGTTGAAGCGCGTGGCCGGAGGCGGCACGCTCTTCATGACAGAGTATCGCGCGATGGGAGCGCCGGGCGAAATTGCCTTTGCTACCAAAGTGCCGGGCCATATTGTTCCTGTTGAAGTTACGAATGGCCGCGAGTACTTCATCCACCGTCACGGATTTCTTTGCGCGACTGCGGGCATTCAGCTTGGCGTCGGATTCCAGCAGTCGCTGGGCGCGGGCATCTTCGGCGGCGACGGATTCCTCCTGCAGCGACTCAGTGGAGCGGGAATGGCATGGTTGGAGCTTTCCGGCGAACTGATCGTGAAGGACCTGCAGCCGGGCGAACTGCTGCGCGTGCATCCTGGACACGTTGGCGCGTTTGAAGCGGGCGTGAACTTTCAAATCATGCGCATCCCCGGAATCCGCAACATGATTTTCGGCGGCGACGGTATCTTCCTTGCGGCGCTCACCGGGCCCGGACGCGTGTGGCTGCAAACGCTCCCCATCGCGAAGCTTGCGCACAAATTGCAGGAATACATGCCGACCGAACGGCGGGTGGAGACGACGCAGGCCGGCGTGGTGGGAGGCCTGGTCGGGTCGATCTTAGATGGCATGAAATAAAACCGCGGCAGAAACAGAACCGTAAATGCAAGCAAGAGGCGTGGCTTTGGCTGCGCCTCTTGCATTTCGGCAAGAAGCCGCGCCGTCCATATACTGCGGGAAAGGAGAGTGCAATGAGCGCAACACTGGAAAATGTTCCCCTGCGGCGGATCGATGGCACGGCTGCATCGCTGGCCGACTATGAGGGCAAGGTGCTGCTGATTGTGAATGTCGCGTCGAAATGCGGCTTTACACCGCAGTATGAGGGGCTGGAGAGACTGCATGCGCGATTCAGCAATCGCGGATTTTCCGTGCTGGGGTTTCCAGCGAATGATTTTGCCGAGCAGGAGCCGGGCACCAATGCGGAGATCGCGCAATTCTGCACCACTAACTTCGGAGTCAAGTTTCCGATCTTCGAGAAGATCACCGTTGTTGGACCGCGGAAGCATCCGCTCTACGCATCGCTGATCAAGGCGCAGCCCAAGCCCACCACCAGCACGAACGACTTGCGCCAGCACCTGGTCGAGTTCGGTGTGAAGCCAAACATGGAGCCTGAGGTGCTGTGGAATTTTGAGAAGTTTCTGGTGGATCGTTCTGGTACGGCAGTAGCGCGCTTCGCGCCCGATGTGGAGCCGGAAGACCCCACGTTGACGCAGCGCATCGAGACAGAGCTGTCCAAATAACGGGAACAAGCACGGCGCATCGCGTGTCTATAGGCGTGTCTGCATGATTATGCAGCGTACGCAGATGCGAGGTGCGCCATGTTCGAAGATGCGTTGATGGAGTCCGGTGGGAAGATCAGGACCTATCGCACCTGGACGTCTGGCATTGCAGCGATCTGCAACGCCAGCATCGCATTTCTGCTGCTGTTGTTGCCTCTGCTGCGTCCCGCATCTCTGCCGCGACAGACTCTCAGGATGTTGCTCGCTGCTCCGGCGCCACCTGCTCAGCCGCTGCCTCATCTGGACCGCGTGGTGAGCGTCGCTACGCACGCGGCTGTGCTCACCAACCCTTTCGCAGCGCCCACGAGCATACCTGATCACATCCCTGCGGCTGACCCTGAGCCGCCGTCCAGTGATCCGGGCCTCACCCCTCTAGCGAGAGAGACTGGTGGTTCTTTGACAGGTCTGCCTGCCTCGATTGGCGCCGCCGCGCCGCCGCAGGTGCGTGTTGCTCCAGCGAGGAAACCGGTCATCTCTTCCGGAGTTATGGAAGGCCGTAAGGTGAGCGGTGTCGAGCCGCGATATCCGGCGATTGCACGTGACGCGCGTGTGCAGGGCACAGTTGTGTTGAGCGCTACGCTATCGAAGAGCGGCATCATCGAGAACCTGCGCGTCGTGAGCGGACCGCCGCTGCTGACGTTCGCGGCAGAGGAGGCGGTGCGGACGTGGCGCTACCGCCCTTACCTCTTGAACGGCGAACCGGTTGAAGTAGAGACGACCATAAACGTCATCTTCAATCTTGGCGGGTGAGGCGTCTCACTTGCTCGCCATCGCAAATGCGCGGGCCGATTCGAGCAGCTTGTCGACGGATTCCTTCGAGGTCGATTCGGAGTAGATGCGCATCAACGGCTCGGTGCCGGAGGCGCGCAGCAGCAGCCAGGTCTCGGCCGCATTTGGTTTCGACCGTGCTTCGGGATTGTCGAGGAAGAATTTAATTCCGTCCAGGGTTTCCACTCGAAGGACCGGCATGCCCGCGAAATCAGTCGCGCCGGGCTGGACAGTTCGTGCGCGCGCAATCGCCGCATTTTTAGTCTCGTCGGGAATGTGGAGATCGATGCGACCGTAATGGTGCTCACCGAACTCTTGCTGCAGGTCTGCGACAAGCTGGCCGAGGGTCTTCTTCTCGTCCGCCATCACGTTCGCGAGCAGTAGACAATTCAGCAGGCCGTCGCGCTCCGGCAGATGGCGTTTGATGCCGATGCCGCCGGACTCCTCGCCGCCGATGAGGATGTCGTGTTCGAGCATGAGATCGCAGACGTACTTGAATCCAATGCCGTGCTCGTACAGCGGCTGATTGTGCTTGGCAGCGATGCGGTCGAGCATCTTCGTGGTATTGAAGGCGCGGGTCACGCCGCCTTTCCAGCCTTTGCGCTCGAGCAGCCAGCGCAGCAGGATGGAGAAGATCTTGTGCGGATCGACGAATCGACCATGCTCGTCAACCGCTCCCAGCCGGTCAGCATCGCCGTCAGTCACGAGTCCGGCCTGGCATCTCTCGGCGACAACCGTGTCCTGCAGCGCGCGAACGTGTGGCTCGATTGGTTCCGGATTGATCCCGGGAAACAGCGGATCATGACTGGCGCGAATCTCCACGAAATCGATGCCGAGCGGACGGAAGATGCTGGCCAGCACTCCGGCGCCGGCTCCATACATCGCGTCAATGGCGAAGCGCTGACCCGCGTGTGCAATCGCATGCAGATCGGCGAAGGTTGAAATGGCCGCGACGTAGGGAGCAGTGAAATCTTCCTCGACGATGCTTGCGGACCGTGCTGCCTCGCGAAGCGGCTGACCAAGATAGCTCTCGATCTTCGCCATGATCGACGGCGACCCCGAGCCGCCGTAGCCAGCCTTGTACTTCACGCCGTTCCACTGGTAGGGATTGTGGCTGGAAGTGATCATGATGCCGCCTGCTGCCTGCGATTGGCGGACAGCGTAGGAAAGGGCTGGCGTTGGCGTGACTGCGGCAGCGAGGCGTACCGGAATGCCGGCGGAAGCGACTACCTGTGCGACTGCACGGGCAAACGCCGGAGAGCCGAAGCGGGTGTCGTAACCAATGCAGATACCTTTATTGGCATCCTCGCGAGCCAGAACATAATTCGCGATAGCCGCAGCCGCGACGCGGACGTTGGCGAAGGTAAAGTCATCGGCAATGACGCCGCGCCATCCGTCCGTACCAAACTTGATAGGTGAGAGTGTCATGCTTCGATCGATTTTACGAAAGGAACGATATCACGGGACTGGATGAATACTCAGACGAGCCCGGTCTTGCCCTGAGCCACCAACTGCTTCACCACCTTGCCGACATCCTGTGAGTGGCTGCGCGAAGTAATGAGCAGAGCGTCACCGGTATCGACCACGACCAGGTCTCTGACGCCGACCAGCGCGATGAACTTTTCCGGACTGTAAACGTAGTTGCCATACGCGTCGATCGTGAGCGCATCCGCGGTCTCGACGATGTTGGCCGCCGGCGCGTTGGGCTGTTGTGCGAGCTGGTGCTCGTAGAGTGCTGCCCAGGAGCCGAGGTCATTCCATCCGAAGTTGGCGGGCAGGCAGAAGAGCTTGGAGCGATGCTCGCCTTTCGCAGAACGCGGTTCGAGCACCGCGTAATCCACCGAGATGTTTTCGCATTTCGGGTAGAGTTCGGCAAACACCTCGGCGAACTCAGGGGTCCCGTGCGCGGCGGCAATCTTCTCGAGCAATGGCGACGTCTCCGGCAGATGCTCGCGCATGGCGTTCGCCAGGGTGCGCGCGGTCCACAGAAAGATTCCGCTGTTCCAGTAGTAGTTGCCGGCCGCTACGAATTCTTCGGCTTTCTCCTGGTTCGGTTTCTCCGTAAAGCGGCGCACGTGCTGTACGCCGGGCTCGACGGACTCGCCGGTTTCGATATAGCCATAACCAGTTTCAGCGCGCGTAGGCAGCACACCGAGCACTACGATGTTTTCGCCTGCGGCGGCCAGCGTAATGCCGCGACTGAGCGTTGCCAGAAACTGGGGTTCATCGCCGATGACGTGATCCGCGGGAAAGATGCCGAGCACCGCATCCGGCGAGGTCTTCTCGAGCAGGAATGCCGCCAGCCCGGCCGCCGGCGCGGTGTTGCGCGCTGCAGGCTCGCACAGCACCTGGTCTGCAGGGACCTCGTCCAGTTGAATGCAGATCGCGGAGGAAAGCAGATCATTGGTGATAACCCACGCACTCTGTGCGGGCGCGAGCGGAAGCAGCCGGTCGAGCGTGCGCTGAATCATTGTGCGCTCGCCATCGAGCGCGAGCACCTGCTTGGCGCGTGCCTTGCGACTGCGTGGCCAGAAGCGTGTGCCGCTACCTCCGGCAAGGATGATGGGACGGAACTCGGGGGCGATTGCCATCGTCCGCTTATGGTAACGGACGACAGCATCCTTTGCATCGATTGCGCCTACCAGGTTTGTGGGACACGGTCTATTGCTGCGTCTTGGGCGCAAGGCGGTAGGCATAGATAAGCAGAGCGAAGCCGACCATGAGCGGTACAACGCCGATCGCGACGCCGATCAGGTGGTTATCATCGTTGGCGATTCCCAAGAAGATCATGAGGCCAATCCCCACCGCCGTTGTGATCAATCCGCCGAGCTTGGTGCCTTCCAGACGGCGGCGCGTTTGCAGACGGTCTTCTTCACGCAGCATCGCGATCGCTGCGTCGGCGCCGGCGCCGGCACTCTCTGTCAGGCGGCGGACCGTTTCGTTCTTGTAGTAGGCCTCGCGCTCCTTGCGTCGTCCATTGACGTACGAGTTGATGGAGAGATACGAGTAAAGCGCAACGGCGGCGACGGCGAGAAATACAAAGACCATGACTTCTGGCTTGGCGTAGTAATCCATGACGATCTCCTGACTGGCTGGTGACTGCTTGCACCGGTATGACCGGGGAAGCGTAGGGGCGGTTGCGTTTTTTCCCGGGAACGGCGGAAAAAGAAAACGCAACCGCAGCTCGGGCGGATTGGTCGTACAGTTTCGAAGGGCTTCATTCTCATGGACGCAGAGCTCAGCAAGGCAGCCGCAGATCGCGCCGATGTGGCGCGAGTGCAGGCTGGCGATGTTGAGGCTTTTGCGGCGATCGTGCGCCGATGGCAGACACCTTTGGTCAACTTGGCGTATCGCTTCTGCGGCGATCGGGGCCGCGCCGAAGAGATGGCACAGGAGGCCTTTCTGCGCGCTTATCGCGGGCTGAACGGCTTTCGCGGCGATGCCGCGTTTTCTACGTGGCTCTTTGCGCTGGCAACGAATCTCTATCGCAGCGAGCTTCGCCGCATTCCGCAACGGACGGTAGCCCTGGACGAAGCTCCTGAACCGGCCGACCCAGTTTCGATGGCCGAGACGCACGAGCTGCGGGATCGCGATCTCACGGTGAGGAAGGCAGTGCTGGCGCTGCCGCCGAAGTATCGCGAGGCCATGCTGCTGTTCTACTTCCACGAAATGGATGTGCCTGCTGCTGCCCAGAGCCTGGGGCTGCCGGAGGGCACGGTGAAGGCCCGGCTGCACCGTGGGCGAGAGCTCTTGCGTGCGAAATTACCGCGACTGCTGGCGCTGACCCCGGAAGGAGTGGTGTGATGTCAGATATGCAGAAGGACGATGAGTTGGACCGGATGCTGGCGCGCAGCTTTGGGCCGCCACACGCTCGCGCTGCTCACGCGGAGAGTATCGAGCCGTCCTCCGGCTTCGCTGCCTCGGTGATGGAGCGAGTGCGCGAGGAGGCGGCTGCAACGGCGGCGTTGAGCCCGATTCGGTTTCCCTGGCCGCGCGCCGTTCCCGGCATCTGCATGGTGGTTCTCGCGGTGGCCGTCTGCGCAACGCTGCTGACGTTCGCCTCGATGGCCGTGGTGCAGCTCGCGTCTCGGGCTTTCGCTTCGGCCGCCGTTGCCCCTCAGGGAGCAGTGACGGAGTGGGCGCAGACTGCAATGCGGCTGCACCTGGGCTGGCTCGCGATCGGCGTCCTGATCGCCTTTGTGCCCTTCTTGCTGACACGCGGCCTGATGGAAGGCCGGCAACGGATTTGAGAGCATTCGAGCCAAGACAAAGGCCAACGCACAATGCGCTGGCCTTTTGCTTTCCTACGAACTAAAGCTTTGCGACGAATGCCCCCAGGCGCGCGAGGCCTTCCTCCACGTCCTTGTGTGAGACGGCATAGGAGAGCCGGATATGTTCGTGAGTGCCGAAGGCCTCACCCGGAACGACGACTACGCCAGCATCGTGCAGCAGGCGCGTGGTGAGCTCTGCCGGAGTGGCGATACCGGATTTCTTCAGCAGTCCGGAAACGTTGGGATAGGCGTAGAAGGCGCCCTCCGGCATGGTGCAGGTCATGCCAGGAATGCTGCGCAGTCCGGCGACGATGGTGTCGCGCAGCCGGATGTAATCGGCACGCATCTCGCAGACGCACTCCTGGGATCCGGTGAGCGCGGCAATCGCGGCCTTCTGCACCATCGCTGCGGTGGACGAGGTGGATTGCGATTGCAGCTTGCTCATCGCCGCGATGATCGGCTTAGGCCCGAGCGCGAAGCCGGCGCGCCAGCCCGTCATCGCATAGGTCTTCGAGAGCGACCCGAGCACGATCAGGTGTTCCTTCGCCTCGGTGACCGATGCACCGGAAAACGGCGCCTCGTTGAAGATCAGATAGGCGTAGCACTCATCCAGCATCAGGTAGATGCCGCGGCTGTGCGCAAGCCGGACGATATGTTCAAGGTCTGTTCGGGAGATGACCGCGCCCGATGGGTTGGACGGCGAATTGAGGATGATGGCCTTGGTGCGCGGTGTAATTGCGCGCTCGATCGCCTCGGCGGTAACGCGGAAGTTCTCGCTCTCGGCCGTCTGGAGATAGACGACCGTGCCGCCAGCGTACTGGATGATGTCCTTGTAGGAAACCCAGTAGGGTACGGGCAGGATGACCTCATCGCCGTGATCGATGAGCACCTCGATGGCGTTGAAAAGCGCGAGCTTGCCGCCGGTGGTGAAGACCGCTTCTTCCGGCGTGTAGCTGGAGCCGAAGTCGGTGGCGTGACGCTCGACGATGGCCTTGCGCACCTCGGCGATGCCGGAGACGACGGTGTAGCGGGAGAAGTTCGCTTCGATGGCGGCGATGGCCACGTCCTTGATGTGACGCGGTGTGGCGAAGTGCGGTTCACCGGCGCCAAAATCGACGAGCTTCGCGCCTTCAGCACGCAGCTTCGCGGCGGCGGCGGTAACGGCCATGGTGGCGGAGACTTCGATACGGCCGATGCGCTCGGACAACTTCGGTGCGGCGCTCGGAGGGGCGCTGGACGGCTTCGCGCTGGTCAGGGTGGCGGTTGCGCTCATGCTTACTAGTTTACAGGGCCGGTTGCGCGTGCCTGACAGGTTTCCCTAGCGAAAGAATGACCGCAGCTGCGTCTCCACCATGCCGCCCAGGTATGGGGGAGATTTCTCCACATTGACGGTCAGCACATCGCCGTTCAACTCGTAGGTGGCTTCCACGCCCATGCCGGCAACCCGGTTGCCTTCTACGCTGAATCCGGAGCTCCGCAGCTCGCTGAGGCCCTTGTCGAGGACTTGGGGCGTGACACCTTCGATTCTGTGAATCGCCATCTGTGTACTCTACGGTTTCTCGACGAATCGTCCAATGGAACGTCGACTTATTTGGTCGCGAGGATCGCAGCGACACGCGCCAGGTCGGCCTCGATATCGACGCCGATGGTTGTGTGGGGGGTCTGCTCGACATAGATCGGAATGTTGTGCGCCAGCAATCGAAGTTGTTCCAGGCGTTCGGTGATTTCGAGCGGGTGCGGCGGCAGCGCGGCAAAGCGCGCGAGCGCCCGGCGCCGATATGCGTAGAGGCCGAGGTGTTTACGGTAGAGGATGCGCCCAACACGGTCGCGGTCGAAGGGAATGGGCGAGCGCGAGAAGTAGAGCGCGCGGCCATCCTCGGCGAGCACGACCTTCACTGCATTGGGATCGGCGATCTCTTCCGGCGTGCACGGCGTCCACAGCGTGGTCACCTGCGCGTCAATCCCGGAGCGATGGAAGGGCGCGAGCAGCGCGTCGATGTGGGCGGGACGAAGCATCGGTTCGTCGCCCTGGATGTTGACGACGATCCCGGATGGGATCTGCTGGGAAACGGCGTGCACGCGGTCCGAGCCACTTTGCAGGTCGGGAGAGGTCAGCATTGCCTCCCAGCCATGGTCTGCGGCCAGCGCCATCACCTCGTCGGAATCGGTTGCGATCACCACGCGGTCGAGTCGAGAGGAGGCGAGTGCCGCTTCGACGATCCATTGCAGCATGGGCTTGCCTGCAATCTCCCGCAGCACTTTGCGGGGAAGTCGAGTCGAGGCGAGGCGGGCGGGGATGACGGCCAGTGTTAAGCGTGGTGTGCTGTCACTCATGCAGCACTAGTGTCGCCCTAACTTTCATTCAGCGAAAGGGATAGACACTTCGCCGATCCCCCAGCCTTCAGAAATTCCGTGGTCGGCGTCTGATGCACGGTGAAGCCCCGTTCGCTCAGCCAGCTCTGCAACTCGCCGCTGGCCCGGTTCAGGATCACGTGCGGCCCGACGTTGATGGCATTGCAGGCGAAGTCGAGAGCGTCCTGCCGGCTGACAGCGAGCCGCTGGTCAGACGGAATGATCGACTCGATGGCCTCGAGGCTATCCCCGCGGAACGCAGCCGGATAGTAGAGCAGGAAGCCGCCCTCGAGCGGGCAGAAACAGGTGTCGAGGTGGTAGAAGTGCGAACGTGCCAGCTCGAGCGGCTGCACGGCCGTACCCAGCAGCTGTTCTAGATAGGGACGAGCATCCGACCGAGAGCGTACGCCGTGGCCAAACCAGAGCAGCGGGCGCGCGCGATCGAAAAGGGCATCGCCCGCACCTTCAAAGGGTATGGTTCGCGGGAGCTCGTGCACCTCGAATCCATCCTGGGCAAGCCAGGTGCGGAAGCGTGCCTCCTCCGGCTGACGCTCGGGATGGAGAAAACTGCTGAGGATGGCCGTGCGCCCTCGCAGTACGGCGGCGTTCGCCGTGAATACGAGGTCAGGAAGGCCGGGAACCGGCGGCAACAGGGCGACCTCTGTGAACCGGCTCACAATCGCGTGAAGCGCTGACCACTGCTGCATGGCAACGCACGAAGCCGTCTCGTCGACATTGCCTTCCATCCAGGGATTGATCACATAGGCGACGGTGAAGTGATCGGGCGAGCACATCAGGTGGCGATTCGACAGCATACAGTCTCCTGGAATGGCGCAGTCTGGGCGCCTTCGGGAGACGACGTGGTCGCTCGATTGGCTAGAAGGTACCAGAGGAGGCGGGTGGCACGGCAGGAAAAATGTCGCGAAATCGGTAGAGGAACCCGGACTGGCGCGTCATCAGGACGCCGGAGTGCCGGCCTCCTCAACCGAGGAGCCATTCTCATCGGCATACCTTGTTTTTGGAGCACGTGTTGATGCGGATGGGCCGCCGGCCCACCATTCTCCTTTTCGTCGCTTGGCCGGGTATCCATCGAAGGGTCGTGCTCTCAGTGTTGGACCACAAAGCTGCGGCAAATTGAGTCACTTTACGGCGGTTCGCAAGTTCCATAAGATAGAGGCTGGCCTGTGCGGCGTTCTGCTGCGTCTTCCGGCCTCCTTCAGGCGGTGTAGCTCAGATGGTTAGAGCGACGGACTCATAACCCGTAGGTCGACAGTTCGATTCTGTCCACCGCCACCAAACTGAAGTCGCTCGGAAAGGGTCTTTGCTTGATCTGGTTTCGCCGGTTGCTGATTTTCGCACTGGTCTGCGCGTTTCTCTACGTGGGCGCGGTGCTCTTCCTCGATCGCACCCTTCCTCTTTCGAATACGAGTGCGGCGCACTTCGACACGCTAATCGTGCTGGGATATCCGGCGCGACGGGACGGCACCCCCCGGCCGGAGATGCGGGAGCGGGTGATGGAGGGCGTGCGCGAGTACCGGGCCGGGGTAGCGCCGCGGATCATCATGACCGGCGGCGCTGCGCATAATCATTATGTCGAGGCGGACGTGATGGCGAAGCTGGCGGAGTCGCAGGGCGTTCCGGCGGCCGCAATTCTCGAAGAGAACCAGGCCAAGGACACGATCCAGAATGCGTATTACTCGGTCCAGATCATGAAGGGGCATGGCTGGCGCTCGGCCGAGGTGATCAGCTCGCACAGCCACCTGCCGCGGGCGAGCCTGATCTTCGCGCACTTCCCGATTACATGGCGGATGCATGCCGCGCCGGCCCCTCCCGAATATGGGCTGCTGCACCGCGCGGCCGCGGAGTGGTACGAGGCGGCGGACACGGCGCGGTTGCGCCTCACCAGCTTTCCCGAATCGCGCTTTCTGACGGCGCGGTAACTTGCTTGCTATCCCCCACCCCGCTTCGATTGGCGCATCTGGACGTGGCACGTGCCCATGCCTTGCAGGCAAGCTAGAGCCGAGTACGCGAAGTTGCAGTGATTCCAGCAGCCGGAATCGAAGAACTGGTTTGCCCGGTTGTGGGCGGCGACAGTCGGCTTTCGGTCACGTTGGCGCCCGGGAGGCGTCTAAACAGGTGCCCAGTCGTCCAGCCTGGCATAGCACGGAACGGGTAGGGAGACTGGCTCCGCCCCTGCGCTATCATTTTGGAATAGGTGGTCCATGTCCAAGTCTTTCCAGCGATCGATCTTCGGAGTGTCTGTCCTTCTTCTTCTTCTTACCGTGTGGGGCAGCCTGCGCTCGGGTGTGCGCGCTGACCAGAAGGATGGCGCATATCAGGAGATGGAGGTGTACAGCGAGGTCCTGAACAAGATTCAGAACGACTACGTTGTGGACCCCAACATGAACAACGTGACCGTGGGCGCGCTGCATGGACTGCTGGAGTCGCTGGACTCCGATTCTAGCTACCTGACGCCGGTTGAATACAAGCTGTACAAGCAGCACCTGAGCGAGGGAACGGCGCAGGTGGGCCTGAATGTCTCGAAGCGCTATGGCTATGCCACGATTGTTTCTGTCGTGCCGGGCAGCCCCGCAGACAAGGAACAGATTCAGGACGGCGACTTGATTGAGGCTATCGGGAACCAATCGACGCGGGAGTTGTCGCTGGCGATGATCCGGCTGCTGCTGGAGGGGCCGGCCGGGACGAATGTGACCATCTCGGTGGTGCGGCCGCGCAAGCCGGAGCCGGACAAGATTACGATGACGCGGAGCAATGTGCCAGTGCCTGCGCTGAGCGATCAGCTCTACGACAACGCCAGCATCCTGTACATCAAGCCGAATGCGCTGACCAAGGATCGCGTGAACGAGATTGAGAGCAAGCTGAAGGGCCTGGGGAAGGGCGACAACAAGGAGACGAAGAAAGTACTGCTGGACCTGCGCGATGTTGCTGTGGGCGATGAGACGCAGGGCATCCGGCTGGCGAACTTCTTCCTACAGAGCGGAACGATCGCTACCTTGAGCGGACAGAAGTATCCGAGTGAGACCTTCACGGCAGAGAAGTCGAAGTTTCTGACAGCCCTTCCACTGGTGGTGCTGGTGAACCATGGCACATCGGGCCCGGGCGAGCTGGTGGCGGCGGCGATCCTGGACAACAAGCGCGGCGACGTGGTTGGCGACCGGACCTTCGGTGAGGGCTCGGTGCAGAAGACGATGGAGCTGCCCGACGGCTCGGCGCTGATCCTGTCGGTCGCGAAGTATGCTGCGCCGGATGGGAAGAAGTTCCAGGACGACGCGGTGCAGCCGAACGTGGTAGTCGCCTCGAACGAGGACCAGGATGATGGACAGCCTGCGGCACCGAAGGCCAGCAAGCTGGGCGCTCCGCAAGCGCCGGGCACGCAGAAGGCGCAGCCGGATGACCAACTGAACAAAGCGTTGGATGTGCTGAAGCAGAAGGCTGCCTGAGGGCTGGCCGCATCCCTGCGGTCCTGCGGCTGCACCTCGCGAGGTGCTATGCTCGGCCCACGAGCGCTGCGCTGATTCGTGCAATTGACTGCAAACACCAAAGCCACAGTATCCCGGGAGAGTTCGGGCAAGGGATTTCGCCCGCCGCTCGGACGCAGAACTGTCCCCCATGGCCGACGCAAGGTGGCAGGCAAGCTGGCGCTGCTGCTGCTGGTGCTGTTGGCTGCGGCGGCGGGATCGCTTGCCGGGCTGACGCTGGTCTATTCGGTAGACCTGCCGCAGATTGCGGACCTGGAGCGCTACAAGCCGCTGGCCACGACGGAGCTTTACGACACCCACGGAGCGTTATTCGGCTCGTTTGCCTTGGAGCGGCGCAACGTGGTGCAGTACGACGATTTTCCCCCCATTCTGCGGCAAGCGGTGATCTCAATCGAGGACAAGAACTTTGAGAGCCACTGGGGTGTGAATCTGTTTCGCGTGCTCGGGGCGGCATATCACGATCTGACTTCGCACGGCCGAGCGCAAGGGGCGTCCACCTTGACCATGCAGCTCGCGCGCAATCTGTTTCTCTCGCCGGACCGCACATTTCGCCGCAAGCTGCAGGAGGTCTTTCTTTCGATTCAGATCGAGCACAGCTTCACCAAGCAGCAGATCTTTGCCCTCTATGCCAATCAGATTTATCTGGGGCATGGCGTGTACGGCTTCGAAGCAGGTGCGAATTATTACTTCAGCAAACCAGCACGCGAGCTGACCCTGCCCGAGGCCGCGCTGCTGGCCGGCTTGCCGAAGGGCCCGGTGGCGTATTCGCCGATCCTGAGTCCGGAGCGCGCCTTCCGGCGGCGCAACACAGTGCTGAACGCGATGCTGGAGGATGGCGCGATCACCGCCGCGCAGGCCAATGAGGCGAAGGGCGCGCCGCTGGGGCTGCACCTGGCGCCTCCTCCGAACAGCGTGGCGCCGTGGTTTGTGGAAGAGGTGCGGCGCGAGTTGGAGCGGCACTTCGGCACCGAGACGGTGCACGAAGCAGGGCTGAAGGTCTACACCACGCTCGATATGCCGCTGCAACAGACAGCCAACCGCGCGGTGCTGGACGGACTCGCGGCCTACGAGCGGCGGCATGGGTGGCATGGACATCTGCTGAATGTGCTGGCGGCGGGCGAATCGCTGGAGAGTTTCCGGCATCCGGACTGGAGTCTGCCGATTCAGCAGGGCGCTTACTTCCACGGAATGGTGGTGGGCGTGCTCGAGGGCCGGGTGACGGTGAAGATCGGCGATGCACGACTGGGTCTGTTGCCTGAGAACTGGGCCTGGACCGGAGAGAAGGACCCGGCGAAGTTATTCAAGGTGGGGGACATCGTCTACGTGCACATCACCAGCTCACCTCGCGATCCGGTATTAGAGGGCACGCTGGAACAGGACTTGGGCGCGCAGGCGGCATTGATGGCGGTCGACAACGGCACGGGCGATGTGCTGGCAATGGTGGGCGGACGCGATTTCAATCTGTCGCAGTTCAACCGCACAACACAGGCCGAGCGGCAGACCGGCTCTTCGTTCAAACCATATGTCTACACGGCGGCGATTGAGAATGGCGCGACGCCCGAGGAGATCCTGGCCGATACGCCGGTGACCTTCCAGACGGCCGGCGGGCCTTACACGCCGCATGATTACGAGCCCAATTATCTGGGGAACATCACGTTGGAGAAAGCATTTGCGGAATCGCGGAATGTTCCGGCACTTCGGCTGGCGCAGCGTGTGGGGATGCGGAAGGTGATCGATGTGGCGCATCGGTTCGGCATCACGCGCGATATTCCGCCATACCTGCCGGTGGCGCTCGGGTCCGTGGAGGTGACGCTGGCGCAGCAGGTGGCGGCATACAGCAGCTTTCCAAATGACGGCGTGCGCGTGACCCCGCATCTGTTGCGTCGCGTGACCAGTGCGGACGGAATGCCAATGTATGAGGATCAGGCGGAGGTAAATGAGTCGACCAGCGCCAAGACGGCACGCACGATGATGACGCTGCTGCAGCAGGTGACGTCGAGCGGTACGGCGGCTGCGGCGAAGTCGCTCAATCATCCGCTGGGCGGGAAGACGGGGACGACGAATGACTTTACGGATGCGTGGTTCATCGGGTTTTCGCCATCGGTGACCTGCGGGACGTGGATCGGCTATGACGACCGTCAGTCGCTGGGTGAAAAGGAGACGGGTGCTCGCGCTGCGCTGCCGATGTGGATGGATTTTATGCGGGCCGCGATTGCGAGTAAGCCGAATGAGGCTTTCGTCACGGCGGGTGCG
>DASUWP010000144.1:0-17019 GCA_036378335.1 Acidobacteriaceae bacterium | reverse complement strand
ATGCGTGCTAAACGCTGCTTTGGTTTCGTCACTCTTAGCTTGCCGCAATCCTGACATTTCCATCTGAGGTGTGCACCGTGAGTGGCGTGCCGCCGCCGTTCAGGCGTCCGCGCAGGTGATGGCCCGACGATTCGTTGCTGTCGTAGTGATCCATCGTCAACGGCAGGCTGCAGTCGACATGTCCGTCGCTCGTTGTGATATCGAGATCTGCCGCCAGAGTGGATGGCACTCGCACCTGGACATGCCCATCTGAACTCTCAATGCGCGATGCCGCATTCAAATGCGAACCCGGCGCCAGCGTAAAGTCCAGGTTCCCGTCGCTGGTGTGCAGCTGCACTCCGGTGAACTGGCCGTCGATCGTCATATGGCCGTCGGAGCCGCGCGCCTCAAGCGTGCCCTTCGCCTGCCGGACCGTCACGTTGCCGTCTGAAGTTTTCAAGCGCAGAGCCCCGTTCACATCTTCCAGTAGCACGGAGCCGTCACCCGCGTGCACCTGAAGCGTGCCGCTGAGACCGCGCGCGGTGAGATTGCCGTCCGCCGTTCCCGCATTCAGATCCAGTTGTGCGGGGGTCTCCACTGTCACCTTTGTCCCTTTTTCGGTTCCCCAGTTGAACACTCCGATGTGCGGCTTCTCTTTGAAGGAGAAGAAGACGTTGTCGCCCTCCTGACGCTCTTCCAGCCGGTATTCGTTCAGGTCGCGGGTGGCGTGTACCTGCACGCGAATCTCCTTGCAGTCGCCGCAGGACGCGATCTCGAGTTCACTGTCGGCGGTCTGGATGGTCAGCGAAGGACTCGCGTTGACCGAATACGTCTTCTGCCAGTCATGCCCAGATGCCTGAGCGAGAGCGGGAAGTGAGATGAGCGAGGCTGCGGCAACAAGAGCGACGCAGCCAGCCAAACGGGCGGGAAGGCGATCGGACAGGAAAGACATCGGCTTTCTCCTGGCCGGCAGATACGTTGTCGGGGCAGCGCCGGTTCCAGGAATCTGCCGAAACCGCGCAGAGAGGGTTGAAATAACCCGGATCGGCAAGAACCCCCGGAGGACTACGGCTTGCTGCCCTGGCCGCCAGTCGTCCCCGTATAACTGCCGGTTCGGTGCTGTCCGGGGCTCTGGTTTGGATCGCCCTCGTGCTCGCCTTTCTGGACGCTCTTCTTCATCTCCTTTTTCTGGTCCTGGTGTTGGCCGCCGGCGGCATATTGGTCTTCCGGCGCAATGCTCTCCACGGAGGTCGCCGCGCCTGGAGTGGCGGTCGGCGTTTCGGGTTTGATCTCAGTCTGTTGCTTGTTCATCGATCCTCCTCACGCATCGGCGTCAGCAGGATTAGATGCCAGCAAGGGCCGCGCGCAGGCGCTGCCAGCTTTGTTCCAGCATCTCTGGCAACACGCGCGTCTCCGCAGTCACCGTCATGAAGTTCGTATCCCCAAACCAGCGCGGCAGCACATGCATGTGCAGATGGTCAGCCACCCCGGCGCCCGCGGCCTTGCCCAGATTCAGCCCCAGATTGGCGCCGTCCGGCGAGTAGGCGTGTTCCAGAGCGCGCGTGGTGCGCTGCGCCAATGCCATCATCTCCAGCGCCGTCTCCGACGGCAGAGCGCCTAGCGAGGCCTCATGCAGGTGGGGGACGATCATGACGTGGCCGGAGGTGTAGGGATAGGCATTCAGGCAGATGTAGCAGGTCCGCCCGCGCAGCACGATGTTGGCCGCGCGGTCGGCCTCATCAGGCACCATTCCATGCTCGATCGCGTAGTCAGCCGCGGCGATCAGGTTGCAAAAGACGCAATGCTGGTCGCCGGGCCACGCCGCGAGCGCGGCCGGCACGCCGGGCCGACTCTCGCGCGTGTCGGGACTTTGATCCTTGGGTTGCGTGACGTATGCGTAGCGCCACGGCGTCCAGAGATGATCCACAGACCCGAGTATAAGGGCCGAGGGGGTGACGCAATGGCCACTGCCTGCGCTCCGATTCACGCTCCATTCACGAGGTTGGCCGCGCTCTCAACTTTGTTTGACTGGCCTATTCGTGGTTGCTACACTTGTCACTGAAGCCCTGTCTGCTGGATTCGCAGATGTGGTTTCCACTGCAATCCCTGCCCATTCCGAAGCCAAGGCAACTCCCTGACTGGAGACCTGCAGCGTGTCCGCCGACTTTGTCGCGGACCTCAGCGGGCCCGGCGGAATCGCCTTCGGTAACGATGCAGGCAGCAGCAGCGAGTGCCCTGGGTTCGCCACCGTCAGGAAGCCGAAGCGGAGCAAGCTATGCCGGTCTCTCCGGAAGTGCTTTGCACGCTGCTCGACAAGGGCCTGACTTCCCCCCGATTGGCGCACCTGGCCGGCGACTGTCCGATAACGCCCTGTGTAGGGCTTGTTGCCAGAGCGCCGAGGCGGCAGATGGAGCCGCCGACGAATCCGGAGCTGGTTGCTATGGCTGACGCCCAATATTCCGAACAAACCGAGAGCAAACCTCTGAACACCCAACTGGAAACCCCAACGCTTGATGCCGCGACGGAGCACGAAGAGCCGTCGACCGAACCCACCTACAACCACCAGAACGCCGAAGGCCGGGATGCCGACCGGAATGCTGAAGATCAGCACGGCGATGCTGGCCAGGCCTCCGCGTCTCAGTCTCGTGGCGCATCCGTCGCCACTGCCGAAGCGGCAGACGAAGACATGAGCATGGAGGATTTTGCCGCGGCACTGGAGTCCTTTGACCGGGAGCAGGCCGCCGAGGCCGCCATTGCGCAGGGTGATGAGAACAACATCATCCAGGGCACCGTGGTGAAGCTGACGGACAAGCATGTGGTGGTGGACGTGGGACTGAAAAGCGAGGGCCTCATTCCGCTGGAGCAGGTGACGGACCACACCGGTCAGTCCAAGCTGCACCCCGGCGATGTCATCGATGTGGTGGTGGAGCGTGAGGAGCCCGAAGGCGGCTACCTGCTGAGCTATGAGAAGGCGCAGCGCCATCGCGTGTGGGATTCCATCGAGAAGGCTTACACCGAGAAGATTCCGATTACCGGCACAGTCGTCGGCCGCGTCAAAGGCGGCGTCACCGTCGACATCGGCATCAAGGCATTCCTGCCCGGCTCGCAGCTTGAGATCCGGCCCGTGCGTAACCTCGATGCCTACATCGGCCAGCCGATCGACGTTCGCGTCATCAAGCTGAACAAGAAGCGCGGTAACGTCGTCGTCTCCCGCAAGGAAATCCTCGAAGAGGAGCAGAACAGCAAGCGCACTCTGACCCTGGAGCACCTGGAAGAGGGCGCGATCCTGAACGGCACGGTAAAGAACCTGACCGACTACGGCGCCTTCGTCGACCTGGGCGGCATCGACGGCCTGCTCCACATCACCGACATGTCTTGGGGCCGTCTCACGCATCCGCGTGACCTGGTCAACGTGAATGACGAGATCCAGGTGAAGGTGCTGAAGTTCGACAAGGACAAGCAGCGCGTCTCGCTCGGCTTCAAGCAGCTCACGCCGGACCCGTGGCTCGACGCTGTGGAGCGCTATCCGATCGGCGCACGCGTGCGCGGCCGCATCCTCAGCGTTACCGACTACGGCGCGTTCGTCGAACTGGAGCAGGGTATCGAAGGCCTGGTCCACGTCTCCGAGATGACCTGGTCCAAGCGGATGAAGCATCCGTCGAAGATGGTCAAGCCCGGCGACGAGGTTGAGACGGTTGTGCTCTCCGTCAACCCCAACGACCGTCGCATCTCGCTCGGCATGAAGCAGCTGCTCGAGAATCCTTGGGAGCATCTCTCCGAGCGCTACCCGACCGGAGCGATTGTCGAAGGCCGCGTGCGCAATCTCACCGACTTCGGCGCATTCATCGAGATCGAGGATGGTATCGACGGTCTGGTCCATGTCTCGAACCTGAGCTGGACCAAGCGCGTCAAGCATCCCTCCGAAGTCCTGAAGAAGGGCGAGAAGGTGCGTGCCGTGGTGCTCGGCGTGGAGGCGGAGAACCGCCGCCTGTCGCTCGGCATCAAGCAGCTTCAGCCCGATGTCTGGGAGACCTTCTTCGATCAGCATCGCGTCGGCGACGTGGTGAAGGGCAAGGTCCTGCGCTCGGCGCAGTTCGGCTCCTTCGTCGAAATCGCCGAGGGAATCGAAGGGCTCTGCCACGTCTCTGAAGCCGCCGACGCGCTCGGTCAACCGGTGAAACTCGATGCCGGACACGAGTACGACTTCAAGATCATCAAGATGAACCCAGAGGAAAAGAAGGTCGGCCTCAGCCTGCGCGCCGTAGGCGAAGAGGGCAGCCGCGCCGATGTAGAAGCTTACAAGGCGCCAGCCGCATCCGGCTCGACTACCACGCTGGGCGATCTGATGAACTGGAAGCGCGGCGAATAACCCGTATTGCAGCAGGAAATAGGAAGGCCGCCTCACGCGAGGCGGCCTTTTTGCTATACACGAATCTCTTTTCGCCTCAGCCTCTTTCAGCTGGGCAGTTTTTTTTCCATTGACTCGCTCGGATGGGTCGGCCCATACTTCGCAGGGTTCTCAGTCCTTGCATAGAGCGGTCTGCTGTGACATCCACGGCGGCGTCGCCCCTCCCACGCGAGAACCGAAGTCCGCAGGGACAGTTCAGGCCAAGTCAACGAGTCCCCCACACCAAGAAAACGAACACCGCCCCGGCAGTCTTCCCGACGCGAGGCGATGAAACAGCTTTGCCCGGAGGTACTACGATGAAGTTCGTTGGTTCGATTCGATTCTCCTGCGTACTGCTTGCAGCGCTCACGGTAGCAGTACTCAGCACCGCTAAAACCACGCAGGCGCAGCAGAATTGGCGGGCAGCAGTAGGCGCTCAAAGCAGCGATAAGGCGCATCAAGCCCAGGCTTTCCTACCCAATGAACTCTGGATTCATGCCGGAGATACCATCACGTGGACGGCCAATTCAGACAACATCCACACCGTAACTTTTCTGACGGCCACGCAGATCATCCCGTCGTTCCAGGCTGGTTGCCCGGGCTATTCGCCGACTGACTCTCCATTCGATGGATCTGCGTGCGTCAGCACGCCGCCGCTCGCGAAAGGGCAGACGTTTGCCGTTATTTTTCCCAAAACAGGAAACTACAAGGTGGAGTGCCTGGTGCACAACGCAATGACCGGAACCATCCACGTTCTCGACCCATCAGCAACTCTGCCGCACGATCAGGATTTTTACGACGATCAAGCGGCTGCGCAGACAAAGCTCCTCTTCTCCGAGAGCGAAGTAGGGATGCGGATGCCCCACGATGATGACGAGTCGGTTCGCGTTTACTCCCATGAGAAGCACGTCATCGCTGGCGGTGGAGAATTACTAGCCACGACAGGAGGTACGCAACTCGCGTCTACGGTGCGTTTCCTGCATGGAACCATTCAGATCCACAAAGGCGACACTGTGGAGTGGAGCAACTTGGACCCGCAGGAGCCGCATACGATCACCTTTGGGACGGAACCCGCGAACGTATTCCTTCCATCTCCAAATGTGACCGTGGATGCAGACGGGGCCCGGCATGGCACAATCAACTTTCTTGGCGATAGTGTGCACTCGGGATTCATCGACGCGACGCCGCAAGATGTGACCGGAGTCTCGCCCGAGAATCCGCTTCATGTCACACGCTTCCGCGTGACTTTCACCGGGGTTGGAACCTTTCCCTACATATGCGCGCTGCACGACAACCTGGGTATGGTCGGCAAGGTGATCGTTCTTCCGTAGTTCACTTCCGTATTTCACTTCCGTAATTCAGCAATGGACCGCTGACTCGTTGTGCCATGGCCGCCCTCTCGCAGGGCGGCTTCCATTTACGATGATGTCTGCTTGCGAAATTCCGGACTTCCTCGCTCCCAGCCCTCGACGTACAGGTAAACTTCACCGGTGCTGGTGTCGCGGAAACAGAGTCTCTCGCGGGAACGCGGATCCGGGCAAGAAGAGCAATGGGTGATCTCTACGAATCCCTCAGCGATAAGCCGTTCAAGGTCGCGGCGGAGGAGAATGCGATCCCACTCGCCGCTGATTGTTCCCTCAGTGTTCCTGTCGGTGCGCACGCGAAAGAGATCTTCCAGCACGCCTGCCATCGCCGCATCTACTCGCCGATTTTCAGCGGAATATTGAAAACCTTCTTGGTGTCGAAAGAGCTCACCGTCTTCTCTTTGGACTTCCTGCCCTGGTACTCCGCCCATACTGTGTAGTCGGCATCCGAGTTGAGCTGCCCGAAGCGATAGCTGCCATCCTCGCTGGAGATGTAGGTGCGCACCTCGAGCGTCTTCCCATTCTTGAGGTAGACAATGGCACCCTTCGCCATGCCGCCGCTCGAAAGCTCCACTTTTCCCTGAACCACGCGCTGCGCCGTCTGCGCCGTGGCAGCGGGAGGGATAACAGCAAAAATGCAGGGACCGGCGAGCAGGCCGGTCAATACAAGAGGCGCGCCCATACATCGGCCGATGTGGCGCGCGAAGCGATTATGCATCCTTACTCCTCTTCCTCATCCTTGAGATCCTCGTCTTCATCATCATAACCATCTTCCACTTGCGAGAGCTGCAAGGGTTCGGTAGCGACGATTTCGAATTCGGTTCCACATTCTTCGCACGAGACCACGTCACCTTCTTCGACGTCATCCGTGTCAATATCGAGTGCGCTTTCACATTCCGGACATGCTGGCATTTCCTGCCCTCCAAGCTAGGACGATCACTTACGGATGGATGATGATGGCAGACGCGCCGAGGCTGCCATCTTTACAGAATTTCCCTGAATCTATTTCGCTCGGCCGCAGGCGGTGCGGGTCGCCTCATCGCAATGGCCCGCATCGAAGCCTGGAGTGTTTTGAAACAGCCGCAGGGAAATGCTTTAGGGCTAGTTTTAGAGACAAGCCCATGGTGCGTCAAGGTGCCCGTGAGTATGAGACCATGCGCGTGTGAATTGGAATAGGCGTTTGCATCGGTTTCCGAACGGCAGGTGGCCCATACGGTCGCGCATTACCTTCAGCTGCCTGGCTCTGGCGGGAATTGGGATGTGCACGTGGCCTGCTCCTCCTGCTGCCGCCCAGCCCGCTACTGCGCAAACGAAGCAGCGAAAGAGCTTCGGTGCTCCCATCGCCGCCTCGCCGGGCGATCCCGCTATCGCCCACGCGCTTGTGGAAGTCTCCGCCATGCACATCCGCCAGACCATCAGCACGCTGGTGGACTTCCATACGCGCAACACACTTTCCAGCATGGATACAGATTTGCCGCCGAACACCGGCGTGACCGCCGCTGCGAAGTGGATCGAACAGCAGTTCACGGCCATTTCCGAGGCATGCCACGGCTGCCTGGAAGTGAAGACAGATACCTCTACCGAGCCCGGCGATCCTGGCCCGCGTAGCCGCATAAAGGTGCCGACGACGATTACAAATGTCTATGCGATTATGCGCGGCAGCGATCCGGCACAGGCCAGCCGCATGTACCTCGTTACCGGCCATTACGATTCCCGCCGGACCGATGTGATGGACTCGCACGGCGATGCCCCTGGTGCGAATGACGATGCCAGCGGGGTTGCGGTGAGCATCGAATCTGCCCGCGTGTTGAGCCGCCACCGGTGGGCGGCCACCCTCGTCTTCGTCGCCGTCGCGGGCGAGGAACAGGGGTTGGTCGGCAGCAGCCACCTGGCGAAGCTGGCCAAAGAACAGGGCTGGCAGCTTGCGGGCGTGTTGAACAATGACATCGTCGGTGGCGACACCACGCCCGGGGACGACATGCAGGACAAAACGCGTGTCCGCGTCTTCTCGCAGGGCATCCCTTCTACCGCTACACCGGACGAGATCGAGCACACCCTCTCTCTCGGCCTGGAAAGCGACGGCCCCTCACGCGAGCTCGCCCGTGCAATCGCCAGCGTCGCACGCACCTACTTCCGTGCAGGCGCCTTCCACCCGGTGCTCGAGTTTCGCCTCGATCGCTACCTTCGTGGCGGCGACCACTCCTCCTTCAATCAGCAGGGCTTCGCCGCCGTGCGGTTTACCGAGTGGCGCGAGAACTTCGACCATCAGCACCAGGATGTCCGGGTCGAAAATGGGAAACAGTACGGCGATTTGCTCAAGTTCGTTGATTTCAACTACGTGGCCAACGTAACGAGGCTCAATGCCGCCACGCTGGCAACCCTCGCCTCCGCGCCGGCTGCACCGGAAGAGGTGCGAATCGTCACGGCCAATCTCGACAACAACAGCATGCTGCGCTGGAAGCCCGGCCCGGGCATGCCGCCCGATGCGCATTTCGATGTCGTCTGGCGCGACACCTCCGCGCCCGACTGGCAGTTTCATCATGTGATGCCTTCGGCGGATGCTGCTAACGGCGCAGGTCTCGTTTCTGCCACCCTGCCCGTCTCCAAGGACAACGTCATCTTCGGCGTCCGCGCCTGCAACAGCGCTGGACAGTGCAGTCCAGCAGTTACGCCACTTCCGGAGAGATAACTCCGGCCGATAGCGGATAATAGAGACCATGCCCGGTTCTCGACCATTGACGCTGTCCTTCCCGCCCTTCGCGGGCATGACGAAGAACCTGATCTTCATCAATCTCGCCGTGTATCTGGCATGGTTGCTGGCGCGTTTCCTGCATCCGCTCGCGGTTATCCCGGCGCTGCTGGCGTTGACTCCCGCAGCCGTGGTGCATCGCTTCTTTTTTTGGCAACCGCTTACCTTCGGCTTCGTGCCGGACATGTCCCTGCTCAGCGTCCTGTTCACCATGCTGTCGCTGTGGTTCATGGGCTTTTATCTTGAAGACGTGAAGGGCAGCCGCTGGCTGCTCGAAACCTATCTTGTTTCCACGCTGCTGGGCGGCATTCTGGCCACAGCGCTTTCTTTTACCGGCATCCTCGGTATGGCGCCGAATCTCACCGTGCCCGGCACAGACGTGGCGCTCATGGGGCTGCTGACCTGCTTCGGAGTGCTCTTCGGCGACCAGCAGTTCTTCATGTTCCCGCTGCCCTTCGGTATCAAGGCAAAATATCTCGCCATCATCTTCATGCTGATCGCGCTGGTCATGCTGCTGGGCGGCGGGAATCCGGTCGAATATGTCGCCTACATAGGCGGAGGCCTCGGGGGGTATTTGTACGCGAAGATCGCGCCACGCCGCGGCTACGGCTATGCCGCCAGTGAGGGTTTCTACGGCATGCGCAACGGTTACTACCGGTGGAAGCGGGCCCGGGCCGCGCGCAAGTTCCAGGTCTACATGGGCAAACAAGGCCGCGAGGTTCACTTCGACAAGGAAGGCCGCTACGTTGACCCGGACGACCGCCGCCGCATGCATTGAGGGAAAGTCTGTAACCGGGGCCGTTTTCCAGCGTCGCACTAGCAGATGATCATGCAGTCCGCTGAAAACCTGAGCGAGCCGGCCGCGATATCGCCGCCGCCCAACTTGGCCGAGCGCATCGCGGGCTCCCGTTATCTCGGCCTCTCCGCGTTCCTCTTTGCCTTCCTGCAGACGCTCTGCCCCGCGGTCATCGCCATCAGTGCGGTACGGGTCTTCATCGGACTCGGCGCACTGGCGGCCGCTGCGGGCACGAATGCACCGCCGCGCGCGTTGCACGCTGACTGGATCCGCATCCCGATGATGCTCGTCGCGGCGCTTGGGGCTGCGCTCAACCTCTTCATCATTTGGCATGTACGCAGACTTCGCGCACGGCCCGCGGCGCAATGGCGTATGGCTCCGCTACCTGTGAAGAAGGTGCGCAGCGAGCGTATTCAGATCGTGCTCGCCGTGCTCACATTCGTCTGCCTCGCCGCTGAGTGGATCACTCACCCGATCATGCATCACGTGCATCATTAGCCAGGATCCGGCGCAGCCTTTGCCAGCTCGGCGCCAATCCGCTCATGCAGCCGCTCACTGTAGCCCAGCGGCAGCCGGAAGATGCGATCATCCGCCGTCAGCACCAGGATGTTGTGTACTGAGTCCAGAATCGCCGAGCAGATCTCACACGTCTCCAGGTGCTGCTCAATCGCGCGGCGCTCCTCCGGCGTCACCGTATCATCGATGTAATCGGAGATGTAGGGCCACACGTGCTTGCAATCGAGTTTCATGCCCTGCCTCCTAACCAGGAGAACCAGCGCCGCCGCTGCGGCAGCTCTCGCCGCAGATACGGTGTCAGCTGTTTTTGTAGCATCATCCGCGCGCGAAACAGCCGCACCTTCACCAGATTCGCCGACACACCCAGTGCCTGCGAGATCTCCTCAATCGACATCTCTTCTTTGTCCCGCAGCAGAAAGACCTCGCGATAACTCGGCGGCAGGCCCTCGATCGCGCTCTGGATCTGCTTCGCAAGCTCATCCCGCTCCAGCGTCTCGCTCGGAATCTCGCGCCAGTCAGCCACCAGGAAAGGCGTATAGTCCTCTTCCTGCTCCCGGTCATCGAGCGATTCCACTCTCACCCTGGCCGACTTGCGCAGCCGGCTGCGCGCCTCGTTCAGCGTGATCGTCGTCAGCCAGGTGCTGAACTTGGCATCGCCGCGAAAGCTCGCCAGCCCGCGATACGCCTTGATCATCGCCTCCTGTGCTGCATCTTCGGCCTCCGCCGCATCCCGCAGAACCGATACTGCCGTCAGGAATACGGCACGCTCGTAGGGCCGGATCAGCTCATGAAAGAGATCCCGCTCACCCTTCAGGATGCGTGTGATCCACTCCATCTCCTGCGCGAGCGCCTGCACCATACCGGCTTAGTGTCTCTCCTCGAGGGCCCTATCGAACACTTTGCTCAGGACCTCTTCCGTCTGTTCGCCAGCCTGGTTGTAAACCGCCCTTCCACTGCCGTCCAGCACCACCAGATCCGGAATCGAACCCTCGTAATACCTCTGCACCAGCTGGAGCTGCGCTGGCGATTGCGGCTTGTCCAGATCGATGATGATGAAGTTCACCTTGTCCTGATAGCGCTGCGAGAGCGCAACCGTGCGCCGCGCCTGGCGCTTGGAGTTGAAGCAGCCCTCGCCGTAGATCATCACGTAATTCGGCTTGCCGATGACGACGCCGGTTTGGGTATCGTTGCCGGTGATCAATGGCCCGTCCACGCTGTCGCTGTTGTAGTCGAGGTGCGGATTCAGCTTCAATTGCTGCCCTTGCGCCAGCAGTGCCGCCACCATGACGAGCGCGCCGGCGAACAGCACGCAAAGCCTGACTCCCATCCTGACATAGCGCATCATCGTCCCCCCAGCAGTGCATGGGACGCAGCGGAGAAGACTTGGGTTACAGGGTTCCGTCGCGGAGTTTATCTGGCTGCCACCACCTCGACCACGCCCGCATCGCTGCCCTCCCACGCCGCCGCGCCGGTATGGCTCAGCTTCTGCGCTCGATCGTCCCAGTGGAGGTGCGTGATCTGGCTTTCACCCTTCTCGTATGCGTAGGTCTTGCCATCGTCGTTGTAGAGCGTGAAATCGCCATCCGCGCCGGGATAGACGCGGAGCTTTTCAAGTCGCTGCGGCTGCGATGTATTCTCGACCGAAGCCCCCAGCGGCAGGATCGATCCGGCACGCACAAACAGCGGAATCGTATCGATCGGCGCGCTCGCCTCAATCCATTGGCCGCCATGCTGCCGCTCATTGGTCCAGTAGTTGTACCAGTCTGCGCCGGCCGGAAGATACACGCGCTTGGTCGTCGCGCCTTGCTCGGTCACCGGCGCCACCAGCAGGTCCGGCCCGAACATATACTCATCGCCCAGCTCAGCCACATTTGGATCGTTGGGAAAGTCCATGAACAGCGCCCGCATGTACGGCGCGCCGGTTTCATGCGTGCTATAGCCAAGCGAGTAGATATACGGCATCAACTGGTAGCGCAGCCGCAGATATTTTTCGAGAATCGGCTCTGCCTGCCTGCCGTACGACCACACCTCGTTATGGTTGCGGCTGCCGTGCGTGCGAAAGTTCGGCTGGAACACGCCGTATTCGAACCACCGCGTGTACAGCTCCGGATAATCGTCGTACTGGCCAACGTTGTCGCGCGCATCCGAGGGATCGAGCAGCGGCTTGTGCAGCGGCACATGGCGGTACGGCAGGTACTGCCATCCGCCGATATCGTTGCCCCAGTACGCAATGCCCGAAGCCGTCGCGTCGAGCCCAGTCGGAATCTGCCGCTTCAGCGTGTCCCAGGTGGGAGCGATATCCGAGGACCAGAACATCGTCCCGTTGCGTTGCGCGCCCAGGTACGCATCGCGCGACAGCACCAGCGCGCGCGTCTTCAGATCACGGCGAAAGCCGTCATTGATGGATGCGGTGTGAAACAGCGGATACACATTGAGGTAGCGGGTGCCCGGCCCGATCGAAAAGTAGCTGCCATTCGGCGGCAGATCCGGTTCCGTTTCGTCCGCCCAGAAGGAATCAAAGCCCTTCGATACCAGATTGTCGCGGATGATGCCCCAGTACCAACGCGCTGCCTCGGGGTTCGTCGTATCGATGTCCGAGCCCGCTTTATCGTAGGGCAGCCCATTGGTCGGCGTGCCGTCCGCCAGATGCTCGAACCAGCCCTTCTTCAGCAGAAAATCGTAGTAGCGCGAGCCCTCCGTAAAGCGCGGCCAGACGCTGATCATGGTCTGAATGCCTTGCGCGTGCAGCTCTTTGTTCATCGCCGCAGGATCGGGCCACTTCGCGGGATCCATATCGAACTGGCCCATTTTCGTGTAGTAGAACCAGTCCACCACCAGCACATCGAGCGGCAGATGCCGATCGCGATATCCCTTCGCTACCGCCAGCAGCTCATCCTGCGTCATATAGCGCTGCTTGCACTGGATGAATCCGTACGCTGCCTTGGGCAGCATCGGCGTCGCTCCGGTCAGCTTGCGGTAACCGGCATAGATCTCGTCGGTAGTCTTGCCCGCGATCACGAAGAACGAAACGCGGTTGCCAACCTCCGAGGTCCACTTCGTCTGCTCGTTGAAGCCCGGCTCGACTGTGGTCTTCGACGGATTGTCCCAGATCAGGCCATAGCCGTTATTCGTAACCGCAAACGGCACACAGAAGCTGGGGCCACCGGTCGCGTCGTAATCGTGCTGGCAGTACACCGTGTGGCCGCGATGATCCAGGAACCCATGCTGGTCCTGTCCGAGGCCGTAGTAGTGCTCGTCTGGCGGCGAGACGAAGGTCGCCCCTACGCGGAAGAAGGGCTCATCCGTCGAGCGTCTGTCGTAAAGAATGTCGGCGTTGCCGTCCTTGTGATTCGGCACGGACTGCTGCCACCCCACCACATCCAACAGCGTCGCACCAGCCGGGGTAGCGATGCGGATATGCGCACCCGGGGTCGAGCCGGTGAAGAACTTTCCGATGTCCGACTGCGTCGCATTCGGCTTGCCGCCATGGTGGCTGGCATCGAGCGTCACCACCAGCCGCGACGAGCGATACGTGTCGCCCTGGTCGTCTGTCGTATGGGCCCATCCATCGCCGTCCGGCTTGGCAACAAAGCCATACCCCGGCGCGGCCACCGCAGGATCGTGCTGCATGCTCAAGGTCACCCGGATGATATTTGGAGCGTACGGCTCGAACATTACCGTGCTGCCGTCGTGGTCCATCACCACCGGTCCCTGTTGCGCCTGAGCAGGCACGAGTGACATAGCAGCGATCGCAGGTAGCCACAGAAATCGAATCATTGAACAAGAAGACATCAGGAATTGCCTCCAGAGCAGGTGCCGCAGCGCTCACCATGAGCGAGTACGCCGGCTTTTTGAGAAAACGTTAGCCGATACAGGGTAAGCCACATTGCCGCAGGCGCAAACCGCCGGCTCCTTCCTGCATCTTCTGAAGTGTGCGCGTTCTCCCCCGACTCCTCGCCCTCCCCCTCCTTGGCATCCTCGCGCTGGGCGGCTGCAAGCGCGGCGGCGGACTCACCGGCAACAGCTCGGCTACCGGCAACAACGCCGATCAGGACCAGAAACAACAGCAGCAGCAACAGAAGAAGCAGCAGGGCGCGCCGTCGCAGCCGCCAGACACCGAACCGCAAACCTCGGTCACCGGCAAGCCCTCCGCCGACTCGGATCGCGGCAGTCCCAGCGCCGTCGCTCACCATTCGGTGGCGCAGCCCGGCGCACCGCAAGGCACAGCTCCCGAGCCCTCGCAGAAGCCCGCGCCAAAACCGCCCCCGGCGCAGTCAGCATCCCCGCAGCACTGAGTTTCCCGGCACAGGTCCAGAACAGACTCGGCGCCAGCGGACTTCCCGGCCAGGGGGACCAGGCAGCCATTTCCCTTCGGCGCAGATACAATACCCCTACGCTCCGTTTCGGCAGTGGCTTGCTCCGTCTCGGTCAACGAGGGATCAACGAGGGATTTGGATTTGCAGTCAGCTTCTCGCAGTACCCTGTCGTCTTCGCGCTGGTTCTTCCGCGCGCTTCCGGTTGCAGCTGCCGTTCTCGCACTCGCGTCTGCCGCTTTCAGCCAGTCTGCCAAGGCTGTCGCTACCACCACGACCCTGACCACCGCGCCAGCCAGCGACGCCTCCGGCAAAACCGTCTTCGCGGTCCATGTCTCGCCCGCACCGCAATCGGCAGAGACCCGCGGCAGCGTCACCTTTCTCGGGGCAGACGACGCCAGCAGCCAGCCCCGCTCACTCGGCTCCGCATTTGTCGCTCCGGACGGCACCGCCACCCTCACCGTTTCCACCCTTCCCGCAGATGTGCATAGTGTGCGCGCCGTCTACAGCGGCACGGAAAGCGCCGCCGCCTCTACTTCCGCCGCGGCCGATGTGACTGCGGAAGCGACTGCGCCGGACTACTCGGTCTCTGCCGCGCCGGCCACACTCAATCTCGATGCTGGAGCCCAGGGCTCCATCGCAGTCACCATCGCGCCGGTCAACGGCTTCAACAACTACGTCAGCCTCTCCTGCGCCGGGCTGCCCCTGTACACCACGTGCAGCTTCCTGCCGTCGAATGTTGACATCACCGGCCAGAACGGCCTGAGCACCATGACGCTGAACACGACCGCGCCTTCGGGCAAGACCTCTTCCCTACGGGGCGACAGCGGCTTCGTTTACTGTTTCCTGCTGCCCGGCGTGCTCGGCCTCGTGGGATTCGGCTTCGGACGCCATCGCGGGCTGCGCATGCTGGCCATGCTGTGCGTGGTGGGCAGCCTGGTGGGTGGCGCAAGCTCCTGCGCGCAGCGCTACCGCTATCTCAACTACGGTCCGACGGCTAATCCCGGCACGCCCGCCGGCGAGAGCATCATCCGCATCTACGGCACGGCGGTGAACGGCGCGCTGTCCACCTCCAAGTGCTTCCAGGTCACGCTGAACATGACCTCCACCAACACCTCCGGCACTGCAGGCAATAACCTCACGCCCTGCAACTAGCATCAGGCGTGGGATGCGGCGGCGACAGCCTGCATGGCCGCCTGCTGGATCTCCGGATCGCCGCCAAATCCTGCCAGCCAGCGCACTTCCGGCTCGCGCCGGAACCAGGTGAACTGCCGCTTCGCGTAGTTGCGATGTCCGCGCTGCGCCGCCTCAATCGCTTGCGCCTCGCTCAACTCGCCCGACAGAAGCTGCCGCGCCTGCCGGTAACCGAGCGCGTCAAAGACCCTGCGCTCCTTCCCATACTTCGCGATCAACCGCTCCGTCTCTGCCACAAGGCCGCGCTCGAACATCGCCGCCGCCCGCACATCGATATGCCGATAAAGCGCCGCACGCTCCGGCGTCAGTCCGATGCGCAGAATCTGAAAGCCCCTCAGCGGCTCGGCGCCCGCCGCCCACGCTTCGGTGATCGGCCGCCGCTCTTCGAGCGACACTTCGATGGCGCGGATCAGCTTCGGCGTATCGTTCGCATGAATACGGCCGGCCGCATCCGCATCCAACCGGCCCAGTAATCTGGAGAGCCAGCCCACGCCATGCCGCGCGCCAGAACGCCGCAGCCGTGCCCGCAGCGGCTCGGAGCGCTGTGGCCCCTCGAAGAGTCCTTCCAGCAGCGCCCGAAGATAGAGTCCCGTGCCGCCGGTCACGATCGGCAGGCGGCGGCGTGCCACTACCTGCGCAATCGCTGCGCGCCCGTCCCGCTGATAATCGCCCGCGCTGTAATCGCGCTCCGGCGAGACGATGTCGATGCAGTGATGTGGCACCTGCGCTCGTTCCGCGGCGGTCGGCTTCGCCGTGCCAATCTCCAGATCTCGATACACGGCGACCGAATCGCAACTGACGATTTCGCAGTTGAATTTTTCGGCCAATGCAAGTGAGAGCGCCGTCTTGCCGCTCGCCGTCGGACCCAGGAGAACCACCAGCAGAGGCTTATCTACCATCGCCACCAGCCGCGCGGGAAGAGTTCGCCGTGGTGCGCCCGCAGCAGCGCGGCGATCAGCACCGCGAGCGCCAGCAGCAGCAGTCCGGCGATCTGTCGCTGTCGCAGTTGCATATCGCGCGATTTCACAGGACGCGGCTCATCCAGCATGGCTGCATTCCATCACGCGATCCTCTATTTGTCTTCGGGAATGTTGTAGTAGAAGCCGAAACGCAGTGCCAGGTATGGACCTTTGAAATCCTTGGGCAGCGGCGGGTAGGGCGATGCGCCGGTGATCCCGCCCCACGCAGCGCGGTCTAGCGCCACATCGCCAGAGGGGAACTTCAGCACCATCTCCTTCACGCTGCCATCCGGATTGATGCGGAACTCAATGCCCACCTTGCCCTGCTTGTCCAGCGGGGGGCGCGCAGATTCCGGAATCAGCGGAATCCACGACCGATAGGTCGCAGCAATCACACGCTGCATGTAAGGACCAAAGTCCACTCCCATCGTGTCGCTCAGGATCTCCACGCTGCCGTTGAGCCCGGGATGCTGCGGCGTGCGTCCGGCGCCGTAGTCGCCGCTGTTTTCCTGCGGCGTCGCGGACCCACGCGCCGCTTGGCGGATGGTTTCCCCTGCCGAGAGACCTGTGTTGAAGTTCGGCTTGGTCGGCTGCGGCTTGGGCTCGGGGGGCGGAGCCGGAGTCGCTCCCTGCGGCTGCGGCTGCAATGGTTGCGAAGGCGCTGCCTTCGGCTGCGCGGGCTGCTGTGGCTGTTGTTGGGGCGCGACCTGTTGCGGTATCGGCGGTTGCTGCGTCTCCGGTCGCGGAGCCGGCGGCCCTGCG
>DASUWP010000143.1:0-8096 GCA_036378335.1 Acidobacteriaceae bacterium | reverse complement strand
GTGGCATCGCGCCGCGCGATATCGGCCTTCCCCTGGTTGGCATGATGGGCGGGGTCTTTCTCGCCGCACTGCAGCTCGCGGCGCCGGTGATCTCTGCAACCCTGCTGGTCGAGATTGGAATTGCATTGATGTCTCGCGTTTCGCCACAACTTCCAGTTCTCGCCTTGACCGTTCCGGCAAAGACGGTTCTGGGATATGCCGTGCTCATAGGCTCGCTGGCATTGTGGCCAGCCTTCTTTGAGGCACGATTCGGTGGCTTGCTGAACAGCGCCCAGGGAATGTTGCAAGGCCTCGCGATGCACGCGTCGTAGTCCGAACACGAGAGAGGAATCTTCGATGAGTGGTGAGCGTACAGAAAAGGCGAGTCCAAGACGAAGACAAAAAGCGGAGCAGGAAGGCGATCGCCCGCGCAGCCGGGAAGTCCTTTCTGCCGCCGCCCTGCTTGCCGGAAGTCTAGCGCTGGGTCGGATTGCCCGCACATGGCTGCCGGTGTGGAAAGGCACATATCAGGACAGCATCGCACTCATGCTCGCGCCGAATCTGAGTGGAGATGCGCTGAGTATGTCCATGCGCAACATGCTGCTGGCCGGTGCCGCGCCTTGCCTCCTCGTAATGCTGGCGGCCGCTGGTGCCAGCTTGGCGGTTGCAATGGCCCAGAACCGCGGCCTGCAATTGCAACCGGCCAGCATTGCGCCAAAGTGGTCACGGTTGAATCCCGCGACCAACGCCAAGCACCTCTTCACTTCGCGCGCGCTGGTGCGGCTTGGCAAATCCATGGTCCCGGTTGTTCTGCTCGGCCTTCAGCTCGTTCACTTTCTCTCAGCGCTCACCGCGATGCCTGCATTTAGCTTGACCCGCCTGCCTCAAGTCTTTGCCGACGGCTTCGATCTGCTGGTGAATACCGCGTGGATCATGCTGGCGTGGTCGCTGGTGGACTACATCGTCGAATGGCGGCAGTGGGAGAGCCGTCTGAAGATGAGCAAACAGGAGATGCGGGACGAGTTCAAGGAGACGGAAGGCAATCCGCAGATGAAGGGCCGGATCCGCTCCCTGCAGCGGCAAATGCGCCGGCGCATGCTGCGCGCCGATCTTAAGAAGGCAAGCGTGGTGATCACCAATCCAACGCACTACGCTGTGGCGCTCTCTTTCGATATGAGCACTATGGAGGCACCCAAGGTTCTGGCGAAAGGCCGCGATCTGTTGGCCGCGCAGATCAGGGAAGAGGCGCGGTGGGCCGGTGTCCCGCTGGTCGAAAATCCGCCTCTCGCCCGTTCCCTCTATCGATCGGTCGAGCCGGGACAAAGCATTCCGGCAGATCTATACGCAGCGGTCGCAGCGATTCTCGCTTACCTGTTCCGCCAGGAAGCGGAAGAGCGGATGCGCCGCATGCATGAGCAGCAGCGTAGAGCCCAATCGGCCGCCGCCGCTGCGCATGCAGCATCGTCTGCAAATGCCCTAGGACCTTCCACCACTCAGGAGATGCAATGAGTTCCTCTGCCGTTTTGACAGCGCCAGCAGCGAATCAGGCAAGCCATGCAAAGCAGAACAGCCCAGGCAGTGCTGCCTGGGCGCAAAGGCTCGGCAGCATCCGCGAATTCGCGCTTCCAGTCGGTGCAATCAGCATTGTCTTCGTCATGCTGATTCCGTTGCCGTCACTCGTTCTTGACCTGCTGCTCGGCCTCTCCATGGCTGCCGCCGTGCTGGTGTTCTTATCCGCCGTGCAGGTTCGCAAGGCCGTCGACTTCTCCGTCTTCCCGACGGTCCTGCTGTTGCTGACCCTCTTCCGGCTTTCGCTGAATATCGCATCGAGCCGCCGCATCCTGCTGCATGGAAGCGAGGGAACATCGGCGGCCGGCAGCATGATCGAGGCTTTCGGGCAGTTTGTCGTGGGCGGCAACTATGTTGTTGGATTCGTTCTCTTTCTCGCGCTGATCGCAATTCAATTCCTGGTGGTGAGCCATGGTGCAGTGCGCACCGCGGAAGTGACCGCACGATTCACGCTGGATGCGTTGCCAGGCAAACAGATGGCCATCGATGCCGATCTGAATGCTGGGATGATCGACGAGGCGACGGCACGCAAGAGGCGCGAAGCCGTGGCACGCGAGGCGGAGTTCTACGGCGCGATGGATGGCGCGGCGCGTTTCAATCAGCGCGATTCCATGGCAACCATTCTGATCACCGCGATCAACATCATCGCCGGTTTACTGATCGGCACCCTGCAACAGGGCGTGGCCCTGGGTGACGCCTTGAAAACATACACCACGCTTACGGTGGGCGATGGCCTGGTCACGATGATTCCTTCGCTGCTGGTGTCCGTGGCGGGTGGCATGGTGCTCACTCGCGCATCTTCTGCCGGTGCGCTGGGTACGGAAATCGGTACGCAGCTTCTGGGCCGCTCGGCAACGCTTTATATGTCCGGCGGCGTGCTCGGGGTCATGGCTCTGGTGCCCGGTCTGCCGAAACTGCCATTTCTATTGGTTTCTGCGGCGCTGCTGTTCGCAGGGCGGCAGGTCGCGCGCCGCTCGACGGCACAGGTTAGCGAAAATGCCGCAGACAGCGCCAAGCAGGACGATGCGAAGGCGCAGAGCGAAAATTTGGCCGGGCTGCTCCGTATGGACGAGCTGTCGCTCGAAATCGGTTTTCAGCTGATCTCGCTGGTGGATGAGAAACAAGGTGGTCAGATGCTGCCGCGCATTCGCACGCTGCGCCGGCATCTGGCAACGGAACTTGGATTCGTGATTCCTCCTGTTCATATTGCAGACAATCTGCGCCTAAAGCCGCGCGAATATGTGATCTCGCTGCGTGGAGTGGAGATCGGCCGCTGGCAGACTGAAAACAATCAGCTGTTGGCCGTCTCCGCAGATCCGCAGGCCCGTGTTTTGCCTGGAAAGGAGACGCGCGAACCGGCATTTGGTGTGAATGCGCGCTGGATTGCTCCTGCGCTCGAAGAGCAGGCGCTTGCGGCCGGCTATTCTGTTGTCGATTCGACGACAGTGATCACGATGCACCTGTCGGAGCTGGTGCGCCGATGCGCCCACGAGCTGCTCAGCCGAGCGGAGACCAAGCGCCTGGTCGATACGTTGAACGATTCCCATCCCAAGCTGATCGAGGAGCTGATCCCCAAGATCATGACGCTGGGCGAGGTGCAGCGTGTTCTGCAGCAGCTTCTGCGCGAACAGGTATCGATCCGCGATCTGGGAACCATCCTCGAGGTGCTGGTCGAAGCCGCACCCGCCAATAAATCGTTGCCACACCTGGTGGAGCTATGCCGGCAGGCGATGGGGCGGCGGCTCATCCAGCCTCACCTGGATGCCGATGGAGCGCTTCCAGTTCTGCTGCTCGATCCAGCGATTGAGGAAGAGCTTCAGTCCTGCTTTGGTGATGGAGCCCGGAACGTCAGCGAGCGAGGTGCGCTGACCGTGCCGGTCATCCGGCGGATGGCGGATTCTTTGAAAAAGCTAAGTGGTGGGGCAGCCGCAACGGCATGGCCCGTGCTTCTGTGTCAGAGTCCGGCGCGCTATCACATTCGGCGCTGGCTGGAGCCGGCGGTACCTCGGGTAACGGTACTGGCGCCGAGTGAAGTTCCGGCCGATGTACGGGTCCGATCACTGGGGACCGTGCGTTGAACCGGCGCTCTGAAGCGCGACCGTGATGCACAGGAGCAGGTATGGAACATAGAACGTCCACAGGCCAGAAGCACAATCAACTCCCGGTCAGCCTCTACCCACTGCCGCCTAAGAACAAGGTGCCAGCGGCCTTGGGCGAGCGCGGTGTGTTTGGAACCGAACCGTATGGGGACTCGCCGGTTTCAGAAGAGGTGCTTCGCGAGCATCTCCCGATGGTGCGCTTCCTCGCACTGCGCATTCGCGAACGTCTGCCGCAGCAGGTGGAGATGGAAGACCTGATCAGCGCTGGTGTTGTGGGGCTCATGGATGCCATGCAGAAGTTCGATCCGGAGAAAAAGGTGCAGTTCCGCACCTATGCCCAATTTCGCGTCCGTGGCGCCATGCTCGACAGCTTGCGTGCCCTGGACTGGGGGCCGCGGGATCTGCGGCGCAAGGGCCGCGCCGTGGATGAGGCGATTCGCTCCTTGAGCGCCAGACTTGGCAAGGCTCCGACCGAGAGTGAAGTGGCGAAGGAGATGGGGCTGGACCTGAATGCCTATCAGCAACTTCTGGGCGAACTGTCCGGGCTTGAGCTCGGCAGTCTTAACGCAACGCCCGGAGAGGATGCGGGCGTTGAAGCGCTGGCTCTCCTTCCCGCAGGTCCGGAGGATGATCCGTTCCTCCAATGTCAAAGCAACGAAATGCGGCGTCTGCTTGCCCAAGCGATTGAGGACCTTCCCGAACGTGAGCGAACGGTACTGACGCTTTACTACTACGAAGAGCTCACGATGCGTGAGGTGGGAGCAACCCTGGGAGTTGTGGAATCGCGTGTTTCGCAGCTTCATTCTTCAGCCATGGCGCGGCTTCGGGTGGCCCTGGGCGCACCTGCAAGACGTGCTGCCCGCGCATGACGGGGCTGAGACATTTGAGAGGAGAGAGATATGGTGGATGGGAATGGTTTGGGCAAGCTGCTCGACATTGAGTTAGAAGCCAACATACGTTTTGGCGCGCGCGAAATGTCACTCGCTGAGCTGTTGGAGATCGGTCCTGGCGCGGTCATTCCGCTCGACCGTCAGGTCACCGATCCGGTGGATTTGATCATTGGGGACAAGGTCGTTGCTCGCGGCGAGGTGGTGCTGGTGCAAGGAAAATTCGGCCTGCGCGTGACCGAGGTAGTTTCCGGGTAATGCAAAGGCTCGCCGAAATGTCCCAGGACGAACCCTCATCTCCTCCGGCTCGCTGGACCGAGACGTGCGGCAATCCACAGTGCAAAACCGGCTGGCTGCGGCTCTTCCGGAGTCGGTCGTTTCCCCGATTCGAGGGGAAGTGGATGTGCGGCGCGGGTTGCATGGAGCAATCGGTCACCGACGCACTGCGCGGTCAGATCGAAAGCTGGGAACCTGCTTCGGCGGAGCGTGTCCTGCGTATGCCGCTAGGCCTGATCCTGCTCAGCCGCGGCTGGATCGGCCATCGCGAGCTTCAGGAAGCGCTTGCAGCACAGCGCAGCGCCGGTCACGGACGGATTGGTGAATGGCTGCATCGCCTGCACGGTGTTTCGGAAGAGACCGTCGCCAAGGGGTTGGCCATACAGTGGAGCTGTGCGGTACTGCCCTCGGGAATGCCAGGTCTGGAACCAGCGCCGGCACTTATTCCCGCCTTTCTGCGAAAGCGCTATGATTTTGCCCTCTTGCGCCAAGGGCCCGACGCGGGATTGTATCTCGCAGGAAGATACCGCCCGGAACACGCTGCGGCTCGCGCACTGGAGCACATGCTTCGCGAGCCTGTGCATGCCGCCTTTATCGAAGACGGTGCATGGTGCCGTGCGGAGATGGACGCCGCGGATGCCACGCAACTAGCGGTACGCGGACGCGATGGCGCGGCGGCTTATATCAGTGAATTGATCGAGCGTGTCCGACCCTCGGATGCGCGCCTGGCGAGAGTGCATGACCATCTCTGGCTTCGCATGTGGCTGGGGAAAAGAGGACGCCGTCCAGCGCAGGTGCAGGACGTCGTGCTGCCCTTACAGGGACCGGTCGATCACCCGGAGAAAGCGTTGATCCCTTAGAGGACGCTAAGAATCCGGGACCTGATGCGGCGCGGGATGGCCCCATGCATGCAAGAAGTAGGCGGCAGGGGGATCGGCAATGGATAGCGGTTACTACGCAGCCTATTCCGCATTGTTGGCGCGCACCGAAGCTATGGATGCCGCCTCCAGCAATCTGGCAAATGCAAACACGAATGGATATCGTGCGCAGCGCGAATACTTTCGTGACGCGATCACCGGCGAAGGAGCAGCGGACTCGCAATTGAATGGCGCCGTCAACCGCTACGGCGTGCTTGGCGGCGACCAGGTGGATCTTGGCCAGGGTGCGCTGGTGAAAACGGGCAGTGCCACGGACGTGGCCATCCAGGGCCAGGGCTTCTTTGCGGTGAAGACTGCAAATGGCGAACGATACACGCGCGACGGCTCATTTCAGCGGAGCAAGGACGGAGCGCTGGTCGATGGCGCCGGCAATCCGGTTCTGGATACAGCGCACAAGCCAATCACCATGCCCAACGGAGCGATTGCGGTAGGCACGGATGGAGCGGTTTCTGTCGATGGGGGCGTGGTGGGGCAGCTCGGTGTATTTGTCGCACCGGCAACGCAACTGATTCCTGAGGGAGCGAATGAGTATCGCTTGAATAATGCGAGCAGCCTCAAACCGAGCCAGGACTACTCCGTCGCTCAAGGTGAACTTGAAGGATCGAATCAGGATGTGGTGAATGGCAGTTTGCAGTTGATGTTGATCCAGCGCCAGGCCGAAATGATGCAGAAGGCGTTGTCGGTCTTTCATAACGATTTTGACCGGGCCGCCAGCGAAGACTTGCCGAAGGTGTAAGCGAACGCAGTATCGCGACTGCTAACGCAGAACGAATCGGAGACGGGAACGAAATGATACGAGCACTCTATACGGCAGCGAGCGGCATGAGCGCGCAGCAGCTCAATCTGGACACCATCGCTAATAACCTTGCCAATTCCTCAACTGCAGGTTTTCGTCAGACACGGCTGCAGTTTCAGGACATGCTCTACCAGAACATGGTGACGCCCGGAGCGGCGCAGAGCGCACAAACCGTCTCCGCGGGGCTGCAGATCGGGTTGGGCACGAAGTCAGCTGCGACGGAAGTCATCATGACGCAGGGTGATCTCAACCAGACGAACAATCCGCTCGATATCGCGATCGAAGGCGCGGGCTTTTTCCAGGTTCAGCGACCTGATGGAACGCTCGCCTATACACGAGCCGGCAGCTTCCACTTGAATAATCAAGGAACCATCGTGACGGCTGCGGGAGATCTATTACAGCCAACGATTACGATTCCGCCGAACGCGACCGCCGTGACCATCACGCCCTACGGCCAGGTGAACGCCACATTGCCGGGACAGCAGAATCCACAGCAGCTGGGACAACTGCAACTGGCGACGTTCGCCAACCCAGGCGGACTCGAATCGATGGGCGGCAATTTACTCCGCGCCACGCTTTCCTCCGGAGATCCGATCACAGACAACCCTGGCGGTACGCAGGGACTGGGGCAGGTGCAGCAGGGATACCTCGAGGGGTCCAATGTGGATGTCGTCAGCGAATTCGTCGAGATGGTGCTGGCACAGCGTGCCTATGAGAGCAACTCCAAGGTGATCAAGGCCGCTGATGACATGTACTCGCAAGTCAACAATATGTCGCGCTAGATCTCGCCGAGGAGGAACTGTGAACGCAGGACGCAAGATCATTGTCGCTGTCGTCATATTTTCTTTCGGGGCGAGTGTGGCCGGAGCGTCGGCTATGAACACTGCGCGCGACGCCGAGCGAGCTGATCCGTTTTCTGGGCTGCATTGGGAGCGCGTCGCGAATCCGGAGCGTCCGGCTGCTCCGCCCCGCCTCGTGCTCGTGCGCGGCGCCGATGCAGCAAGTCACCTGGATAAACAAATGCGACTGCCAATCATCTGCGTCCGTGCAGGAGACCGTGTGTTGCTCCACGGTGCAAACGCCGGTTCTTCCACCCTTTCGCTCGAAGCCATGGCACTCGAGAACGGCGCGTGCGGCGAGCGCGTTCGCGCGCGTGTGAGGGTGACTGGAGCAATGGTTGAGATGAAGATCGTTGGTTCTGGAACGGCCGTCCTCAGCGGAAAGGTTGCGGCATGGCGGTGACGGCTCGCAGAGATTGGATGCGACGGACTGCTCTATTCGCTGGAGCAGTGATTATCGGAGTCACCTGCACAGCGCATGCGGGTACGCCGAAGCCGAAGAGCGATGCGATTCAGGGAGCTACCGATCGCGCCCTCTCCGAGTACATTGCGCGGGTACGGCAGCAGAGCGAAGCCGAGCCGCGTGAGATGGGCTCGATCTGGAGTGAAGACGGCGCGTTTACCCGGCTGACATCCGACGTCCGTGCGATGCACGCTCACGACCTGATCTCGATCGTGGTGGTGGAGGCGCTCTCGGCATCCACCGATGGCTC